>NZ_CP041690.1:3452500-3752500 GCF_008000755.1 Youhaiella tibetensis | reverse complement strand
GTGACGCCGAAGCGGCCGGAGGCCACCTGCTTGATCGAGGAGCGCAGCGGATTGCGCGAGCCGTCGGGCAGGGGCTTGTAGCGGTCGGCTTCCTCGCCGCCTTCACCGGTGTTCGACTTGCCGCCGATCTGGTTCATGGCGATGGCGAGCGTGGTGTGCGCCTCGCGGCTGATCGAGCCGAAGCTCATCGCCCCGGTGACGAAGCGCTTGACCAGATCCTGGGCCGACTCGACTTCCTCGAGCGGCACGGCTTCGCCGAGCGGCTTGATGTCGAAGAGCGTGCGAATGGAGAGGTGCCGGTTCTCGCCCTCGTTGATCGCCTTGGCGAAGGCGTCATAGCGCGCCTGGGCGCCTTCCTTGGAAAGGTCGGAATTGCGCACTGCGTGCTGGAGGTCCGAGACGACGTCCGGCGACCAGGCATGGGCCTCCCCACGCATGCGGTACATATATTCCCCGCCCACATCGAGTGCGCGGCGCAGCACGGCGTCGTTGCTGAAGGCGAGGCGGTGGCGACGGACGGTTTCCTCGGCGATCTCGGCCAGGCCGACGCCTTCGATGGCGTTAGCGGTGCCGAAGAAATAGCGCGCTACGAAGTCGGACTTGAGGCCGACCGCATCGAAGATCTGGGCGCCGCAATAGGACTGGTAGGTCGAAATGCCCATCTTGGACATGATCTTGAGCAGGCCCTTGCCCACCGACTTGATGTAGCGGTGGACGACTTCCTCGGCGTCGACCTCGGGCGGGTACTCGCCCTCGGCGTGCAGCGCGGCCAGCGTCTCGAAAGCCAGGTAGGGGTTGATCGCCTCGGCGCCGTACCCGGCGAGCATGGCGAAATGGTGCATCTCGCGCGCTTCGCCGGTTTCCACCACCAGGCCCGAGGAGGTGCGCAGGCCCTTGCGGATGAGGTGATGGTGCACAGCCGCGGTCGCCAGCAGCGCCGGAATGGCGATGCGGTCGGCCGAGATCAGGCGGTCCGAAAGGATGATGATGTTGTATTCGCCGCGCACCGCCACTTCCGCCGCTTCGCAGATGGCGTTGAGCGCCGCTTCCATCCCGATCGCGCCCATGTCGGCGGGATAGGTGATGTCGAGCGTTTCGGTCTTGAACGGGTTGTCCGCGATGTCGCCGATGCCGCGGATCTTTTCGAGGTCCTCGTTGGTCAGGATCGGCTGGCGCACTTCGAGGCGCTTGACCGTCGAGAGCCCCTCAAGGTCGAAAAGGTTCGGGCGCGGGCCGATGAACGAGACCAGGCTCATCACCGATTCCTCGCGGATCGGGTCGATCGGCGGGTTGGTGACCTGGGCGAAGTTCTGCTTGAAATAGGTGTAGAGGAGCTTTGACTTGTCCGAGAGCGCCGAAAGCGGCGTGTCGGTGCCCATCGAGCCCACGGCTTCCTGGCCGGTGGTCGCCATCGGCGCCATCAGCAGCTTGATGTCTTCGCTGGTGTAGCCAAAGGCCTGGGCGCGATCGAGCAGGCTCGAGGACGGCTCGGGGGCCTGGGGGGCAACCGCCGGCAGGTCTTCGAGCACGATCTGGGTGCGGGCGAGCCACTGCGCATAGGGGTTGGCGGTGGCGAGCTGGGTCTTGATCTCCTCGTCCGAGACGATGCGGCCTTCCTCGAGATCGACCAGCAGCATGCGGCCGGGCTGGAGACGCCACTTCTCGACAATGTCTTCCTCGGGAATGTTGAGCACGCCCGATTCGGAAGCGAGGACGACATGGCCTTCGCGCGTCACGAGGTAACGGGCGGGGCGCAGGCCGTTGCGGTCAAGCGTCGCCACGACGTAGCGGCCGTCCGAGATCGACATGGCGGCCGGGCCGTCCCAGGGCTCCATCAGCGAAGCGTGGTATTCGTAGAAGGCGCGGCGCTTCTCATCCATGAGCGGGTTGCCGGCCCAGGCTTCCGGGATCAGCATCATGGCCGCATGCGGCAGCGGATAGCCGCCGCGCACGAGGAATTCGAGCGCGTTGTCAAAGCACGCGGTGTCCGACTGCCCTTCATAGGAGATCGGCCAGAGCTTGGAGATTTCCTCGCCGAAAAGCTCGGACTTCACCGAGGCCTGGCGGGCCGCCATCCAGTTGACGTTGCCGCGGATGGTGTTGATCTCACCATTATGCGTGGTCATGCGGTAGGGGTGGGCCAGCTTCCAGGACGGGAAGGTGTTGGTCGAGAAGCGCTGGTGCACCAGGGCGATGGCGGATTCGAAATCCGGGTCCGACAGGTCCGGATAGAAGGCGCCGAGCTGGTAGGCCAGGAACATGCCCTTATAGACCAGCGTGCGCACCGACATCGACACGACATAAAAGCCGTTGTCGCCGGCCACTTCGGGCAGGGCGTTGTAGACCGTGTTGGAGATCACCTTGCGGGCGATGAAGAGGCGCCGCTCGTACTCGTCGGTGGAGAGGCCCGCCGGCCGGCCGATGAACATCTGCTCGATGATCGGCTGGGTGGCGATGACGCCCTCGGAGAGCTTGCCGTTGTCGGTCGGCACGACACGCTCGCCCAGAAGCTCCAGCCCCTCGTCGCGCAGGCAGGCGCGGACAGCTTCGGCCACGCGGTCGCGCAGGGCGACTTCGTTGGGGTAGAAGAGCATGGCCACGGCGTAGTCGCCCGCCGCGGGCAAGTCGAAATCAACCACCTTCTTGAAGAAAGCGTGCGGGGTCTGCACGAGAATGCCGGCGCCGTCGCCCATCAGCGGGTCGGCGCCCACGGCGCCACGGTGTTCCAGGTTCTCGAGGATTTCGAGACCCTTCTCGACCACTTCGTGGGACTTCTTGTTCTTGATGTTGGCAATCATGCCGATGCCGCAGGCATCGCGCTCGTTGCGCGGATCGTAAAGGCCCTGTGCCTCCGGCCGACCGGTTTTGCGAGTGGCGATACCGTTCGTACCAGGATACGCGATCGATCCGTTCCGTTCGTGGGCCATGTCTTTTTCCTCGCTTTGAACCGTAGGGATTTCGCTTCCCTGCCGGGGCCCGGTTCGTGCCGGGCGATGCCTGTTCCTTCGCGCGGTTCCTGTTGGAGAACCGCACCCTATTCCTTTCCGGGATGCACTAGCGCCCACGACTTTTGGCATGATCATTGCCGAAAAGTGTCGCCACTTTCCGGGATCATGCTGGCCGGGCCGTACCATGTACGCCTCGGGCGGGCAGCGCAATCCTATCTGATTGAGAGCGGCTCTGCATCCAAATGGCCGCTCGGTGGGCACTGATGGCCCCGCAATTCCGTTTCCGCTATCGATAAGCGGGCCAGCCGGATTTGCGTGCGGCCGGGCCGGGGAGACCGGTCAGCCGCGGGTGCAGGACGGGGGCTACCGTTTCGAAGGTTCCATGGTTCATGCCCCTTTTCCTATAGCGGTGCGGGAGAACCTCCGCCGATCCGCTGTTTATGGACAACAGTGCTGTCCTATTCCCGGAGGTTTACACATTTTTTTCCGTGCTGCAAGCGGCAAGGGTCACTTTTTTGACGCAGAGAATAGGAGAAGCCCAACTGTGAATAGGAAATGTAGGAAATAAGGCGCCGGAAATGCAAAAAAGGCGCGGACCGCAAGGGTCCACGCCTCGTCGTCATATTTCGGGATGATGGGCCGCTTAGTTGACGGCGGCCTGGTCTTCGAGCGACTTCGTGCCGGTGTTGATCGCGATCTGGCGCGGCTTCTTGCTCTCGGGCAGGACGCGCTTGAGCTCGATATGGAGCAGCCCGTTCTCGAGATTGGCTCCGGTGACTTCCACATATTCGGCAAGCTGGAAGCGCAGCTCAAAAGCGCGCTCGGCAATGCCTCGGTGCAGGAATTCACGGGCTTTTTCAGCGGTTTCCGGAGCCTTGGCGCCCTTGATGGTCAGGCCGTTTTCCTTGCTCTCGATGGCAATGTCGCTCTGAGCGAAGCCTGCCACGGCGATCGACACGCGATAGGCGTCTTCACCGACGCGCTCGATATTGTAGGGAGGGTAGGATTTGGCCTCCTGGAGATTGTCCAGGCGCGAAAACAGCCGGTCAAAGCCGACGGTCGAACGATAAAAGGGCGAGAAATCAATGGTCTGCATGGTTCACATTCTCCTGTGAGCAACGTGGATTTCGGCGTCCCGCCATGGCGCTCCCTCTATAGGCGAGCATGGGCGGCGAGGTGCCGGTCCCCGGTCGTTTCCGGCGGACAACAAAGATTTAGGTAACCCCGGCGGCGCTTCAAGAGGGGGCCCGCGCCAGTTTTATGAACGGATTCTGAACGACCGCCTCGGGCCCGGTTCAGGCGCAGGGGCGCAAGACTTTGATCGTGCAGTCGATCCTGCACATCGAAATGCGCCCGTCGTCACCCCGCCCCCCGCTCGACGGGCCATCAGAGGAAAAACCAGCGTTTCCATCCCGGAGCGCTGGTTTTTCTTTGTCCGGAGCCCTAAAGCTTGCCCGAACGTGGCAAGGTTCGCGCAATGAACGTCGTCGTCGATCCCAACGGGCCACCGCTTGCGGTCGTGCCGTCCAACCCGGTGCCGGAAGGCGTGCGGGCCGGCTATTTCGTGACGAGCGACAATGCGCGGCTGCGCTATGCGCTGTTCCCGCGCAAGGGTGAGGTACACCGCGGCACCGTCTGCATCCTGCAGGGGCGCTCCGAGTTCATCGAGAAGTATTTCGAGACCGTCGCCGATTTCCAGGCTCGCGGCTTCGCCGTAGCGACCTTCGATTTCCGCGGGCAGGGCGGATCGGACCGCGTGATCGGGAACAGGCGGGTCGGCTATGTCGACCGGTTCGAGGACTACTGGACGGACCTGCGCAGTTTTCACGCCGAGATCCTGCTGCCCGATTGCCCGCCGCCGTTCTACCTGGTGGCCCATTCGATGGGCGGGCTCGTGGCGCTCGACGCCGGACGGCGCGACCGGCTGATGTTCGACCGCATGTTCGTCTCGGCACCGATGATCGCGCTCGATGGCCAGCCGCTGAGCATGGTCGGAATGGCGCGCCTCGCCAACGCGCTCTCTTTCATCGGGCTCGGGCAGTTCCCCGTGCCGGGGCGCGGCGAGCGGGCGATGTCGGAAAAGACGTTCCCCGGCAATCCGCTGACCGGCGATGCCGGGCGCTATCTGCGCACGGCCGAAATTCTCAAGGCCCAGCCGGGTCTGGGGGCGGGAACGCCGACCATCCGGTGGGTGGCCGCGGCTACCGAGATGATGGGGGAAGCGGCGCGCGACCGCTTTCCGGGCTCGGTCCGAATCCCTGTCCTAATGCTGGCGGCGGCGCGCGACCGCATCGTTTCGACTCCGGCCATCGAGCAAATGGGCCTGCGCATGCGCACCGGGCGCCATGTGGTGATCGCCGGGGCGCAGCATGAGCTCTTCATGGAATCCAACGCGATTCGTGGCCAAGCGCTGGCGGCGTTCGATGCGTTCATCACCGAGCAGAGCGGCTAGTCGAACGGGGCGTTGTTCCCTGCTTTCCCCGCAAAGGGTAGTGTATCCAAATCACGGTGGCGGGGGAAATACGCGCGGGCTGAGGCCTAGGCAGCCCGGAGTACCGCCATGGCCGCGGCATGGAGTTCGGGCGTTGCCGCAGCGATGCAATTGCCGCCTTCCTCGGGCGCGCCGCCTTCCCAGGTCGTCACGATGCCGCCGGCATTCTCGATGATCGGCACCAGCGGGGCGATGTCGACATTCTTGAGGCCGGGCTCGACGATGAGGTCGATATGGCCCGCCGCCAGCAGGCAATAGGCGTAGCAATCCAGCCCGTAGCGGGTCTGGAGCACCTGGGCGCGAAGGGCGTCCCAGGGGCGCTGCGTGCCGGTCTGCACAAAGAGATCGGGCGTGGTGGTGGAGAGCTTGGCGCGGCCGATCTCGGTTACGGCGCTGGTCCTGAGCACGATTTCCTCCACGCCGCGCCGGTAGATCGAGCGGCCGGGCAGGCCGACATAGGTTTCGCCGGTGAAGGGCTGGGCCATGAGCCCGGCCTGGGCCCGCCCATCAACCATGAAGCCGATCAGTGTTCCCCAGACCGGCACGCCCGAGATGAAGGCGCGCGTGCCGTCGATCGGATCGATGATCCACTGGCAGGGATTGTCCGAGAGTTTTGGGTCCCATTCCTCCCCGATCAGGCCGTGATCGGGAAAGCGCGCGGCGATCAGGTCGCGAACGGCGATTTCGGCCTGTTTGTCCGCCTCGGTGACGGGGTCGAAGCCGCCCGCCAGCTTGTTTTCCACGGCCAGGGGGCTGCGGAAGCGCGGCAGGGTTTCGCGCGCAGCGGCGGCGGCGGCGGCCAGCAGGGTCTCAAGAATTTGCGCGGGCTCGAGGCCGGCCAGGAGCGGGCGGGCAGAATTGTTGCCAGTCATGGGTGTGCTTTTCTCAAAGAGGTGGGCGGCAAAACGGCGCTGAATGCCGTTAGTCGGCGTGGATCATTTTTGCAACAACGAATGGTAACTTGCTGGCTAGGGATCACTGCGCACTTGATCGACTCGGCAACTGGGTTCATCCCAGAGAGGCATGATGGGCGGGAAGCTCGCGACTGGCTCTGGACCTCCAAGCGTATCGCAGGCGTCCCACGTTTCCTCCCTTGACTGGAGCGCCGCGCCACAACCGGCGCTCTTCCTTTGTGGAGAGCCTACTCGGCGGCCGCCTTGTTGGTGGCGAGCAGGGTCAGGTCGAGCCCGATCAGCGCAAAGATCAGCTTTTCGACCAGTTGCCGCACGGCGTCAAAACTCTCGTTCCTGGAGAGCGTGACCTCATTCATATAGAGGTGCCGGCTGATCTCGATCTGGACGGCGTGGACGCCATATTGTGGCCGCCCATAGGTGCGGGTCGCGTAACCTCCGGCATAGGGGCGGTTCCGCGCCACGCGCAGGCCCGCGCTCGTAAACACGGTTTCGATCAGGTCCATCAGCACCGGGGCGCAGGCCGTGCCATAGCGATCGCCCAGGACGATATCGGGCGCGGCCTTGTCGCCGCTGCGCGCCAGGCGCGGCATGGAATGGCAATCGACCAGCACGGCCACGCCGAACTGGGTGAGGGCTTCGCTGAGCAGTTTCTGCAGAGTGGCGTGATAGGGCAGGTAGATGCCCTCGATGCGCATGCAGGCATCATCGAGCGTCAGCCTATCGCGGTAGATCGGCTTGTTCTCGGCTACGACGCGCGCCAGCGTTCCCAGCCCGGCGGCCACGCGCGGGGAGGTGGTGTTGTAGCGGTCCGATAGCGGCTCCTCGAACATCTGGGGGTCCAGTTCCCAGGGCTCGCGGTTGACGTCGAGATAGGCACGCGGGAAATGGGCGCGCAGGAGCGGGGTCCCCAGGTGCGGGGCACGGCCGAACAGTTCGTCGACGAAGGCATCCTCGGACTGGCGAATCGAAAGGTGGTCGAGCCGGGTCATTTCGAGGAAGCGCTGCGGATAGTCGCGGCCCGAGTGGCCCGAGTTGAACACAAGGGGCGCCGTCAGCCGGCGCGGCCGGATAGTTTCAAAGGCTGGCTTGTCCCAGTAGTCGGACTGCACCGTATATTTCCTCCACGGGCCGAAGCGCTTGCCGCGATTTGCCTTCCAGTTTGCCTCCCGTGCGGCTGAATGTCTAGCAATCACAATTTCTGAGGGCACTACGCCTTGCGTGATTGAAGAAATAGCCGCATGCAGTACATATGACCCCACAGAGTCCCAGCCCTTTCACGAGGATTCGATGAAGCGGATACTGCTCGCCGAAGACGATAACGACATGCGCCAGTTCCTGACGCGCGCGCTCAAGAATGCCGGCTATGAAGTCGTGTCGTTCGACAACGGCCGTTCGGCCTATGAGCGGTTGCGCGAGGAACCCTTTTCCCTGCTGCTTTCCGACATCGTGATGCCGGAAATGGACGGCATCGAGCTGGCCCGCCGCGCCACCGAGCTCGATCCGGACCTGAAGGTGATGTTCATCACCGGCTTTGCGGCAGTGGCGCTCAACCCCGACAGCGACGCGCCGCGCGACGCTTCGGTGCTCTCCAAACCCTTCCATCTCAAGGACCTGGTCAACGAGGTGGAGCGGCTTCTGGCGGCTTGATTTCCACACGGTGAAAAGTCCGCCATTGACCCCTTGACCGCGAAAGGGGTTTTATGGTCTATCGCGCGGCAACGGCAGGTGCTGCACCGGCCGCGCTCTTGAGAGATGGGCGTATAGCTCAGCGGGAGAGCACTACGTTGACATCGTAGGGGTCACTGGTTCAATCCCAGTTACGCCCACCATTCTCTCAAGTCTTTCCTCGCCGGGTACAGGCGCGGGTGCGTAGCTCAGCGGGAGAGCACTGCCTTCACACGGCAGGGGTCACAGGTTCAATCCCTGTCGCACCCACCATTTCATCTAAAATCGACGGCGATTGTCCAGGGTGTTGGTGGCTAGGCCAGCGGCGTTGTGGCGGCGTGCCGGGACGGGATCGCGTCAACTTGGCGGCCCGAATTTACAGCGGCTTAGGGGTTCGCCCCGTATCGGTCCGGCCGAAAACGGGTGGTCCGATGCCTAGTCTTGATTTCCTGACGCTCTACATCGTCATTTTCCTCAATTCTCTGACCGTGTGCGTGGTCTGGGCGGCGTTCGCGTATCGCTATAGACCCAATCCGGCGGCCCTCTACTGGTTGTTGGGCATGGGGCTGACGGTCGTCGGTGGAGCGGTGTTGGCCATTCAGGGCAATGCCGGCGCGCCGGTGCCGGCGATCGGTGGAAACGTGCTCATCATCCTGGGCTTCGCCCAGTTCTGGATCGGGCTGCGCCGGTTCGATGGCCAGGCCGGCGGGCAGAAGCTCGCGCTTGCCATTGCCGCCTTGGCCGCCTGCGCGATGATCGCCTGTTTCGAGTTCGACCGTGGCCGCGCCGTGGTCTATGCGGCCGGGCAAGCAACGGTCATGGGGCTTTCCATTCGGCACTTGCTACGCTTTCGCCAGCCGGGTGTCGGCGCGATCGTGGCGGTCGTCGCGTTCGCGGTCGCAATGCTCGGCCAGCTTATGGTCATCGGCTCCAACATCAGTGTGTTGACCGGGATAATGGCGTTTCCGGTCTACTACGCGCTCGCTTCCTATGCGCTGCTCTGCACGGTCTTCAGCGGCGCGGTATGGAACCTGGGTTTTGCCCTGATGATGATCGATCGCCTGCAGACCCGGCTCGCGCATCTGTCTGAGACGGACGAGCTTACCGGGGTCGCCAATCGTCGCGGGCTTCAGATACGGTTGGCGGAACTGAGCAGGCAGGGGGATCAAGTCTATTCGGTCGCGCTTTTCGACCTCGACGATTTCAAGCCGCTCAACGATCGATATGGCCATGCCGCGGGTGACCGGGCGCTGGCGCATCTTGGGCGGCTCCTGAGCGGCGGGGTGGGCCCGACCGATTTCGTCGGACGCCTCGGTGGCGATGAATTCTGCGTGGTGTTCCCCGGAACGGCGTATGGCGAGGCATTGCGCCTCGCCGAGGCTTTGCGTGCGAGCGTGTCGGCAACGCCATTCGATTTCGCCGGCGAGGAGATCCGGCTTTCTGCCAGCGTCGGCGTTGCCGAGCGTGCGCCGGAGGAGAATGACCTCGACGTCGTGGTGGAGGCCGACAAGGCCCTTTATGCCGACAAGGCGAGGAAGCCGTTCCGCAGGGGCGAACCGCGTCGGATCGCCTGAGAGGCGTGCGGCTTCTCAGGCCGCCGCCACGCTCACGCCATCGGCCCATTCCGGGTCCGTCGTGAAGGCAATGGTTAGCCAGCGGTCGGGCGAATCGGGGCCGAGGGCGGCGCTGACTTCGTCGCGGATGCGATCCCATTCCTCCAGGCGGGCAGCGGGACGGTCGTGGGGCACGATGAAATAGAGCTCGATCTGGCGGCCCCGACCGACGCGGGCAACATAGGCGCGGTAGGAGAGGAAGCCGTAGCGCTCAACGAAGTCCTGGGCGACGCCATCGACATGTGCCTTTAGGTCGGCTGGGGTGACCAAGAGGATGTCGGCCAGCGCCTGGCGGATGGTGCCGAGCGGGATCGGGATGATCACCACGCAGATCACGGCCAGCACCACCGGGTCGATATAGGGCGAGAGCCACTGAAGGCTCGTCCCCTGGATGAAGAGGCCGAAGACGAAGGCCACGAGGAGCGCCGCCGTCATGGCCGAGGACATCACCCAGCTCTTGGCGTCGAGCGCCACGAAATCCGAGCCGATCCGTCGGTTGGCGCGATAGGCGTAGACGGCCATGGTGGTGGTCATGGCCAGCGTGATCGCGGCATAGGCGATGGCATTGTCGAAATCGAGCGTCCGCCCGCCATGGACGATGCTGCCGACGGCGTTGATGAAGGCGTAGAGCGCGGCGCCCGTCAGCATGATGCCGTTAAGGCCGAGCACCATCGGCTCAAGGTGCCAGAAGCCCATTGTGAAGTGCTTGACCAGCCAGGTGCTCTCGGCGTCCTCGCTGGTGGAGGAGGCGATGAGCCGGGCCACGAGGAGCGCCAGCACCGTCATGATGGCATCGGTCAGCGCGTAAACGCCGTCGAAGACGATGGCGTAGGAGCCCGAAAGCAGGCCGAAGACGATGCCGATCGCGGCGACGAGGAACGTGGCCGTGATCGAAAGGCGCAATACGCCCTGCTCTGTCTGCATCGCCGCACCGTCTCGACCGTCTCGGGCGAACAACCTATCGCGGGCGAAAAATGCAGGCAATCGAGGCGGTTCGTCGGGAGGCCTCAGTCGAGGTCCGGCACCTCCCCGTGACGGAACAGCTCCACCGGCGGGCCGTAATCGCCCATGGCGGGGTCGGCGTCGCGCGACCAGGCGATGACCCCGACATGGCGTTGAGCGAGCTGGCGCGCCTCGCTGATGGCGCGGGACTCGCTCTGCATCTCGCGTGGCTCGAACGCGGGGATCAGTTCGCCGTCTTCGCCTTTGTCGAAGGCTATGATGACGACGAGCTTGGTGGGGGTGGCCATGAGGTGATTCTCGCTCTTGCGGTTCGGATCGGTCAGGTGCCGCGCGGCTTGGCGCGCGCCGTCGCCTGGGCGGCCAGGGGGTCGTCCGGCCAGTAGTGCTTGGGATAGCGCCCCTTGAGGTCCTTGGCGACATCCTTCCACGATCCGCGCCAGAAGCCGGGGAGGTCTCGGGTGGTTTGGATGGGGCGGTGAGCCGGCGAAAGCAGCACCAGCAAGAGCGGCACCTTGCCCCCGGCGACGGCAGGATGGCGGTCAAGCCCGAAGAGCTCCTGGACGCGGATCTCAAGGGTCGGGCCGTTCTCACCGGCATAGTCGATCGGCAGGTTCGAGCCGGAGGGGGCGGCGAAATGGCTGGGGAGCAGCTTGTCCATCTCGGCGCGCCTGGCCCAGGGGAGCACTTCCTCGATGAACCCGGCTAGGTCGTCGGCCGAAAGGTCGGCTAGTCCAGCGTGGCCAGAGAGGTAGGGCGCGAGGGTGGCGGCACCATCCTGGGCAATGGCGGGGTCCGAAAGGTCGGGCCAGGCATCGCCCAGGGTCTGATGCAGATAGGTGCTGCGGGCGCGCAGCGCGTTCTGGTCCTTGCTCCAGGGCAGGGCGGCGATGCCGGTTTCGGCCAGTCCGGCGGCCAGGAGGCGCGCGGCCTCTTCGCTTGTCGGCACGGCCAGGGGTTCCTCGGTGAGACGCAAGGCGCCCAGGCGACGGATGCGGCGGGCGCGCAGGCTCCTGGCGCCCTTGTCGAAGGCGAGCACGGTTTCGCTGGTGATCTGGCCGGCGAACAATTCCTCGATCGTTGCCCGGTCGATGGCGGCCGCCGCGCGGATACGGCCGTTCGCGGCGCTCCCCGTGAGATCGGCCACTACAAGATAAGGCGCGGCGGCCAGGGCGTCGGTCTCTTCAAGGCTTGCGGCCCGGCCATTGGCGAGCCGGAAGCGACCGCGCGCGCCCGAGGCCTGCGCCACGCGATCGGGATAGGCGCGGGCGAGATGGCGGCCGGCGTCTTCGCCGCTGCCGGATTTGTTGCCGACGAGGGCGGCCCAGCGGCGCGCGAGATTGCGCGCCTCCTCGGCGCGGCGGCCGGATTCGCGGCGGAAGCGGTCGAGGCGGTGGGCTAGGTCGATGCCGGCGCCGCCAAGGCCGCGTTCGCCGAGGAGGACGGCGATCTCGGCGGCAGTGAGGGCGTCGTTCTCGCCGGCGGCGCAATGGACCATGTGGGCGAGGCGCGGATGGAGCGGCAGGCGCGCGAGGGCTCGACCTTCGGGCGTGATGCGACCCTGCGCGTCGAGGGCCTCGAGCCCTTTGAGCAAGGTCACCGCTTCGCTCCAGGCCGGAGCGGGCGGGGAATCGAGAAAGGCCATCGCCTTGGGATCGGTGACGCCCCAGGAGGCGAGGTCGAGGGCGAGCCCGGAAAGGTCGGCGGCGAGGATTTCGGGCGTGTCGAAGGCGTCGAGCGCCGAATTCTGCCCCTCGTTCCAGAGGCGAAAGCAAATGCCCGGTTCGGTACGGCCGGCGCGGCCACGTCGCTGGTCGGCGGCGGCGCGGGAAACGCGGCGGGTTTCGAGCGAGGAGAGGCCGGTGGCGGGCTCATAGGTCGGGACGCGGCGAAAGCCGGAATCGATGACGATGCGCACGCCCTCGATGGTGAGCGAGGTTTCCGCGATCGAGGTTGCCAGCACGATCTTGCGGCGGCCGCGTGGGGCGGGCTGGACGGCGCGATCCTGTTCGGCTGGGGTGAGCTGGCCATAGAGCGGGGCGATGTCGGTATTGGCGGGCACCTTGCCGGCAAGGCGCTCCGCGGTGCGGGTGATCTCGGCCTGCCCGGGCAGAAAGACGAGGGCGGAGCCGGGCTCGCTGTTCATGGCCTCGAGCGTGGCTGCCGTCACCTGATCTTCGAGGCGGGCCAGTGGATCTGGGACGACATAGCGGGTCTCGACCGGGAAGGCGCGGCCTTCGCTTTCGATGACCGGCGCATCGCCGAGGAGGCGCGCCACCCGGGCGCCGTCGATCGTCGCCGACATCACCAGGAGCCGCAGGTCTTCACGCAGGGCGGCAGCGTCGAGCGCCAAGGCGAGCCCCAGATCGCCATCGAGGCTGCGCTCGTGGAATTCGTCGAAGAGTACGGCGGCGATGCCGGTGAGTTCGGGATCGTCGAGCAGCATGCGGGTGAAGACGCCTTCGGTGACGACTTCGATGCGCGTCTTCCTGGTAATCTTGTTGTCGAGGCGGACGCGGTAGCCGACGGTTTCGCCGACTTCCTCGCCCAGCGTCTGCGCCATGCGGCGGGCGGCGGCGCGGGCGGCGAGGCGGCGGGGTTCGAGCATGACGATGCGGCCATCGCCACGCCACGGGGCATCGAGCAATGCCAGCGGCACGCGAGTGGTTTTGCCGGCGCCCGGCGGCGCGACGAGCACGGCGAACGGCCCGGCCTCGAGCGCGGCGAGAAGCAGGGGCAGGGCGGCATCGATGGGGAGCGGCGAAAGGAGCGGCATGCGGCTTCATCGCCGGTTCCACGCACGAGGGCAAGCTTGAACGGAAGGGCCATTCGGTCTAGGAGGAGCGCCTTCCCGACGAAAGCCCAGAATTGCCATGACCGCCGCCACCGCGACCGCAACTGCCCGCACGGGCCTGGCCCCGTATCAGACGCGGCGCACCTTCGCCATCATTTCGCACCCGGACGCCGGCAAGACCACGCTCACCGAAAAGCTGCTGGCCGCCTCGGGCGCCATCCAGCAGGCAGGCGCCGTGCGCGGGCGCGCCAGCATGCGCGCTACCCGGTCGGACTGGATGGAGATCGAGCAGCAGCGCGGCATCTCGATCACCTCCTCGGTGATGACGTTCGAGCATGACGGGCTGACCTTCAACCTTCTCGATACGCCCGGCCACTCGGACTTTTCGGAAGATACCTATCGCACGCTCACGGCGGTGGATGCGGCGATCATGGTCATCGACATGGCCAAGGGCATCGAAAGCCAGACGTTGAAACTCTTCGAAGTCTGCCGCCTGCGCGACATTCCCATCATCACTTTCGTAAACAAGGTGGACCGCGAGGGTCTGGGCGCGCTCGAAATCCTCGATACCGTCGCCGATACGCTGGCGCTCGACGTGTCGCCGGTCGTCTGGCCGGTCGGGCAGGGCGTCGACTTCAAGGGGACGATCGATCTCATCGGCAAGCGCCTGCTCTCCCCCTCGGGGGAGGTGCTGGAGACGTTCGAGGATGTCGAGGACCTGATGCTCGACGAGACCTATCTTGCCGATCCGGTCTTCGCCAGCGCCTTCGAGATGCTTGACCTGGCGCTCTCGGGCTATCCGGCCTTCGACCGCGCAACCTATCTGGAAGGGCACCTGACCCCGGTGATCTTCGGCTCGGCGCTCAAGAGCATCAGCGTGGCCGAACTCCTGATGGCGCTTGGCACCTGGGCGCCCGAGCCGCGCCCCCAGCCGGCCGAACCCAACCCCATCCAGCCCTCGGACAACAAGGTTTCCGGGTTCGTGTTCAAGGTGCAGGCCAACATGAACGCCAACCACCGCGACCGCATCGCCTTCGTGCGGCTCTCCTCGGGCACGTTCAAGCGCGGCATGCGCCTCAAAAACGTGCGCTCGGGCAAGGACATGGCGGTGACCAACCCGATGTTCTTCTTCGGGCAGAGCCGCGAACTGGCCGAAGAGGCGGTGGCTGGGGACATCGTGGGCATTCCCAACCACGGCACGCTCTCGGTGGGCGATACGCTGACCGAAGGGGCGGCGATCAAGGTCACGGGCATTCCCAATTTCGCACCCGAAATCATTCGCCGCGTGCGCCTGACCGATCCGATCAAGGCCAAGCAGCTTGCCAAGGCGCTATCCGACCTTGCCGAGGAAGGCGTAGCTCAGGTGTTCCGGCGCATGATCGGCGCGGACTGGCTGGTGGGGGTGGTCGGTCAACTGCAGCTCGAAGTGCTGCAATCGCGCATCGAGAAGGAATACGGCGTGCCGATCGCCTTCGAGAGCGTGGGGTACGAGCTGGCCCGCTGGGTGGCGGCCGAAGACAAGGCCGAGCTCAAGAAGTTCATCGACGCCAACCGCTCGACCCTGGCCGAGGACAAGGATGGCAACCCCATCTACCTGGCGCAGAGCAACTGGTGGCTCACCCGCATGCAGCAGGACTATCCCAAGGTCGAGTTCTTCGCGACCAGGGAGCGGGCGTAGACGGGCCCGATTCTCTGGTCCCCCAACCCTCTATTCCTCCCTTTGTGGGGAGGGAGCGAGGGTGGGTGGCCCGCCCCATATTTCATTTGATCCTCAGGCGTCCTAACGTTCGGGCGGGACGAGAATTTTCGTCTTCCTCATCGGAACGCCGCATTCGGACCGCATGAGGGGAGCGAATCATGGCTTGAGAGGAACGACATGCAGCAGCGCCGCTTGGGTAAGACCGGCTTCGAAGTTTCCGAGATCGGGCTGGGGCTCTGGCAATTGGGCGGCGATTTCGGACCCATGTCCGATGACATGGCGACCGAGATCATGGCCAAGGCCAATGCGCTGGGCGTCAATTTCTGGGATACGGCGGACGTCTACGGTTCCGGGCTTTCCGAGAGCCGGGTGCGCAGTTTCCCGGCGAAGGCGGGGGTGACGGTCGCCACCAAGGTCGGCCGTTCGGGCACGCTCTATCCGGACAAATACTCCAAGCAGGCGATCAAGGAGAGCCTGGCCGGTTCGGCGCGGCGGCTGGGCGTCGAGGTGCTCGATCTCGTCCAGCTCCACACCATCCCGACCGAAGTGATGCGGCAGGGCGATGTCTTCGGCTGGATGGACGAATTGCAGGCCGAGGGCCTTTTCAGGTTCTATGGGGCCAGCGTGGAGACGGTCGAGGAGGGCTTGATCTGCCTCCAGCATCCGGGCGTTTCCACCCTCCAGATCATCTTCAACATCTTCCGGCAGGATGCCGCCAAGGAATTGCTGCCGGCGGCACGCGACCGCGACGTCGGCATCATCGTGCGCCTGCCGCTGGCCAGCGGACTGCTCTCGGGCAAGTTCGGGCTGGCGACGCATTTCGCCGCCCAGGATCACCGCTACTACAATCGCGACGGACAGGCGTTCAATGTCGGGGAGACCTTTTCGGGGCTGCCCTTCGAGACCGGCGTGGCGTTGGCGGACGAGCTCAAGCATTTCGTGCCGCAGGGCTGGACCATGGCGCAGATGGCGCTGCGCTGGATCCTCGACTACGCCCCCATTTCCACCGTCATCGCCGGCGTCTCCAAGTCCGAGCAGTTGATCGACAATGTCGCCGCCGCGGCGCGTCCGCCACTGTCGCGCGAGCTCCACGAGCAGCTGGCCGGGTGGTATATCGAAAAGGTGCGCCCGAACGTGCGCGGGCAGATCTGAGATGACGTCCGGCGGTCGACTCTTCCAGGACCGCCGCGCTGCCGGGGCGGCACTCGCCAGGGCCCTGCTGGGCTACAAGGACCGCCACCCCATCGTGCTGGCGCTGCCCCGCGGCGGCGTTCCGGTGGGGTACGCCGTGGCCGAAGCGCTCGAAGCGCCACTCGACGTCCTCATCGTGCGCAAGATCGGCGCGCCGGGCTACGAGGAACTGGGCGTCGGCGCACTGGTGGAGGGCGATCCGCCGCAGGTGGTGCTCAACGAGGATGTGATGGCTGCGGTTGCTCCTTCGGGTGCCTATCTGGAAACCGAGCGCATGCACCAGATCGCCGAGATGGAGCGTCGGCGCGCGCTTTACCGGGGCGACCGTCCCTTGCCGTCGTTGACGGGGCGCACGGTTATCCTCGTGGACGACGGCATTGCCACGGGCGGCACTGTGCGAGCCGCGCTCAAGGGGCTTTCCGCCTCGGGGGCCGCTGCGGTGGTCCTCGCCGTGCCGGTGGCGCCTGCCGATGTGCTCAGGTCGCTGCGGCCGTTGGCCGATGCGGTGGTTTGCCTCGATACCCCGCAGCCCTTCAGCTCGGTGGGGGAGCATTACGTGCACTTTCCCCAGACGAGCGACGAGGAAGTGATCGCGCTCCTCGCTGCCGCAAGAGCGCACAGGGCTGGCGGATCGGCGCCCTAGCCCCTACATCTTGGTTTCGTTCGCGTTTTTGAGAGCCCCATCATGTTGAAGCACCATGCTTTCGAGCTGCTCCAGGAGCAGACCATCCCCGAGGTCAATTCGCTGGCGCGTCTTTACCGCCACAAGAAGACCGGGGCGGAAGTGCTTTCACTCATCAACGACGACGAGAACAAGGTGTTCGGTGTCACGCTCAAGACGCCGCCATCCGACTCGACGGGCGTGGCCCATATCCTCGAGCATTCGGTGCTGTGCGGCAGCCGCAAGTATCCTGTGAGGAAGCCGTTCGTGGAGATGCTCAAGGGCTCGCTCCACACCTTCCTCAACGCCATGACCTTTCCGGACAAGACGGCCTATCCGGTGGCCAGCCAGAACCTGCGCGACTTCTATAACCTCGTCGATGTCTATCTCGACGCCGTCTTCCATCCGCTGATTTCGGAAGACACCTTCAAGCAGGAAGGCTGGCATTATGAGCTCGATGGCGGCAATGCGCCGCTCATCTACAAGGGCGTGGTCTTCAACGAGATGAAGGGCGTCTATTCCTCGCCCGAGGCGGTGCTGCGCGATGTCTCGCAGCGCTCGATCTATCCGGACAACGCCTATGGCGTGAGTTCGGGGGGAGATCCCAAGGTCATTCCTGAGCTCACCTACGAGGACTTCAAGGCGTTCCACGAGCGCTTCTACCACCCGTCCAACACCCGCGCCTTCTTCTATGGCGACGACGATCCGGAGGAACGGCTCAACATTCTCGATGCGGTGTTCTCCGAGTTCGACAAGGCGGCGGTCACCTCCCAGGTGAGCCCGCAGCCGCGCTTTGCCGAGCCGCGGCGCGTCGAGCGCACCTATGCCTCGGGCGAGCCACAGCCGGGCAAGCGCACCGGCATGGTGACCGTCAACTGGATGCTCGACGAGATCGTCGACCCCAAGGCGCGCCTGGCGCTCGATGTCCTCGAGCACGTTCTGGTGGGAACCTCCGCCGCGCCGCTGCGCAAGGCCATGACCGATTCCGGGCTCGGCGAGAGCTTTGCCGGGGGCGGCTTCTCGGACGATTACCTCCAGCCCTTCGCCACGTTTGGGCTCAAGGGCATTGCCGATGCCGACCTGGCCAAGGTCGAGCCGATGATCCTCGATAACCTCAAGACCCTGGCCGAGGGCGGCATCGATCCGCTCCAGATCGAGGCTTCGCTCAACACCATTGAGTTCGCGTTGCGCGAGAACAATACCGGCAGCCTGCCGCGCGGCATCTCGCTGATGCTGCGATCGATGCGCACCTGGCTGCATGGCCACGATCCTCTGACCCCGCTGGCCTTCGAGGAAGCCTTCACGTCCCTAAAGCAGGACCTCGCTGCCGGTCGCCCGATCTTCGAGGATATGATCAAGACCCTGCTGCTGGAAAACCAGCACCGCACGACGGTCATCCTCACGGCCGATCCCGGCCAGGGCCAGCGCGAGGCGCGCCAGGAGGAAGAGCGGCTGGCCGGACACCGGGCCGAGCTTGACCATGCCGGCATCGAGGCGGCGATCGCTGAGACGCACGAACTCAAGACGCTGCAGGAGGCGATCGATGCTCCCGAGGCGCTGGCCAAGCTCCCGGCATTGCAACTGGCCGACCTGCCGCGTGAAGGGAAGGTCATCCCGACCGAGGAAGAGCGGGTCGCCGATACGCGCGTGCTGACCCACGATCTTGCCACCAATGGCATCCTCTATCTCGATCTCGCCTTCGACATGAGCGTGCTGCCGGCGGATCTCCTGCCCTACATGCCGATCTTCTCGCGAGCGCTGCTCCAGACGGGCACTAAGGACCAGGACTTCGTCTCGCTCTCCCAGCGCATCGGCCGGTCGACCGGCGGCATCGCGCCGGGCCAGGTGATTTCCTCGCGCGTCGATGGCGGCACCGCCGCCTACCTGGTGATGCGCGGCAAGGCGGTGCCCGACAAGGTCTCCGAGATGCTGGCCATCATGGCCGACATCATCCACACGGCACGCCTGGATAACCACGAGCGCATCAAGCAGATGGTGCTCGAGAACAAGGCCGGCTTCGAGGGGCGGCTGGCGGGAGCCGGGTCGGGCCTCATGTCCAGCCGCATCAGCGCCGCGCTGCGGGAAGCAGACTGGGCGTCCGAGCAGATGGGCGGCATCACCCAGCTCTTCTTCCTGCGCAAGCTGGTCGATGAAGTGCAGAACGACTGGCCCGCGGTCCAGGCCAAGCTCGAGCGCATCCGCGAACTGCTGTTCGCTCGAGCCTCGGCCATCGCCAATATCACCGCCGATGCGGCGATCTGGCAGGGGGCGCGGCCCGAACTCGAAGCCTTCCTCAAGGGGCTGCCGGTCTCAACCGGCTCGACTGGCGCGTGGTCTCCGCTTCTGACGCCGCGCAACGAGGCTTTCACCTTCCCGGGGCAGGTCAACTACGTCGCCAAGGGCGCCAATCTCTTCGACCTGGGCTACAGCCATTCCGGCTCGATCGCGGTCGTGCTGCGCCACACCCAGACCACCTATCTCTGGGACAAGGTGCGCGTGCTGGGCGGTGCCTATGGCTCGAGCATCGGCTACGACTTCCTCACCGGGAGCCTCGCCTTCAGCTCCTATCGCGACCCGAACCTTCTCGGGACGCTGGCGGTCTACGACAATACGCCCAGCTTCCTGCGCCAGGCCATCGGGGAGACCGAACTCACACGCTCGATCATCGGCACGATCGGCACTATCGACCGCTACATGCTGCCCGATGCCAAGGGGTATTCGGCCATGGTGCGCGTCATGACCGGGGATACCGACGAGGCGCGCCAGACGCGCCGCGAGCAGGTGCTGGGCACGACCGCGAAGGATTTCCGCGCCATGGCGGATCTGCTCGAAGTGGTCGCCAGGGAGGGGCATGTCGCTGTGCTTGGGTCGGAGGCTGCCATCGGCGCGGCAAATGCCGAGCGCGGCGGGTTCATGACGGTAACGCGGGTGCTCTAGGCGGGCCTTCCCCGAGGCGATGCACTCCCACCCTTGTGCTTCCCGGGGCTCATTGCCCCGCTCCATCGGGTTGGAGATGTCGGAGGGCCCCGGTTCCTCGGCTTGGGAAGTGCGGTAGCGCCATCGCGGGCGGCCAGCCTCACGGGACTGAACGCGAAGGCGAATTTCGCGTTAGTATGAACCATGGCCAGCCCGATCCTCGACCGTAACCTCCATATCCGTGCGATCGACACTTTCATCGATCCAGCCAGTCCAAAGGATCGGGCCATCATCACCCATGGCCATTCGGACCATGCGCGGTCCGGGCACGGCAAGGTGCTGGCAACGGCCGATACCATCGCCATCATGAAGGTGCGCTACGGGGAGGATTGCGCCGGCTCCTTCCAGGCGCTCGCCTATGGCGAGCCGCTCGATATCGACGGCGTGCGCATCACCCTCTATCCCGCCGGGCATATCCTGGGCAGCGCCCAGGTGCTGATCGAACATCAGGGCCAGCGTGTCGTGGTCACGGGTGACTATAAGCGCCACCCCGACCGCACTGCCCAGCCATTCGAACTGGTGCCCTGCGATCTTCTCGTCACCGAGGCCACGTTCGGCCTGCCGGTCTTCCAGCACCCCGAGCCGGAGATCGAGATAGCCCGCCTCCTGCGCTCGCTACGCGACAGTGCCGACCGCTCACACGTCATCGGCTGTTACGCGCTGGGCAAGGCGCAGCGGGTGATCTCGCTGCTGCGCGGGGCAGGGTATGAGGCACCGATCTACCTTCACGGGGCGATGGTGCGTCTGTGTGAACTCTACGAGGAGCGCGGCGTGCCGCTGGGCGAGCTGCGCCTCGCCATCGATGCCCCGAAATCGGAACTTGAGGGCGCGGTCGTCATCGCGCCGCCCTCGGCTTTGAAGGACCGCTGGAGCAGACGTCTCGCCGACCCGGTGCTGGCCTTCGCTTCGGGCTGGATGAGCATCAAGCAGCGCGCGCGACAGAGCCTGGTCGAGCTGCCGCTGGTCATTTCCGATCACGTGGACTGGAACGAATTGCGCCAGACCATTGCCGAGACTGGCGCCAGCACGGTCTGGGTCACGCATGGGCGAGAGGATGCGCTGGTCTATTATTGCCGCCAGCAGGGCCTCACGGCCGAGCCGCTCAACATCCAGGGGTTCGAAGACAACGGGGAAGAGGAATGAAGCGGTTCGCCCAGCTCCTCGAGCTTCTGGCCCTGACCCCGTCGCGCAATCGCAAGATCGAGGCGCTGACCAACTATTTCCGCGAGACGCCGGACCCCGATCGCGGCTTTGCGCTGGCCGTGCTGACCGGGGCCCTGACCTTCAAGAACGTCAAGCCCGCGGTGCTGCGCGAGGTGGTGTTGCGCGAGGTCGATCCTTACCTCTTCGGGCTTTCCTACGACTATGTCGGGGATTTGGGCGAGACCATCGCGCTCATCTGGCCCCATCATGGCGGCACGGAAGACCTGCCGAGCCTCACCGACCTCATCGAACTTTTCAACACCACCTCCAAAAGCGAGCTGCCGGCCCTCATCGCCTCGCTCCTTACCCGCGCCGAAATCAACGAGCGCTGGGCGCTGGTGAAGCTGGCGACGGGTGCCTTGCGGATCGGCATTTCGGCACGCCTCGCCAAGACGGCACTGGCGCAGATGAGCGGCAAGGATCTCCAAGAGATCGAGGAGGTGTGGCACGGTATCACCTTGCCCTATAGCGAGCTCTTCGCCTGGCTCGACGGCAAGGCCGGGCGGCCCGACATCGACCATGCGGCGCGCTTCCACCCGCTGATGCTCTCCAACCCGATCGACGAGGAAAAGGATATCGGCAAGCTGGCGCCCGCCGATTTCGCCGCGGAGTGGAAGTGGGACGGCATACGCGTGCAACTCATCATGTCGCGCGGACGGGTGTCGCTGTTCTCGCGCACGGGCGATGACATCGCCGAGGCCTTCCCCGATATCGTGGACAATGTCTTCGGGGAGGCGGTACTCGATGGCGAGCTTCTCGTGGGCCACGATTTCGAGCCGGCCTCGTTCAACGACCTGCAGCAGCGCCTCAACCGCAAGGTCGCCATCGGCAAGCATCTGAGCGAATTCCCCGCCTTCATCCGGGTCTACGACATGCTGTTCGACGGCAGCGAAGACATCCGGGCTTTGGCCTGGACCGAGCGGCGCAGCCACCTGGAGGAATGGTTCGCCGGCAATCCCCAGACCCGGCTCGACCTCTCGCCGGTCCTGGGCTTCGAGACCTGGGAGGAACTGGCCGAGCTGCGGCGGCGCGGTGCCGACGAGCACGGACACGAAGGCGTCATGGTCAAGCTGCGCGCGGCGCCCTACATACCTGGCCGTCCCAAGGGGTACTGGTACAAGTGGAAGCGCGACCCCAATGTCGTGGATGCCGTGCTGATGTATGCCCAGCGCGGGCATGGCAAGCGCTCCTCCTTCTATTCGGACTTCACTTTCGGGGTATGGAAGGGCAACGAGATCGTGCCGATCGGCAAGGCCTATTTCGGCTTCACCGACGAGGAACTGAAACAGCTCGACCGCTGGGTGCGCGCTAATACGGTGCAGTCCTTCGGGCCGGTACGCGAGGTGAAGAAGGAACTGGTTCTCGAAATCGCCTTCGACTCGGCGCAACAATCGAACCGGCACAAGTCCGGGGTGGCGTTGCGTTTTCCGCGCATCAACCGCATTCGCTGGGACAAGCCCATGAACGAGGCCGCAACGCTCGAGGACATGATGGTCTTCGTCAATGCCAGCTAGGAGGAGCCATGTCGCTCCAGTCTGTCCACAGGAAGATCGTCGAACTCGAAAAGCAGATGCAGGAGGCTGCCGCCAACCTCGATTTCGAGCTGGCCGCCAGGCTGCGCAACGAGATCGATGCGCTTTCGGGCAAGGCGCCGCGCCAGGCCGAGGACCCGAATGACGGGCCTGCCGCCACGGTGGTCAGCCAGCCGCCGCCGGGCGCGATGGGGCTGGGCACGCACATTCCCGTGGCTGAGCCGCCAAAGGGGTGGAAGAAGCCGAAAAAGCCAAGCCCGATGACGAGCAATGTGAAGAACCGCAAGGGGCGCTAGTAGCGCACCAGGAGTGCGTCTGTGCCGCTTCCCTGCGCTTCAGTCCTTCAAGCCTTCTCCATCTCGCCCACTGCCAGCTTGCGCATCTCGCGCAGCTCCGCGATCGTGGTCTGGATGTCGCTGAGCTGCTGTTCGAGCATCCTGAGGCGTTCGTCGACCTTTTCGACCAGCATGTTGGCCTGCTGGGTGCGGTTGGCGTCGTAGAGGCCGAGATAATCCGAGATTTCCCGCAGCGAAAAGCCCAGACGCTTGCCGCGCAGGATCAGGATCAGCCGGGCGCGGTCGCGGCGACGGAAGACGCGTGTGGCGCCGACGCGCTCGGGCGCGATCAGGCCCTTGGCTTCGTAAAAGCGGATGGCGCGCGTCGAGATGCCGAACTCGCGGGCGAGGTCGGCAATCGCGAAGAGGTCGCGGTTCTCAGGTTCTGGCCGGTTCACGGCGCTGCCCTTTCCTCTGGCTGTATTCCTCCCGCAGCTCTTTCTTGGAGAGCTTTCCGATCAGGGTTTTCGGCAAGGCATCCTTGAAGATGATCTCGCGCGGCATCTCCATCTTGTTGAGCTTGGCCGAGATGAAGGTCTTGAGCTCCGCCTCGCCGATCGAGGCGCCGCTGACCAGCTTGACGAAGGCCACCGGCGCTTCGCCGCGATAGTCGTCCGGCACGCCGATGACATTGGCCTCGTCCACCAGCTCATGTTCCATCAGCGCTTCCTCGATATTGCGCGGGTAGACGTTGAAGCCGGACGAGATGATGAGGTCCTTGATGCGATCGACGAGGAAGACGTAGCCGTCCTCATCGACATAGCCGACGTCGCCGGTGCGCAGCCAGCCGTCCATGAAGGCGTCGCGCGTGGACTGCTCGTCGTCGAAATATCCGGCCATGACCTGGGGGCCCCTGACCTGAAGTTCCCCGGGCTCGCCGATGCCGACGGCCTTGCCGGTATCGACATCAACGAACCGCAGGTCGGTGCCGGGCAGGGGGAGGCCGATCGACATCGGCTTGGAAGCCACCTTGAGCGCGGCGCAGCAGACGACCGGAGAGGCCTCGGTCAACCCATAGCCCTCGGCTAGTCGCGCCGGTGAAATCCTGGCGAATTTGGAGCGGACCTCATTGGGAAGCGCGGCGCCGCCGGAAATGGCGATCTCAAGGCTGGCGATCTGCTCGGCCTTGATGTCGGCCTTGGCGAGGGCCTGGAGCAGGGTCGGCACCGCCGGCAGGATATTGGCCTTGGTGCGCATGAAGATGTCGAGCAGCGACTTCAGCTCGAAGCGGGGCAGCATGACCACCTGGATGCCGTTGCACAGCGGCACGTTCATGCACACGGTCATCGCGAAGATATGGAAGAAGGGCAGAACGGCGATGACCTTTGAGGGCGGGTAGAACAACCCGCAGCCCCAGGCGTCGATCTGGGCCATGTTGGCCGCGATATTGGCATGGGTGAGCATGGCGCCTTTGGGGAGCCCGGTGGTGCCGCCGGTATATTGCTGGACGGCGATGTCCTTGGTCTTGTCGATGATCACCGGTTCGGGCGTTTCCCTGCGCGCCAGCATTTCTGCGAAGCGGGTAATTTGGGCTGCGACCCGCGACTTGCCGACATTGGCCAGGTCGCGGCGCTTGGCGATGGAAAAGAGCGCGCGCTTGACCAGCGGCAGCGCTTCGGGGAAGTGGCAGACGACCAGCGACTTGACGTGGCCCGCCTCGACCAGGGCCTCGGCCTTTTCGAAGATCTGCTTGAGATCAAGCGTGATCATCAGGTCGGCCTTGGCGTTCGAGGCGATGTGGGCCAACTCGTGCACGGTATAGAGCGGGTTGCAGTTGACGACCGTGCCGCCGGCACGGAGCACTGCATAATAGGAAATGACGTAGAAGGGCGTGTTGGGGAGCATCAGTGCCACGCGCACACCCTTCCGGACGCCGAACTGCTTCTGGAGCGCGCCGGCAAGCGAGATGATCGAGCGGGCCAGTTCGCCAAAGCTCATCGTGCCGCCGAGGAAATCGAGTGCCGTCGCCAGGGGCTCGCGGGCGCAGGCCGCCAGGACCTGCTCGTGCACCGGCTGGAAATCGGCATCGAGCTCCCAGCTTATCCCTTCCGGGTAATGGCTCAGCCAGGGACGTGGGTGGTCAGGGGTCTCGACCGCAGATGCCATTCAGTCTTCCTCCGGGGGATTTCCCTCGTTTTGGCGGAAGTATTCCATGGCCTTACGTAAGCGTCAAATTGCTGTCCTAACACTTTTGAATGACCTACGCGGTCACGCTTACTTTTGAGGCCGTGAGTTGACGTATACGTAAAGGGCATGCATTCTTTACCCGCTTGCCCTATGTTCTAGGGGTGACGCGTGTCGGAGAGGAGGACTCAATGACCCTGATCGTCTGGCTGGTAGGTATCGTCGCGGTCTGTGCCCTGGCGCTGCGCAAGGCGCCGCTCTGGCAGTGGGCGGTTGCCGCCCTCGCGATCGGCATCCTGGCGCGTATCGCGGCCGGCTTCGCCTTCGACCTCTGGCTCGTTCTCGCGCTGGTTCCGGCCATCGTCCTTGGGTTGCTCTCGGTCGAGCAGATCCGTCTCGTCGTCCTGACCGGGCCGGCTTACCGCTTCGTCAAATCCATCCTGCCGCGCGTCTCGACCACCGAGCAGGAAGCGCTCGATGCCGGCACCGTCGGCTGGGATGTGGAACTGTTTTCCGGCAAGCCCGACTGGTCCAAGCTCATGGACATCCGTAAGCTGACGCTGAGCGAAGAGGAAAAGGCCTTCCTCGACGGCCCCGTCAACGAAGTGTGCGCGATGATCGATGACTGGGACATCCGCCACAACCGAGCCGACCTGCCGCCCGAAGTCTGGCAATATCTCAAGGACAAGGGGTTCCTTGGCATGCTGATCGCCAAGGAGCACGGCGGCCTGGGCTTTTCGGCGCAGGCGCAGTCGATGGTCGTCTCCAAGATCGCCAGCCGCTCGGTCGCGGCCGCCATCACCGTCATGGTGCCCAATTCGCTCGGACCGGGCGAGCTGCTCGAAAAGTACGGAACGCCCGAACAGAAGAAGCAGTATCTCTCGCGCCTGGCGCAGGGGCTGGAAGTGCCGTGCTTCGCGCTTACCGGCCCGCACGCGGGTTCGGATGCCGCGGGCATGCGCGACGTGGGCGTCGTCGCCTACGGCGAATATCGCGGCAAGCAGGTGCTGGGGGTCAACCTCTCCTGGGACAAGCGCTATATCACCCTGGCCCCCGTCGCCACCCTTGTCGGGCTCGCCTTCAACCTCCATGATCCGGACAACCACCTGGGCAAGGGCGAGCATGTCGGCATCACCCTGGCTCTGATCCCGGCCAATTTTCCGGGCGTCCAGATCGGCCGGCGGCACTATCCGGCGCGCTCGGCCTTCATGAACGGGCCGATCAAGGGCAAGAACGTCTTCGTGCCCATGGAATTCCTGATCGGTGGCACCGATTATGCCGGGCAGGGCTGGCGCATGCTCATGGAGTGCCTGGCCACCGGCCGCGCCATCTCGCTGCCCGCCATCGGCACGGTTTCGATCAAGCAGGCGCTGCGCGTCACCAGTGCCTATGCTCGCATTCGCCGGCAATTCGGCATTCCGGTCGGCATCATGGAGGGAGTGGCGGACCCGCTCGCCCGCATGATCAAGTCCGCCTATACGTTCGAGGCCGCGCGCGCCCTCACCGCTTCGATGGTCGATGAAGGCCAGCGTCCGTCAGTGCTCTCGGCGCTGCTCAAGTACCGCACCACCGACGCCATGCGCGACCGGGTCAACGACGCCATGGACGTCCATGGCGGCCGCGCCATCCAGGACGGGCCGAGCAACTACATGTTCTCGGGCTACGCCAACACGCCCGTCGCCATTACCGTGGAAGGCGCCAATATCCTCACGCGCACCCTCATCACCTTCGCGCAGGGCGCGCTGCGGGCGCATCCCTATCTCTATCGCGAAATCGCGGCGGTGCAGAACCCGGATAAGCGCGAGGGGCTCAAGGCGTTCGACGCCGCCTTTGGCGGGCACATCGCCTATATGGGCCACAACAAGATCGCCAGCCTCCTCCACGGGCTGACCTTCGCCCGCTTCTGTTCCTCGCCGGTCGACCACGAGATGGCGGGCTGGTATCGCCAACTCCACCGCTATTCGCAGGACTTTGCGCTGGTGGGCGACTGGACCGTGGTGTTCCTGGGCGGGGCCCTCAAGCGCAAGCAGAAGCTCTCGGGCCGCATGGCCGATATTCTCTCCAACCTCTACCTCATGTCGGCGGTGCTGCGCCGCTACGAGGATGAGGGCCGCATCGAGGAAGACCGGCCGGTGGTGGACGCCATCATGGCCGATTGCTGCGCGGCCATCGAAGCGAGCTTCGGGGAGGTCTTCGCCAACTTCCCCAATCCGTTCCTGGGCTGGGTGATGCGCATCCTTGCCTTCCCGCTGGGCCGGCATGCCAAGGCCTCTTCGGATCGGGCCAACTACCGGTTCGTGCGCGCCGTGCTGCGGCCGGGCGCCTTCCGCGACCGGCTTACCGCCGGCACCTATGTCAGCATGGATCCCAACGACATCACCGGCGTTCTCGAAGACGGGTTTCTCAAGGTGACGGCGGCCGAGGAAGCGGAGGCGAAGTTCGTGCGGGCCATCAAGAAGCGGATTATCGAGCGTCGGCTCGATCGCGACGCAATCATCGATGCGGTGGCGGCGGGCGTGCTCACCGAGGACGAAGCCAAGCTGCTGCGCGCCGCCGACGAAGCCACCGACCGAGCCATCAAGGTAGACGACTTCGATCCGGATGAGCTCGCCCCCCGCCAACTTTCCCGCGCCGCCGAATAGGAGCTGCACGTGGCACTTCCCGAACTACGGAACTGGACGTTCACCGTCGATTTCGAACGGATCGGCTGGCTGACCATCGATACTCCCGGCGCCAGCGTCAACACGCTCTCGCGAGAGGCCATCGTCGAGCTCGAAACGCTGGTCGGACATATCGAGGAAATGGCCAATGGCGAGGAATTGCTCGGCGTCGTCCTGCTCTCGGGCAAGGAAAGCGGCTTCATCGCCGGGGCCGATATCTCAGAATTCGACGCCATGTCGGATTTTTCTATCCTGTCCGAGGCGCTGCGGCGCACCCATGCGCTCTTCCAGCGCATCGAGAACCTCAAGATACCCTTCGTCGCCGGCATCCACGGCTTCTGCCTGGGCGGCGGGCTCGAGCTGGCGCTGGCCTGCCACTACCGGATCGCGGTCAACAACGACAAGACGCGCATCGGCTTTCCCGAGGTGAACCTGGGCATCTTCCCGGGCTTCGGCGGCACCGGGCGTTCGTTGCGGCAGGCGGGGCCGATCGATGCCATGCAGCTCATGCTGGCCGCCCGCATGCTGAGGGCCGGGGTCGCGCGCGGCATGGGGCTGGTCGACAAGCTGGTGCGCCATCGTGACAACCTGCGCTGGGAGGGCCGCAAGGCGGTGCTTCAGAAGCGCCGGTCCCATCCGGCAGGCTGGACCAAGCGTATCATGGGGCTGAGCCTGGCGCGTCCGTCGCTCGTGCGGCGGCTGCGCGAGGAGGTGGCCAAGAAGGCGCGACCCGAGCACTATCCGGCGCCCTATGCGCTCATCGACCTCTTCGAAAAGCACGGCGACGACTGGCGCACCATGTCGGCGGGCGAGATCACCAGCTTCGTGCCGCTCATGGGCTCGGAGACCGCGACAAACCTGCGCCGCGTCTTCTTCCTCTCCGAGGGGCTCAAGAAGCAGGTGCTCAAGGGCAGCGCCAAGCCGCAGTTCAACCGCGTTCATGTCATCGGTGCCGGTGTGATGGGTGGCGACATCGCGGCCTGGTGTGCGCTGCGCGGACTGGCGGTGACGCTGCAGGACCTCGATCTCGATCGCATAAAGCCCGCGCTCGACCGAGCCAGAAAACTCTTCCAGAAACGCCTCAAGAAACCGCGCGAGGTTGCGGCGGCCATGGCGCGGCTCGAAGCCGATGTCGAGGGCAAGGGCGTGCCGCGCGCCGATGTCATCATCGAGGCGGTGGTCGAGAACCTCGACATCAAGCACAAGGTCTTTCTCAACCTCGAAGCCCGGGCCAAGCCCACGGCGATCCTTGCCACCAACACGTCGTCCATCGAACTCGAACGGATCGCGGAGGGCATGAAGGAGCCGGCGCGGCTCATCGGCCTTCACTTCTTCAACCCGGTGGCGCAACTGCCGCTCGTCGAGGTCATCCAGTCCCGGTTCAACAGCGCCGAGACCATTGCGCTGGGGGCCTCCTTCGTGCTGGCCATCTCCAAGAGTCCGGTCGTCGTCAAATCGGCGCCCGGCTTCCTCGTCAACCGCGTGCTCATGCCCTACATGCTCGGCGCCGTGCAGCGGGTGGAGAATGGCGAGAGCAAGGAACTGCTCGATGCCGCCGCGGTTGCCTTCGGCATGCCGATGGGGCCGATCGAACTCATGGATACCGTGGGGCTCGATGTCGGCAAGTCCGTGGCCCAGGAACTGGGGCATCCCGTCCCCGAGGGCAGCAAGTTCGCCGCGCTCGTCGCTTCGGGGAAGTTCGGGCGCAAGACCGGTGCTGGCTTTTACAAATGGGAGAAGGGCAAGGCTCAAAAAGGGCCGGTGCCCGAGCATCCGGATCTCGCCGCGCTCGGGCGCGAGCTGGTCAAGCCACTCGTCGATACCACCGAGACCGTCGTCGCCGAAAACGTCGTTGCCAATGCGGACCTCGCCGATATCGGCGTGATCCTGGGCACCGGATTTGCGCCGTTCCTGGGTGGGCCGATCAAGGCCCGGCAGGATGGCAGGGCATAAAGGAAATCCCGCTCATGACTGAACTGCGCCGCGTCGCAATCGTCGGATCAGCCCGCATTCCCTTCTGCCGGAGCTATACCGGCTATGCCGAGGAATCCAACCTCACCATGCTCGGCACGACGCTCGCCGGGCTGGCCGACAAATATAACCTCAAGGGCGAGGCCATCGGTGAGGTTATGGCGGGCGCCGTCATCGGCCACAGCCGCGACTTCAACCTGGCGCGCGAGGCCACCCTCGATGCCGGGTTCTCCCCCAGCACGCCGGGCACCAATGTGCAGATCGCCTGCGGCACGAGCCTGCAGGCGGCGCTCATGCTGGGCGCCAAGATCGCGACCGGCGAGATCGAGAGCGGCATCGCAGCCGGCTCCGATACGGTCAGCGACGCGCCGATCGTGGTCGGCGACAAGTTCCAGCACCGCCTCTCCAAGCTCAGCCGCGCCCGCTCGGTCGGCGAACGTTTCAAGGCCCTCAAGGGCTTCTCCTTCGGCGAGTTGGCGCCGGTGGCGCCATCGACCCAGGAGCCGCGCACCGGCCTTTCCATGGGCCAGCATTGCGAACTGATGGCGCGGCAGTGGCAAATCTCGCGCGAGGACCAGGACAAGCTGGCGCTGCGCAGCCACCAGAACGCCGCGCGCGCCTATAACGAGGGGTTTCACGATGACCTGCTCGTCTCCTGCGCCGGCATCTGGCGTGACAACAACGTCCGAGCCGATACCACGCTCGAAAAGATGGCGACGATGAAGCCGGCCTTCGACAAGTCCTCGGGCCATGGCACGCTGACTGCGGCCAATTCCACTCCACTGACCGATGGCGCCGCCTCGGTGTTGCTGGCGAGCGAGGACTGGGCCAGAGCCCATGGCCTGCCGGTGCTGGCCTATCTTTCGATGGGCAAGGTTTCGGCCAACAACTTTGCCGCCGGCGACGGGCTGCTCATGGCGCCGACCATTGCGGTTTCCGAAATGCTGCGCCGGTCCAACCTCGCCTTCTCCGATATCGACCTTTTCGAGCTGCACGAGGCGTTTGCCGCCCAGGTGCTATGCACGCTCAAGGCCTGGCGGGACCCCAAGTATAACCGCGAAGTGCTCGAGCGCGAGACGCCGATGGGCGAGATCGATCCGGAGAGGATCAACGTCAAGGGTTCAAGCCTCGCCTATGGCCACCCCTTCGCCGCCACCGGCGCGCGCATCCTGGGGGTCACGGCAAAGCTCCTGCAATCGGAGGACAAGGAACGGGCGCTGATCTCGGTCTGCACGGCCGGCGGCATGGGCGTGGCGGCGCTGGTCGAGCGCGCCGCCTGATTGCCAGTAGAGCAGCCGCGAGCTCGCCGATAAGACAGTTTGTCTTACCTATCGATCCGGCGCCCCGTGCATTGCGGGGCCCACGGCGAGAACTTCATGAGTCCAGACATCATTGTATTTTATTGAGTTTTTGGAGCCGTACCAGAACTTCAAAACCCGTTCGGTCGTCTCAAGAATATCGCTCGTCGAAAGCAGGATAATACCTGTTTGTCTTCCTCCGAACGCCCGTTGACGCTTGCGTCAAGCTTGTCTACGGTCTGCGCTTCTTTGCAAGTGGAATGGCAAAAAACCACCTGCACGAAAAGTACAAAACCGGGAAACAATCCCGGCAGGGTTCAGGAAACAACAGGAGTAGGGACGATAATGAAAATTACCAAAGTCCTTAAAGCGGTCGCGACCGCCGGCGCTCTGGCGCTGTTCATGGGAGGCGCGGCGCAGGCCGTCACTCTCAATCTGGGTAACGGGGGCGAACCCGGTTCGCTCGATCCGCACAAGGTCTCCGGCGACTGGGAAAACCGTATCGTCGGCGAATATCTCGAAGGTCTGGTCGCCGAAGACATCCAGGCCGATGCCATTCCGGGCCAGGCCGAGTCCTGGACCGTTTCGGACGATGGCCTGACCTATACTTTCAAGCTACGCGCCGATGCCAAGTGGACCGACGGCGAGCCCGTCACCGCCCAGAATTTCGTGGACGCGTTCCAGCGCCTGTTCGACCCCAAGACTGCGGCCGAATACGCCTATCTCCAGTACCCGATCAAGAATTCGTCCAAGATCGCGTCCGGTGACATCACCGATTTCAGCCAGCTCGGTGTCAAGGCGATCGACGACAAGACCCTCGAGATCACCCTCGAGGCTCCCACTCCGTTCTTCCTGCAGGCCCTGACCCACTACACCGCCTTCCCGATCCGCAAGGACATCATCGAGAAGTTCGGCGACCAGTGGACGCAGCCGGCCAATATCGTGGGTAACGGCCCCTACAAGATTACCGAATGGGTGCCCGGCTCCTACATCAAGGCCGTCAAGAGCGACACCTATTACGGCAAGGACAACCTCAAGATCGACGAGATCAGCTTCAACAATACCGAAGACCTGACCGCCGCTCTCAACCGCTACCGTGCGGGCGAGCTGGATATCCTCACCGATTTCCCGGCCGACCAGTACCAGTGGCTGCAGGACAACCTGCCGGGCCAGGCACACGTGGCTCCGTTCCTGGGCGTCTACTACTACGTCTTCAACCAGTCCAAGGAACCGCTCAACAACATGGAGATCCGCAAGGCCCTCTCCATGGCGGTCAATCGTGACGTGATCGGCCCGGACGTGCTGGGCACGGGCGAACTGCCGGCCTATGGCTGGGTCCCGCCGGGTACCGCCAACTACGAAGGCGAGCAGTATGTCCCCGAGTGGTCCAAGCTCCCCTATGACGAGAAGGTCAAGCAGGCTGCCGAGATCATGGCCGGCCTGGGCTATACGCCCGACCATCCGCTCAAGTTGCAGCTGCGCTACAACACCAACGACAACCACCAGCGCATCGCCGTCGCCATCGCCTCCATGTGGAAGCCGATCGGCGTGGAAGTCGAGCTCTTCAACGCCGAAGTCGCCGTCCACTATGACGCCCTGCGCGCCGGTGACTTCCAGGTCGGCCGTGCCGGCTGGCTGCTCGACTACAACGATGCCTCCAACACTCTCGACCTCCTCAAGACGGGCGTCGAGAACAACTATGGCCGCTATTCGAACCCCAAGTTCGACGAGCTGATGGCCCAGGCCGCCGCCGAGCGTGACCTGGTCAAGCGTGCCGGTTACATGCACGAAGCCGAAAAGCTGGCCATGGATGAGTTCGGCGCCATGCCGATCTACTGGTATGTGTCCAAGAACGTCGTGTCCCCGAAGATCACCGGCTTCGAGGACAACGCCCAGGACATCCACCGCGTCCGCTGGATGAGCAAGTCGGAATAATCCGATAGCGGGAGTCGCGGCCAAGCGTCGCCGCGGCTCCCGCTACTGCCAAGTGGCCCTCCCCTCGCGGAGGGCTGCGCGGCGGCAAACCAAGGATACGGACAGATGTTCGGTTACGCCCTGCGGCGTGTCGCGTCGGCTATTCCCGTCGTGCTCATCGCCATCACTCTCTGCTTTTTCATTCTCCGGCTTGCCCCGGGTGGCCCGTTCGACGGCGAACGCGCGCTTCCGCCCGATGTGCTCAAGAACCTGCGGGCCTTCTATCACCTCGACCAGCCCCTGATCGTCCAGTACTTCATCTACGTGATGGGGGTGTTCCGCGGCGACCTCGGTCCCTCGATGGTGATGACGGATTTCTCGGTCAGCCAGCTCATGCTGATCGGCCTGCCCTTCACGCTGACGCTGGGCTTTTCGGCCTTCATCATCGGCACGGTCCTCGGCCTGGTCGCCGGCGCCCTGGCGGCGCTCTACCAGAACAGGTGGCCCGACTACGTGCTGGTCTTCGTGGTGCTGATCGGCCTCATCATTCCCAATTTCCTCATGGCGAACCTGCTGCAGCTCCTGTTCGGGGTCTATCTGCGCTGGTTGCCGGCCGGCGGCTATGTGCCCGGGTCTTGGATCCACATGGTGCTGCCCATCACCATCCTGGTTCTGCCCCATGGCGGGCGCGTCGCGCGCCTCATGCGCGGGTCCATGATCGAGGTGCTGGGCACCAATTATGTGCGCACGGCCCGCTCCAAGGGGCTGGGTACGCGGCTGATCCTGGCGCGGCACGCCATCAAGCCGGCGCTGCTGCCGGTGGTCTCCTATCTCGGGCCCGGCCTTTCCTATCTCCTCACCGGCTCGCTCGTTGTCGAGCAGGTGTTCGCGCTGCCCGGTATCGGCAAGTACTTCATCACCGCCGCCCTCAACCGTGACTACGGCTTGGTCCTGGGCACGACGATCCTCTACATGTTCATCATCCTGGTGCTGAATCTGATCGTCGACATCGTCTATGCATGGCTCGATCCCAAGGTGAGGTACCGCTGATGGCCGGGATTACTGGAAAGGACGCCGTCCTCACCGACTACGCCGCGGCCCTGGCGACCGACGCGCCCAAGGGGCGCTCGCTGACCCAGGACGCGCTGCGCCGGCTCTACGCCAATAAGGCTGCCGTCGCCTCGATCTTCATCCTAGCCGCGATCGTGCTCATCGCCTTCATCGGGCCGTTCTTCCTGCCCTGGAAGCTCGACGAGATCGACTGGTCTGCCATCCGCAAGCCGCCCGATTTCTCCAAGGGCCATTATTTCGGCACCGACCAGAACGGGCGCGACATGCTGGCGCGCACGCTCCAGGGCACGCAGATGTCACTGATCGTGGCGTTCGTAGCCACGTTCGTCTCGGTGGTGATCGGCATCGTTTACGGGGCAATCGCGGGCTATTTCGGCGGTCGCATCGACACGATCATGATGCGCTTCGTCGATATCATGTACGCGCTGCCCTACATCCTCTTCGTCATCATCCTAGTGGTGATGTTCGGGCGCAATCCGATCCTGCTCTTCGTGGGAATCGGGTGTCTCGAGTGGCTGACCATGGCCCGCATCGTGCGTGGCCAGACGCTCTCGCTCAAGGAGCGCGAGTTCGTCGAGGCGGCTCGGGCAGGGGGTGCCAAGCCCTTCACCATCATCATGCGCCACATCGTGCCCAATCTCACCGGCCCCGTGGTCATCTACGCCACCCTCACCATTCCCGAGATAATCATCACCGAGAGCTTCCTCTCCTATCTCGGGCTTGGCGTTCAGGAGCCGCTGACCTCGCTCGGCACGCTCATTTCCTTCGGCGCACCGGTCGTCGAGCAGCTCCCGTGGATGCTGTTCTCGCCGGCCATCTTCCTCGTGCTCATGCTGCTCTGCCTCTCCTATCTCGGCGACGGCCTGCGCGACGCGCTCGATCCAAAGGACAGATGATGACAGAGGTACTCAAGGTCCAAGACCTCTCGGTCAAGTTCGCCCTCCACGAGAGCGAAGTGACCGCCGTTTCCGATCTCAACTTCACCCTCCACCAGGGCGAGACTCTCGCCGTGGTGGGCGAAAGCGGATCGGGCAAGAGCCAGGCGTTCCTCTCGATCATGGGACTGCTGGCCAAGAATGGCCGCGCCAGCGGCAAGGCCATGCTCGGGGACGTCAACTTGGTCGGGCTCTCCCCAGACCAGCTCGACGTCTATCGCGGGCGTGACATCGCCATGATCTTCCAAGATCCGATGACCTCGCTCAATCCGAGCCTCAAGATCAAGACGCAGCTCGCCGAGGTGCTGGTCAAGCATCAGGGGTACGACAAGGGCAAGGCGGTGCGAGCCGCCATCGAAATGCTTGAACGTGTCGGCATTCCCGAACCGGCCAAGCGGGCCGAGGCCTACCCACACGCGCTTTCGGGCGGCATGCGTCAGCGCGTCATGATCGCCATGGCGCTCCTGTGCAAGCCCAAGATCCTGATCGCGGACGAGCCGACGACGGCGCTCGACGTCACCGTCCAGGCCCAGATGCTCGAGCTCTTCAGCAACCTCACCAGCGAGTTCGGCACCGCCCTCGTCCTCATCACGCACGATCTGGGCGTGGTGGCGGGCGTGGCTGACAAGGTGATGGTGATGTATGGCGGGCGCTGCATCGAGAAGGGCGATACCGAAACGTTGTTCTACGATCCGCGCCATCCCTACACGTTCGGCCTCCTCGCCTCGACGCCGCACATCGAGCGCCGTACGCACAAGCTCAGCCCCATCGAGGGGCTGCCGCCGAGCCTGGAGCATCTGCCCAAGGGCTGTGCCTTCAATCCGCGCTGCTCGTTCCGCTTCGCCGAATGCCTCGAACGCCGGCCGCCTCTGGTGGCCGATGAGGGCGGGCGCGAGCGCGCCTGCTTCTACCAGGGGCCACTACGGGTATCGGAGCACGTCGCATGACCGAACTCCTGCGCATCGATGGTCTCAAGAAGACCTTTTCCATCGCCAATGGCCTGTTCGGCCGCCCGCTGACGCTTACTGCGCTCGAGGACATCTCGTTCTCGGTCAAGAAGGGCGAGACGCTGGGTATCGTGGGGGAAAGCGGCAGCGGCAAGTCGACGCTGGGCCGCTGCATCCTGCAACTGCTCTCGCCCGACCAGGGCAAGGTGCTTTGGCTGGGCCAGGATCTGACCAAGCTGCCGGACGAGGAAATGCGCCGCAAGCGGCGGGACCTCCAGATCATCTTCCAGGATCCGCTGGCCTCGCTCAATCCGCGTATGACCGTGGGCGAGATCATCGGCGACCCCCTGCGCACGCTGATGCCCGAGCTCGACAAGGCCGGGCGGCGGGCCAAGGTCATCAAGATGATGGAGGCCGTGGGCCTGCTCCCCGAGATGATCAACCGCTATCCGCACGAATTTTCGGGCGGCCAGGCGCAGCGCATCGGCATCGCCCGGGCGCTGATAACCGAGCCCAAGCTCATCGTGTGCGACGAGCCGGTATCGGCCCTCGACGTCTCGATCCAGGCGCAGATCCTCAACCTCCTCACCGAGCTCAAGGACGAGTTCGGGCTGACGCTGGTGTTCATCTCGCACAACCTTTCGGTGGTGCGGCACGTGTCGGACCGAATCCTGGTGCTTTACCTCGGTCGTATCGTGGAACTGGCGGGCGGGGACGACATCTATACCGACCCCAAGCATCCCTACACGCGGGCCCTGCTCACGGCGGTGCCGATTCCCGATCCGCGGCTGGCGCGCGAGCGCAATATCGACGCGCTGCGCGGGGAGATTCCTTCTCCGATCAACCCGCCCTCGGGTTGCACCTTCCGGACGCGCTGCCGTTTTGCCAAGCCGATCTGCGCCGAAGTGCGCCCAGCGCTCGAAGTGCTGGCGGGCGACCGACTGGTGGCCTGCCATCGCTGGCGCGACCTCGACCTCGAAGAGCCGATTCCCGCGGTCTAGCCTCGGTGCGGCCAGCTTCAACCCCTTGCCTCCTCCCCTTTGCGGGGAGGGACAGAAGGGGCACGACTTAAGCAAGGAGCAATGCCCTTGCCTCAGAGGCTCCGGCGTTCGTCCCCACCGACGCCGGCCTTCCGGCGGCGGCGATCGGGGCCGGCGTAGCCTGCGGTGTCGATGAAAGGGCGCGGCGCCGAAACGATCGCGCCGAGCTTTTCTCCGATCTGGGCCGCCGAGAACGGGCGGCGCAGGAACTCTGTGATGCCCGCGTCGCGCGCCAGGGTGATGGAAGCGGCGCTGGGCTGGGACGACATCATCAAGACCGCCACATGGCGGCTATTCTCGTCGTCGCTCCGCCGGAGGCGGCGGGTGAAGGTGGTGCCGTTGAGGCCCGAAAGGGCGTCATCGATCATGAGCACGTCGATGCCGCCCCGGCGCAGGATGCTCGATGCGGCAACGGCGTCGGTGGCGACCTGGATCTTGCGCACGCCCAATCCGCGCAGCATCTGGCTGACCAGGTCAGCCATCTGCATGTTGGATTCGGCCACGAGCACGGAAAGGTCGGCTAAATCGGGGGAGGCCATACGCGATCTCTTGGGTGTCCACTTTTCAGGTAGTAGAACCCCCGATCCTAACGCACGAAGCTATCCCGCCGGTTAACGGCGCGTTGTGACGCAAAACCGGCGCTGGCGCGTTGACAGGCAAAACCAAAGCCCCTATGTAAACGCCCAACTCAAAGGGCGCTTGGCGCCTCTTTTTCGTATGATCGAGGTCAAAAGATGAAAGTCGCCAATTCGCTCAAGGCGCTGATGGGTCGCCACCGCGCCAACAAGCTCGTCCGCCGCCGCGGCCGTGTCTACATCATCAACAAGGTCGACAAGCGCTACAAGGCCCGCCAGGGCTAAGCGCCGTCCCAGGTTGCAGACTACGAAGGGCCCGCGAAAGCGGGCCTTTTTATTATAATTTTAGACATTTGCCGGCCGCCCTTCTTAATATTCTCCCGCCACTTAGCTGACGCGGGAGGCAAAGAATGCTCAAAAGCAGGACGATTACGGTATCGATCGACCGGCCGGTGGCGGATGTGTATGCCTATCTCAGTGAGCCGGCGAACATGCCCAGCTGGACCCCGGCCCTCGGGCCGACCTTCAAGCCGGTGGGCGAGCGCGCGTGGACTGCGGCAGCGCCGCTTGATCCGCGCGGGCCGCTGACCATCCGCTTCTGCCCGCGCAACGAGTTCGGTGTCCTCGACTACGAGGTGAGCCGTCCGGGCGAAGAGCCGCTGCTGGTGCCGCTGCGCGTCTTCGCCAACCAGTCCGGATGCGACCTGCAGTTCACCTATTTCCAGCGACCCGGAGTGAGCGACCAGCAACTCGAATCCGAAGTCGAATGGGTGCACACGGACCTCCTTACCCTCAAGGCGCTGCTCGAGGCTTGGAGCGAAAAGCGCTAGGGCCGTTCCTCGCGTGAACCCACCTTCACCATTGCGCATTCCCGGCTAAGACCGGGCCTGTTGCGCCTCTCACCAGCGGGAGCCATCCATGTGCCCCGGCTCTGCGGCCGGGGAAGGGTGGTGCGAACTTCGGGGGCGCGACAGGGCACGCGCGTCGGCGGAAAGCCTGGCCTTAGGCCGCGTCGCTCTCGGCCTCTCCCTCCAACCCATAGTCCTTGAGCTTACGATAAAGCGTCGACCGGCCGATGCCGAGGGCTCGGGCCACGCGCGACATGCGGCCGGAATAATGCTGGAGGGCGAAGACGATGAGGGCGCGCTCGACGTCGGCCATGGCGGCAACTTCGCCGTCCTCGCCCAGGAAACGGTCGGCAGCGGCGCCGACCGGCGGTTCGGCCGGGCGCGGAGCGGGGGCCTGGTCGATATGAATGGGGGCGGGTGGTACCGGGGAGGCGATGGCGGCGCGTGCCGCCTGTTCGCGCCCGGCCGTCTGTGCCACGATCTGCGGAAAATCGGGGGTTTCGAGGTAGGCACCGTCCGAGAGCACGATGGCGCGGTAGACCGCGTTTTCGAGCTGGCGGATATTGCCCGGCCAGTCATAGCGCTGCAGCAGGTCGAGCGCCGGCGGACTGATGCCCACCACGCGCCGCCCGGCTTCGGCGGCAAGCCGCGCGATGAAATGGGCAACCAGCGCCTGGACATCCTCGGGCCGCTCGCGCAGGGGCGGCACGTAGATCGGGAAGACGTTGAGCCGGTAGAAGAGGTCTTCGCGGAAGGCGCCGGTCTTGGCCAGGTTCAGCAGGCGCCGGTTGGTCGCGGAGATCACGCGCACATTGACCTTCTCGGCCTTGCTCGCGCCGACGGGCTCGATCTCCCCGTGCTGGATGGCGCGCAGGAGCCTCACCTGCGTATCGAGCGGCAATTCGCCCACTTCATCGAGAAACAGGGTGCCGCCATGGGCTTCGGCGAACTTGCCCTCGTGGTCGGCGGTGGCGCCGGTGAAGGCGCCCTTGCGGTGGCCGAAAAGGGTGGATTCGACGAGGTTGGGCGGGATCGCCCCGCAATTGACGGTGACGAAAGGTTTGCCGGCGCGGTCGCTCATGCCCTGGATGGCGCGCGCCACCAGTTCCTTGCCGGTTCCTGTCTCGCCCTCGATCAGCACGGGAATGGTGCTCTTGGCGGCCTTGCGGATGAGCCCGATCACCCGGTCCATGGCGGGACTGCGGGTGACGATATCGGAGACCGAGAAGGTGCCGGCGCGCCTCGAGCGCTCGGTGCGCACCAGGGTTTCGAGCGCATCGAGCTTCAGGGCATTGCGCAGCGAGATGATGAGGCGCTCGGGGGCCACAGGTTTGACGAAGAAATCCGCCGCGCCCTGGCGCATGGCGGTTACCACGGTTTCGAGCGAGGAGCTGGCGGTCTGCACGATCACTGGCGTCGTCAGGCCGTCTCGCTTCATGGCTTCCATCACCGCCATGCCGTCGAGATCGGGCATGACCAGGTCCAGCACCATCGCCCCGATACCGGAATCTTCGCGCAGCAGCGCCAGCGCCTCCTTGCCGCCGGTGGCGGTGAGGGGGGTGAAACCGGCCCGCTTGGCCACTTCGGACGTTAGGCGCAACTGCACCGGATCGTCATCAACTATCAGAACGCGCGTCATGCAAATCCTTGCCTGGCCAGCGCGCTCGAATCGCGCTGTGCCGTTTTGGTGCAGGTTAGGGTGGGGGAGTTAAGAGGGCTTTAATCACGTTGCGGGGCGGCGAGCGGGCGCTTGGCAGCGCGGCGGCGGCTCGGTAAGGTCCGCGCCTCGATTGCCTTTCTCGGAGACTTGCCATGACCGATCTGCCGCGCGCCACCGAAGCCACGAGCCAGAAGGGTCACAACCAGCTCGGCGCGATGCCCGAATGGGACCTCACCGATCTCTATCCGGGGCGCGAGTCCCAGGAGCTCAAGTCCGACCTCGACAAGGCCCGCCGCGAGGCCGAAGCCTTCGAGGCCGCCTACAAGGGCAAGCTCGACGAGCTCGCGCGCAATGGTGGCCTGGTCGAAGCGGTCAAGCGCAGCGAGGCGCTGGCCGACCTTTCGGGCCGCATCGGCTCGTTCGCGTTCCTGCAATATGCGCAGAACACCCAGGACCCCGATCGCGCCAAGTTCCTGGGCGACATGAACGAGGCCCTCACTACGCTCTCGACGCGCGTGCTGTTCTTCGAACTCGAGCTCAACCGGATCGAGGATGGTGTGCTCGAGGCCGCGTTCGCCAAGGATGCGAACCTGGCCCATTACCGCCCGTGGTTCGCCGAACTGCGCAAGGCCAAGCCCTACCAGCTCGAGGACCGGGTCGAGGAAGTGTTCCACGACAAGTCGGTCACTGCGTTCTCGGCGTGGAACCGCCTGTTCGACGAGACGATGGCCAGCCTCAAGTTCGAGGTCGACGGCGAGACGCTGGGGCTGGAAGCCACGCTGCACCTGCTTTCCGAGAAGGACGAGAAGAAGCGCGAGGCGGCCTTTAACGCGCTTTCCAGGACCCTTCACCAGAACGAGCGGCTCTTCACCCACATCACCAACGTGCTGGCCAAGGACAAGGAAATCTCGGACCGCTGGCGCGGCTACCAGGACATCGCCGATAGCCGGCACCTGGCCAATTCGGTGGAGCGCGAAGTGGTCGACGCGCTCGAAAAGGCGGTGCGCGAGGCCTATCCGCGGCTGTCGCACCGCTACTACAAGATGAAGGCCCGCTGGTTCGGCAAGGACAAGCTCAATTCCTGGGACCGCAACGCGCCGCTCCCCAATGCCGATGACCGCATCTTCGATTGGGAGACGGCCAAGACCACCGTGTTGGAAGCCTATGGGAAGTTCTCGCCCAAGCTGGTCGAGGTAGCCCAGCCGTTCTTCGAGAGCGGTTGGATCGATGCGCCGGTCAAGGACGGCAAGGCGCCCGGTGCCTTCGCGCATCCGACCGTGCCCAGCGCCCACCCCTATCTCATGCTCAACTATCTCGGACGCGCCCGGGACGTGATGACGCTGGCCCACGAACTCGGGCACGGCGTGCACCAGCGGCTGGCGGCTCCGCAGGGGGCGCTGATGGCACCGACCCCGCTCACGCTCGCTGAAACCGCCTCGGTTTTCGGCGAGATGCTCACCTTCCGCTCGCTGCTCGATGCGACCACCGATCCGCGCCACCGGTTCGCGCTGCTCTCCTCCAAGGTGGAGGACATGCTCAACACCGTGGTGCGGCAAATTGCCTTTTACACCTTCGAGCGCAAGGTCCACACCGCCCGGCGACAGGGCGAGCTAAGGACCGATGAAATCAATGAAATGTGGCTCGAAGTCAGCCGCGAGAGCCTTGGGGACGGCATCCTTCTCAATGAAGGATACGACATCTTCTGGGCCTATATCCCCCATTTCATCCACTCCCCCTTCTACGTCTATGCCTATGCATTCGGGGACTGCCTTGTGAACTCGCTCTACGCACAGTATGAGAAGTCCAGCGAGGGGTTTGCCGAGCGCTATTTCGAGCTGCTCAAGGCTGGGGGCTCCAAGCATCATTCCGAACTGCTCGCGCCGTTCGGCCTGGATGCCAAGGATCCCAAGTTTTGGTCGCTGGGGCTTTCGATGATCGAAAGGCTCATCGACGAGCTCGAGGCGACGGACCCCAACTAACGTATTTTGATCGAGCCTGTTTGAGGAAACCGATGGCCAAGAAACCCGTCACTGCCGGCGCCCCGTCCGACATCCCCGCAATGGATTACGCTGAGCACGAGCGTACTTACCACGGCTTTGTCGAGCTGTTGAAGCTGTCGATCCTGGGTCTTGTGATCCTGATGGTGGGCCTGTTCTTCATCATCCAGGGCGGTCAGCCGCTTTTCGGTGGCGTTTTGATCTTCGCGGCAATCATCGCTCCGCCGCTGGTCAATATCCTGGCGCGCCGACGCTGACGCTATACTGCGGCAAAAGTATCAATGGCCCGGCCTTGTGCCGGGCCACTTTTTTTGTATTGTCCCTTGACGGGTTTGGGCAGAGGGGGGAGCGCTGTCAGCGCCGACTCGCGTCCTTTCGTGTTTGAAAGAGCATCGGCACCGCAGTCGCGGTGCCGGGGTCCATTGAGGTAAATCCCATGAAAATTGCAGTCGTGCGCGAACGCACCGACGGGGAGACGCGCGTCGCCGCAACCCCCGAGACGGTGGGCAAGCTGATCGCGCTGGGCGCCAGTGTCGCCATCGAGAAGGGCGCGGGCGATGCTTCGAGCATTCCTGACGCCGAGTACAAAGCCGCCGGCGCCGAAATCGCCGCCACCGCCGAGGCCGCCCTCAAAGGCGCCGATATCGTCCTGACCGTCCGCCGTCCGTCCGCTGCCCTGCTCAATGGCGTCGCCAAGGGCGCCCTGGTCATCGGCGGCATGGATCCCTATGGCAACGAGGGCGACATCCTCGCCCTGGCCAAGGCCGGGGTGACGACCGTGGCCATGGAATTCATGCCGCGCATCACGCGCGCGCAGGTGATGGACATTCTTTCCTCCCAGGCGAACCTGGCCGGCTACCAGGCCGTCATCGAGGCGGCGGCGCTGTTCAACCGCGCCATCCCGATGATGATGACGGCCGCCGGTACTGTGCGTCCGGCCAAGGCGTTCGTGATGGGCGCCGGTGTGGCGGGCCTGCAGGCCATCGCCACCGCCAAGCGCCTGGGCGCCGTGGTTTCGGCCAATGACGTACGTCCGGCAGCCAAGGAACAGGTCGAGTCCCTGGGCGGCAAGTTCATCGCCGTCGAGGACGATGAGTTCAAGCAGGCCGAGACCGCCACCGGCTACGCCAAGCCGATGTCGGCCGAGTACCAGGCCAAGCAGGCCGAACTCACCGCCCAGCACATCGCCAAGCAGGACATCGTGGTCACCACCGCGCTTATCCCGGGCCGTCCGGCGCCGCGCCTGATCACCAAGGCGATGATCGAGTCGATGGCTCCCGGTTCGGTCATCATCGACATGGCCTCCGAGCGTGGTGGCAATGTCGAGCTGAGCCAGCCCAACAAGGTCGTGGTCCATAACGGGGTCACCATCCTCGGCCTCGTCAACGCGCAGGGCCGTATCCCGACCAGCGCCAGCCAGCTCTATGCCCGCAACCTCCTGGCCTTCCTCGATACGCTGATCGACAAGAAGGCCAAGGCGCTTGCCGTCAACTGGGACGACGAGCTGGTCAAGGCGACCGTACTCACCAAGGATGGCGCCGTCGTCCACCCCAATATCAAGGTAGACGCCGCTCCGGCGGCCAAGGCCCGTGCCGCAAAGGCTGCTCCGGCGGCGAAGGCCGCTGCCAAGCCCGCAGCCAAGAAGGCTCCGGCCGTCAAGGCCGAGGCTGCCGCGCCCGCCGAGGCGAAGCCGGCTCCGGCCAGGAAGGCCGCCGCTCCAAAGGCGGCCGCCAAGCCGGCGGACGCTGCCGCCGCGGCCCCGGCCAAGAAGCCGGCTGCCAAGAAGCCTGCCGCTGCCAAGCCCGCAGCGACCAAGTCCAGCACGGCCAAGTCGGCCACGCCCAAGGAAACCAAGTAAATGGAACAGACCGCACAAAACGTGGCCGATGCGGCCGCTGCTGCCGCGAGCGCTGCCACCGGCGGGGCGATCGACCCCTTCATCTTCCGGCTTTCGATCTTCGTGCTCGCGATTTTCGTGGGCTATTACGTGGTCTGGTCGGTGACTCCGGCTCTCCACACCCCGCTCATGAGCGTGACCAACGCCATTTCCTCGGTGATCGTGGTTGGCGCCCTTCTCGCCGTCGGCGTGCAGCTCGCTTCGGATGCGAGCTGGATTTCGAAGGTCTTCGGGTTCATCGCCCTCGTCTTTGCGAGCGTGAACATCTTCGGTGGGTTCCTCGTCACCCAGCGCATGCTGGCAATGTACAAGAAGAAGGGCTGACCTAGATGATCAACGCCAATATCGCAGCCGTCCTCTATCTGGTCTCGGGCGTGCTGTTCATCCTGGCGCTGCGCGGCCTTTCCAGCCCCGCTTCCTCGCGCCGCGGCAACCAGTTCGGCATGATCGGCATGGCCATTGCCATCCTGACCACGCTGGCTCTTGCCGCCCCGTCGGACTTCGTGTCCTGGGCCCTCATCATCGCCGGTCTCGCCATTGGTGGCGGCATCGGCGCCTACCTCGCCCGCAACGTCAAGATGACGGACATGCCCCAGCTCGTGGCGGCCTTCCACTCGCTGGTCGGTCTTGCCGCCGTGTTCGTGGCAGCCGCCGCGCTCTATGCGCCGGAAGCCTTCGGCATCGGCCATGTCGGCGAAATCCATGGCCAGGCCCTGGTCGAAATGGCCCTCGGCGTCGCCGTGGGTGCCTTCACCTTCACCGGTTCGGTCATCGCCTTCGCCAAGCTCAACGGCAACATGTCGGGCAAGCCGATCCTGCTGCCGGGCCGGCACCTCATCCATATCGTGCTGGGCCTGCTGCTGGTGTTCCTGATCTGGCAGCTCGTCGCCACCGCCAACCCGATCTACTTCTGGGCGATCACGGTGCTGGCGCTGGTGCTGGGCGGTCTCATGATCATCCCGATCGGCGGCGCCGACATGCCGGTGGTGGTCTCCATGCTCAACTCCTATTCGGGTTGGGCCGCGGCCGCTGTGGGCTTCACCCTGGGCAACACCGCCCTCATCGTCACGGGTGCCCTGGTGGGTTCGTCGGGTGCGATCCTCTCCTACATCATGTGTAAGGCGATGAACCGCTCGTTCATCTCGGTGATCCTGGGCGGGTTCGGCGCGGATACGTCCGCTTCCGCCTCGACCGAGGAAGAGACCCGTCCGGTCAAGCAGGGCGCTGCCGACGACGCTGCGTTCCTGATGAAGAACGCCGGCAAGGTCATCATCGTGCCCGGCTATGGCATGGCCGTCGCCCAGGCCCAGCATGCGCTGCGCGAAATGGCCGACATGCTCAAGGCCGCCGGTGTCGAGGTCAAGTACGCGATCCACCCGGTTGCCGGCCGTATGCCGGGCCACATGAACGTGCTGCTGGCCGAAGCCAACGTGCCCTATGACGAGGTGTTCGAGCTCGAGGACATCAACTCCGAGTTCGCGCAGGCCGACGTGGCCTTCGTCATCGGCGCCAACGACGTGACCAACCCGGCGGCCAAGACCGACAAGTCCTCGCCGATCTACGGCATGCCGGTCTTGAACGTGGAAGATGCCGGGACCGTGCTCTTCATCAAGCGCGGTATGGCCGCCGGTTATGCCGGCGTCCAGAACGAGCTCTTCTTCCGTGACAACACCATGATGCTCTTCGGCGACGCCAAGAAGGTGACCGAAGAAATCGTCAAGGCACTCGGCCACTAAGCTGGGCCGAACGAGATCGAAGCGCCCGCCGGGAAACCGGCGGGCGTTTTTTTGTTTGCGAGGGCTGGCTGGATCCTTCGCGGGGCCTCGTAGTGGTCTCCCCACCCTTGTGGGCAGGGAACAAGGTTGGCGGGCCTAGCCTAAGGGCGGCCAGCGCCTTCACACCATCAATCTGCGCGGGCCTGGCCCCGCGGCGCCCAGGCGGTCGTGGCGGTTCCACAACTGGCATTGGTCCAAGGATAGGCACCCGCAGCCGATGCAGCCGTTGAGGCCGTTGCGCAGCTTCTTCAACTGCGCGATCCGCCGGTCGAGGTCGGCCGCCCAGGCGGTGGAAATCGCCGTCCAATCGCTGCGATTGGGGATGTGGTCCTCGGGCAGCGCCGCGAAGGAGCGGCCCACTTCGGCCAGCGGAATGCCCACCTCCTGGGCGACCTTGATGATCGCCACGCGCCGCAACACGTCCTGGCGGTAGCGCCGCTGGTTGCCGGCTGTGCGGCTGGAGCGGATCAGTCCCTTGGATTCGTAAAAGTGCAGCGCCGAGACCGAGACGCCGCTTCGCGCGGCCACCTGGCCCACCGTCAATTCCCTCGCCATGCCGGTTTCCCCCTTGACCTCAAGTTAAGTTGAGGTCGTACCAGAAGCTCGCCTTTTCAACGTGAAGGACGCAAAGAAAATGGATTTGTTGTTTCAGATTTGTCTGGTGGCGCATTTATTGGCGCTGATGGTGGCAGGCGGCTCGGTGGTGGCGCTGCCCATTGTCGGACGCGAGCTGGCGGGCGCAGGGCCCGAGGTCGGCAAGCGTTTCGGCGGCATTGCACAACTGCTCGGGCGCAATTCGCGCGCCGCATTTGGCGTGCTCATTCTCACCGGCATCCTCATGGTGTGGCTGCGCTATGGTGGGGTCGATGGCATCGGGGTGTGGTTCTGGGTCAAGATGGGGCTCGTCGTCATTGTCGCCATCGCCATGGGTGCCGGAGGCCGCTTTCGCGCCCAAGGCATGAGGCAAGCGGCCAATGTTGCCGCCTGGGTGTCCCGCCTGGCGCTGCTCGGGGTAATCATCGCCGCCGTTCTCGCTTTCAGCTGAGGGCGGGAGATCCCGGTCACCTGCGGGTGCCTGCTTGCATTCACCTGCACTTCGCGCCATTTCAGAGCCAAAGTTACTGAAAGGAACTGCGACTCATGGCGCGCAAGCTCAAGGTCGACATCTTCACCGACGTCGTATGCCCCTGGTGCCTCATCGGTTCGGTGCGGCTGGACAAGGCCATTGCCGCACTGCCCGAGGACGTCGAGGTCGAAGTCGAGAACCACCCGTTCTACCTCGATCCCAATGTTCCCGCCGATGGCGTCGATGTCGGGGAGATGCTCAAATCCCGGTATGGCCGGGACCCGCAGGAAATGTGGGCGCGCCCGCAGGCCGAGGCGAAGAAGTCCGGCGTCGATCTCGACTTGTCGCGCCAGCCGCGCATGTTCCGCACGGCCAAGGCGCACACCATCACCCGGCTTGCCAAATCGCTGGGTACTCAGCATTCTCTGGCCAACGCGATCGCCGATGCCTATTTCCTGGAGCACCGGCAGATCAATGACGATGCCGTTCTTGCCGATATCGCGGCTGAGTATGGCTTTGACCGCGAAGAGGCGTTGCGCTTGATGAACGATCCGCACGAGCTCGAAACCACCGAGCGCCTTGCGGCTGCCGCTGCCCACCAGGGCATCAGCGGCGTGCCGTTCTTCGTGTTCGACGCAAAGTTCGCCATGTCCGGCGCCCAGCCCGAGGAAGTCTTCCAGCAGGTCTTCGCCGAACTGCTCAACCCTGAGGTTGCCTCCCAGTGAAGTTGTTCCGCCGCGTAGCCATCGCGCTGCTTGCCGTCGTGGTCGTCGCCTACGTGGCGGTTCTCGGATACATCTATTTCAACCAGCGGGCGCTCCAGTACACGGCGACCGGAGAGATCACGGCGCTGGCCGACACCAAGCTCAGCGGAGCCGAGGAAGTCACCATTCCCACCGCCGATGGCGCGGTGGTCCACGGCTGGTATGCGCCGCCTTCGCCGGGCAAGCCGATCATCATCTACTACAAGGGCAATTCGGGGAGCTTCTCGGAAGAGCACGAGCGCTTCGAAGCCTGGACGGCGGACGGTTACGGTTTTCTCGCCTTCGATTACCGCGGCTTCCCGCTCTCGCCCGGGGAGATCAGCCAGCAGCATATCCTCGATGACGCCACCCACGCCTTCGACTGGGTCAAGGAGAAGGGCTTCCCCATCGTCATCTGGGGCCGCTCGCTCGGCACCGGGCCGGCGACCTATGTGGCGAGCGTGCGCGAGGCCGACGCGCTGTTGCTCGAAACGCCGTTCCTGTCGGCAGTCAACGTCGCCTTCGAGCGCTATCCCTACCTGCCGGTGGGGCTGCTGATGGATGATCAGTTCCCGGTCAACGAATGGATCACCAAGGTCGAGGAGCCCGTCTTCATCGCTCACGGCACCGCCGACCAGACGATCGGGGTGACAAATGGCGAGCGCCTCTATCAGATCGTGCCGCACAAATACGATCTCTGGATCGAGCCGGGTGCCGATCATGGGGACCTGTGGGCCCGTGGCATCTGGGGCAAGGCCAAGACCTTCTTCGAGGATGCCGAATACGCTGCCGCCAAGCCGGCAGCCTAGGCCCTAGGAAACACCAGCCGCGCCTCGAACCCGTCCTGGCGCCCCGGGGCGGGCGAGGAGAGGCGCACTTCCCCGCCCACCTGCGCCATGATGGTCTCGGCGATGGCCAGGCCCAGGCCCGAGCCGCTGCTGTGGGTCTGGCCGCGCACGAAGCGGCGCTTGAGCGCCTCGAGCACGTCTGGCGTTATGGCCGGTCCGCCATTGGTCACCGCCACCCATTTCTCGCCCACGCTCACCTTGACCGGCTCCTCGGGGCTGCCATGAGCGATGGCGTTGTCGAGCAGGTTGCGGAAGGCGATGCCGAAGGCGTCGATATCGATGGGGGCGAGCAATTGCGTTCCGGCGGGTGCCTCGAGGATGACGCGCTCGGGCGTGCCGGCGCGGCTGGCGCTGTCGCGGCAGAGCAGGCGGACGGCCGCCATCAGATCGCTCTCGACGGCGCTCGCGGCCATGCCGGCATCGGCGCGTGCCAGTTGCAGCAGCTTTTCGGAGAGTTCGCCCACGCGCTTGAGCGCGTCCTCAACCTGGCGGGCACGCGCCGCCTCGGGGTTGGTGCCCAGTTCGGCGATGAGCCGCTGAGTCTGGGCCAGGGCGGCTGCGATGGGAGTGCGCAATTCGTGGGCGCTGTTGGAGGCGAAGGCACGTTCGGCTTCGAGCGCGGAGCGCAGCCGGGCGATAAGCTGGTCAGTGGCCTCGGCGATGGGGCGCAGGTCGACCGGCAGCACGTGCGGCTCGAGCGGAGCGAGGTTGGCGGCGCCACGCGTGCTCACCTCCTGGCTCAGTTCGTGGAGCGGGGCGAGCCCGCGTCGCACGGCGAGGCCGATGCCGAGCGCCGAAAGCGGGATCAGGAGCGCCAGCGGCAGGAAAAGGGCGGTGGCGCTTTCGAGCAGGGATTTCTGGCGATGGTCGAGGGATTCGGCGACCTGGATCAGGAAGGTGCCGTCGCGAGTGCCTTCGGTATAGACGCGCAGGTTGTTGGAGGTGGCGAAGCCCGGCTGCACCGTTTCGGTAAGGGCGGTGGTGGGGGCATCGTGCGAGCGCAGCAGCAGGGCGCCCGAGGCGTCGCGAATCTGGTAGACGATATATTCGCTGCCCCCTTCGCGCAGCAGCGGGATTTCGCCGCCATCGTCGTCGCCATGCCCCTCGCGCGCCGCTTCGCGCAGGCCGTGCATGGCCAGCGGCAGCAGGCGCTGGGCGGTCTCCTGCAGGCCCGTATCGAAGGCGCTGTCTATCTCCTCGCGCAGGATATTGACGGTCACCGCCGCGGCGAGGATCCAGAGCACGGTGGCGCCGACCGTGAGCGTCAGCACGAGGCGGGCGGTGAGGCTGAGCCGGCCACCCATCAGCGTTCGATCCTGTAGCCGACGCCCCGGGCGGTGTGGATGAAGTCGCGCCCGAGTTTCTTGCGCAGTCGGCTCACATAGACCTCCACTGTATTGCTTTCGATCTCGGCGCCGAACTCGTAGAGCGTCTCTTCCATCTGTGATTTGGAGACCACGATTCCCGGGTGCCGCACCAGTCGTTCGAGGATTGCCCATTCGCGGGCGGTGATGTCGACGGGCTTGCCGCCCACCGTTACTAGCTTATGGGCCTGGTCGATCTCGATTTCGCCGAAGGCGAGCAGGGGGTTGGGGTTGCCCGAATAGCGCCGGGCGACGGCGGCGAGGCGTGCCGACAACTCGCTCAGGTCGAAGGGCTTGACGATATAGTCGTCGGCCCCGGCATTGAGGCCCTCGATACGCGATGAGACCTGGTCCATGGCGGTGAGGATGATGACGGGCGTCGTGTCGCCGCGCTTGCGCAGGCGCCGCAGAAAATCGAGACCCTTGCCGTCGGGCAGGTTGAGGTCGAGCAGCACCAGGTCGTAGACCGTGCCGAGGGTGGCGTCGATCGCCTCCTCGAGGAACCGCACCCAGTCGACCGCGTAGCCCTCGGCGGCGATGTGGTCGCGCACGGCGCCGCCCAGGTCCCGGTCATCTTCGATCAGCAATACGCGCATCTTGCCCCACTAGAATCGCACCTGCCTAGGCGCCCAAGCTGACACCAGTCTGAACGGCATCGGTGCCTGCGTTCAGCTTGTTGTCAGCCAGTGCCGCCAGCTTGGCGCCATGCCAAGCAAAGGCATAGTGACACAAGGAAAGCTTCAATGAAGAAAATCGCATTCGCCGCCGCGGCCCTCATGACCCTGGCGACCGCTCCGGCCTTCGCGGCCGATGCCTGTACCGTGGCCGCCGACAAGTGGCAGCCCGAGGAGGCACTGACCGCCAAGCTCACCAGCGAAGGCTGGACCGTGCGCCAGATCAAGAAGGACAAGGGTTGCTACGAGGCCTATGCGGTCAAGACCGACGGCACGCGCATGGAATCGCTGTTCGATCCGGCCACCCTGGACCTCGTCGACGTTCCGGCGGACTGATGCCATGGCGGGGATCGTGAAAGTCTGGGATCCGGTCGTTCGCGTTTTCCATTGGGGCCTGGTGCTGAGCTTCGCGGTGGCGTGGCTCAGCGCCGACCAGTCCAAGACGCTGCACCACTGGGCCGGCTATGCCGCCGGCGCTCTGATCGCGCTGCGTCTGGTCTGGGGCCTGCTGGGTACGCGCTATGCCAGGTTCAGCCAGTTCGTGCACCACCCTTCCAAGGTGCTCGGCTACCTGCGCGATATCGTCACCGGCAAGGAGAGCCGCTACCTGGGGCACAATCCGGCGGGTGGGGCCATGATCGTGGCGCTGATCCTCACCATGGGCTCGCTCGCCTTCACTGGCTGGCTATCCCAGACCGATCAGTTCTTCGGAGTGGGTTGGGTGGAGGATGGCCACAAGCTGCTCGCCAAGCTGCTGCTGGTCCTGGTCGTGGTCCATATCGGTGGGGTCGTCCTGGCGAGCCTGCGCCATCGCGAGAACCTGCCCTGGGCCATGATCACCGGCTGGAAGCGCGAGACAGGGCCCGAAGACATCGCCTGAGGCGCCCAATTCCCATTTCCGAACGAGCGAAAACGCCGCCCTGCGAAGGACGGCGTTTCAAATCTTGTCTGCGCTCGAAGCTTACGAGGCGCGACGCGGGGCTGCTGCAGCGACACCGCTCTCACGCTGGGCGCGCTTACGTGCCAGCTTGCGGGCGCGGCGCACGGCTTCAGCCTTCTGGCGCGCCTTCTTCTCGGAGGGCTTCTCGTAATAGTTGCGAAGCTTCATCTCGCGGAAAACGCCTTCCCGCTGGAGCTTCTTCTTCAGCGCGCGGAGCGCCTGATCGACATTGTTATCGCGGACAACTACTTGCAAGCGTAACCGCCTTCCAGAATTCTCGTCAGTGTTTGATGTGGGGCGCAAGGGCCATATGGTACTTGCGCCGACCGGCCGAGCCAGTCACCGTGGTCGGGGTATATAGTCCAACCCCGGCGGCTTGTCCACTGCCCAAACCGTGCAAATTGCTTATTTTCTGCCGGTTTGCTCGCCAACGCGGTTGATGTGTCCCATCTTGCGCCCGGGGCGGGCCTCGGTCTTTCCGTAAAGATGGGGGCGGATGCCGGGACCGAGAAGTTCTACAATGGAATCAACCTCGTAGCCGATGAGGTTTTCCATCACGACATCGGCGGTGCGGGTCACATCACCCAGTGGCCAGTTGACCACGGCGCGGATGTGCTGCTCGAACTGATCGGTCACGCATACCGCTTCGGTCCAGTGGCCCGAATTGTGGACGCGCGGGGCGATCTCGTTGACGAGCAGGTCCTCGCCACCGGGCAGCACGAAGAACTCGATTCCCATCACGCCCACGTAGTCGAGCGCGCCAACGATCCGCCTGGCCGCGTCGGCGGCCTTGGCCGCGAGCTCGGCAGAGATGGCGGCGGGAACCGTCGAGGTCTTGAGGATGTGGTCGCGGTGAACATTCTCGGAGGGCTCGAAGCTCACCACTTCGCCCCTGGCATTGCCCGCCGCAATTACCGAGATTTCCTTGTCGAATCCGATGAAGGCTTCGAGCACCAGCGGCTTGGGGTCAAGCGCGTCGAATGCCGCGGCCGCCTCATTGATACTGCGCACGATGCGCTGGCCCTTGCCGTCATAGCCCAGCCGCGTGGTCTTGAGGACGGCGGGGGTGCCCAGTTCGGCGAGCGCGGCCTCGAGGTCATCGAGCGAATAGACCGGGCGGTAGGGCGCCACCGGCACGCCGCTATCGGAGAGGAAGCCTTTTTCCTCGAGCCGGTCCTGGGAGACGGCGAGGGCGCGCGCGCCCGGGCGCAGCGGAACGCGCGCGGCGATGAATTCCGCCGTTTGCGCCGGCACGTTCTCGAATTCGTAGGTCACCACGTCCACGGCCTCGGCAAAGGCGGCGAGCGCGGCTTCGTCGTCATAGGCGGCCACGGTCCTGTGCGGGGTCACCTCGAAGGCGGGGCTGAGGGCGTCGGGGCAATAGACATGGGTCTTCATGCCCAGGCGCGCCGCGGCGAGGGCGAGCATGCGGCCGAGCTGGCCTCCGCCCAGGATGCCGATAGTGCTGCCGGGCGGCAGGGGATCAGTGGCGGTCATTCGTCGTCTTGGGGAAAGAGTGGGACGGCGCCGCTCTGGTCACGGCGGTAGCGATCGAGCGCGGCATCGATCTCGGCATCCGAGAGCGCCAGCACGGCGGCAGCCAGAAGCGCGGCATTGATGGCGCCCGGCTCGCCGATGGCGAGGGTGCCGACCGGAATGCCACCCGGCATCTGTACGATCGAGAGCAGGCTGTCCTGGCCCGAAAGGGCCTTGGAGCGCACGGGGACGCCGAAGACGGGGAGGGTGGTCATTGAGGCGATCATGCCGGGCAGGTGCGCGGCGCCGCCGGCCCCCGCGATGATGACCTTGAAGCCGTCGGCCTTGGCGCTCTTGGCGAAATCGACGAGCCGGTCGGGCGTGCGGTGGGCCGACACGATCCGGGCTTCGTATTCGATCTTGAGATTGTCGAGGACTTCGGCGGCATGCCGCATGGTGGGCCAATCGGACTGGCTTCCCATGACGATGGCGACAAGCGGCGTGGTCAGCATATGGCCCGGTCCCCCTGCAAAAGGCGCGTGTAGCTCAAAAGGTCGTGAGGTGCAAGGCGCGCCCTCACGCGATGATGTCTGGAATGAGGATGGTTTCGAGCTGGACGATCCGGTCCTTGAGCACCAGCTTGCGCTTCTTGAGGCGCTGGATCAGCATCCGGTCGGCCACGTGCGAAGCCGCCAGCGTGGCGATTGCCGCATCAAGATCAGCGTGTTCCTGGCGTTTGGTCGCCAGTTCGAGGCCGAGAGCGGCTTCCTGTTCCTTGGTCAAAGGCAGCATCGGGCGCGCGACTTCTTTATGCTTATGGACGCCTGAGGTCTTGGTTAGCTGATCGAAAGCGATTTTGCACGGGGTTTCCCGCTCGCCCTTCGTCTGAGTCGACAAGACGTGAATTTTTTGTGACGATCACAGAGTCCGACCAAGCTCAAAGGAGTTGTCATGACGACTGAAGGCTACATCGCCGCACTCGAGCGGCGTCACCGGGAGCTCGATCAGAAGATCGAATCCGAGATGCAGAACTACCTCAAAGACGACCTCTACATTTCGGCCCTGAAACGAAAGAAGCTCGAGGTGAAGGACGAACTCACCAGACTCTCCAGCGCCGAAGCCTGACGGCGCCAAACGATTTCAGTTGTGGGAGAAGGCCGCGCACCACGCGGCCTTTTTTGTTGGGCCTCAGGCCACGCCCGACCCGGCCAAGAGGCCCATCGCGCCGTCATAGATGAGCTTGAGCGCCAGCAGGAACACCAGCCCGTAGGCGATCTGGTAGAAAAAGCGGGCCGAGATGCGACGCACCAGGTACACCCCGATCAGCACCCCGACGATGGCCACTGGCGCCAGGAGCGCGGCCAGTTCGAGATTGCTGACTGAAAGCTGGCCCAGGAAGAAATAGGGCACGAGCTTGGAGGTGTTGACGATGGCAAAGAAAAAGGCCGACGTGCCCGAATAGAGCGCGGGCGCCAGCTTCTGGGGCAGCACGTAGATCTGGAAGGGCGGGCCGCCGGTGTGGCTGACGAAGCTGGTGAAGCCGGCAAACGCGCCCCAGAACCGGCCCCAGCCGGTGGACGGCGAGGACAGGCCCACCAACGCCTTGCGGATGGGGAAGACTGCGTCGAGGATGAACAGCACCGTGATCACGCCGACGAACAGCAGCACGAGCGAATCGGAGACGAAGGACCAGAGCACCCAGCCGATGAGGGTGCCGACCATGGCACCGGGGAGCATGATCTTGAGGATGCTCCAGTCGCATTCCTTGCGGTAGGACCAGACGGCGATGGCATCCATCACAAGAAGCACGGGCAGCATCATGCCGGCGGCGTCGCGCGCCGGCATGACCAGGCTCAGGAGCGGTACGCCGACCACGCCCAAGCTGCCGAGCAGGCCGGCCTTGGAAAGGGCGACAAGGAAGACCGCGATCACGCAGACCGTCAGGAAATAGGGATCGTACATAGGCGGGAAAGCCGGGGCGGGAAGGTTGGAGCGCTATCTCGACCCTGCGGCGGAGCCGTTGTCAATATCGCGCCGGTCGCGGGCGCGATCGGAATCGCCGGTGGAGTGTCCGTTTTCCTCGCCACGCGCCTCGTCGGCCTCGAGCACGCTGCCCAGCATTTCCACCGATTGGCGCACGAAGCCGATATAGGCGTCCTCGTCGTCGCGCAGCTCGTAGCTCTGGTGGAGCATGCGGATGTCGTGGTCGGCAAAGGCTTCGCCCAGGCGCTGGGCGCGCTCCGGTTCGTAGCCGAGGGCGACCAGAGAGCTGGTGGCAAGGGTGAGGGCGGATCGGAAAGTTTCGCGCTCGAAGACGTCAACGCCAAGGGCCATCAGACGATGGGCGTGGGCGCGGTCGACGGCGCGCGCCGCGATCTTGACGTGCGGATAGTGGCGGCGGACCGAGGAAACGATCGAGAGGATGCGCTCGCGCCCGGCCACGGCGACGATGATCATCTGGGCATGGCGCGCATCGGCCGCCTCGAGCAGGTCGAGGCGCGAGGCATCGCCATAGAAGACCTTGATGCCGAAGCGGCGCATCAGCGCGATCTGGGCTGGGTCGTCGTCGATCAGGGTCATCTCGAAGCCCTGCGAGCGCAGCAGGCGCGTGACAATCTGGCCGAACCGGCCGTAGCCAAGCACGATGACCTTCTGGTCCGAGTTCATCGGTTCGCTCGGCTCGGGCGTGGGGCTGGCATGCAGGCGCGGCGCGATCAGCCGGTCGAAGGCAAAGAGCAAGAGCGGGGTCGTGGCCATCGAGAGGGCCACGATCAGGCTGAGCACTTCGTAGTCGTGCTGACCGATGCCGCCGGCCGAAACGCCGGCCTGCAGCACCACGAAGCTGAACTCGCTGGCCTGGCAGAGCAGGATCGCGAAGAGCATGCGATCGGCCGAGTGCATGCCGAAGACCGAGCCCAGCCCATAGAGCACCGCCATCTTGATGGCCATCATGGCCAGGAGGATGGCGAGGATGGTGAGCGGGGCATCGAGGAACACCGAGAACGTGATCGACATGCCCACCGAGATGAAGAAAAGCCCCAGCAGCAGGCCCTTGAAGGGTTCGAGATTGCTCTGGAGCTCATGGCGGTATTCGCTATCGGCCAGCAGAACCCCGCCCAGGAACGCCCCGAGCGCGGGGGAGAGGCCGATCGATTGGGTCAGCAGGGACGCACCGATGACGAGGGCGAGCGCCAGGGCCGTGAAGACCTCGCGCACGTGGGCACGGGCCACGAAATAGATGAGCGGACGCACCACGAAGCGCGCGCCGAGCAGGGCACCGACGAAGGCGACGATGATGAGGAGCGGGGTGAACAGGTCGATCGGATCGTCAATGGCCTGGATGGCGTTGCCGATGTCGGTTCGGATGATGGCCGAGGGCGAGCCGCTGAAGGCGGCGAGGATCGGCAGCGCGGCCAGGATCGGGATCACGGCCATGTCCTGGACCAGCAGCACCACCAGGCTCGCCCTGCCGGTATCGGTCTTGGTGATCTCGCGCTGGGCGATCGACTGCATGGCGATGGCGGTCGAGGAGAGCGACAACGCCAGCCCGATAGTGAGGGCGATGGCCCAGTGAACGCCGGTGAGGCGGAATACGGCCGCCAGGAGCGCTGCCGATAGGGCGACCTGGGGGATGCCCATGCCGACCACCTTGTTGCGCAGCCGCCAGAGTTCGGAGGGCTGCACCTCCAGGCCGATGAGGAACAGCATCATCACCACGCCGAACTCGGCGACGTTGGAGATCAGGTGCGTGTCGGAAACGAGCTTGAGGCCATAGGGGCCGATGAGGATGCCTGCGGCGAGGTAGCCCAGGATAGTGCCGGTGCCGCTCCACTTGGCGAGCGGCACGAGTGCCACGGTCGCGGCGAGCAGCACGAAGATGACGAGGAGGAGATTGCCTTCCAAAGAAATCTCCTCCCAGGGGCGTTTGCGGCGATCAGAACCGCGCCCGTTTACTCGTCGCTGTCGTCGTTGGCGTCGTTCTTGAGCGACTTGAGCTTGGCGAACACCGAGTCGGCGTCGAACTCGTCCTGCTCGTGGACGTCAGCCGAGCCTTCTTCGCCCTCCTGGGGCGCCAGGCTGCGGTTGGCGCTGGCCATGGCTTCCTCGGCGGTGAGGAGCATGGTGCCCTGCGGCTCGTCTTCCATGGGCAGGCCGCCGCTCTTGGCGGCGCGCTTGACCTCGAGATCGAGCTCGATCTGGGAGGTGAGGCCGAGCGTCACCGGGTCCATGGCCGTCAGGTTCGCCGTGTTCCAGTGCGTGCCGTCACGCACCGCGTCGATGGTCGACTTGGTGGTGCCGACCAGGCGCATGATCTGGGCGTCCTTGAGTTCGGGATGGTTGCGCACCAGCCACTTGATGGCGTTGGGGCGTTCGTTGCGGCGCGAAATCGGGGTGTAGCGCGGGCCCTTGCGTTTGGCGGCAGCCACGCGCACCTTCGGCTCGGAGACCTTCATCCGGTAGTTCGGATCCTTTTCGGCCTTCTCGATTTCCTCGCGGGTGAGCTGGCCGTTCTGGATCGGGTTCACGCCCATGATGCCGCCTGCCACGTCGCCATCGGCAATGCCCTGAACCTCGAGCGGATGCAGCGCGCAGAACGCGGCGATCTGCTCGAAGGACAAGGCAGTGTTGTCGACCAGCCAGACGGCGGTTGCCTTGGGCATCAGCAGGGTAGTGGCCATAGCAAAATCTCTCTGTTGGCGCGGCCAGTTCTCAACTGGTCCGCTCCGCCTCTTGCTTTTTGCTGAGGGGAATAGATGCAAATATACGGATTAGGTCAGGGTTCTGCAACGGATTTGTCGCTGGAAAACCGCTCCCCGAAGGGCGTGAGCAGCACGATCTTGCCGAACGAGGCGCGATCCTCCATGGCCCGGTGCGCCTCCGCCGCCTGGCCCAGGGGCATGGTACGCAGGCGCGGACGCGCCACTCTGCCGGAGGCGAAGGCGGGCCAGGCGTGGCGCCTCAGGCTTTGTGCGATCGCGGCCTTGGTGCCGTCCGATTGCGGGCGGAGGACCGAGCCGAAGATCGCCAGCTGCTTGCCCAAAAGTTGTGGAATGGCGATCTCGGCATTGGCGTGTGAGAGCGAGGCGAGCTGCACGATGGTGCCGCCGCGCGCCGCCGCAGCGATGTTGCGGGCCAGCATGTCGCCGCCCGCGAAGGTGACGATGCGGTCGGCGCCCCGGCCGTCGGTCATGGCCTTGGTCCGGCCCACGAAATCCTCTTCGCTGTGGATGATGACGTCGGGAACCCCGAGTTCCTCGCGCACGTAGTCGGCCTTTTCCAGCGTCGAAACCACCGCGATCGGGCGGGCGCCGTGGATGGAGCTCTGCGCCAGGGCTGCCGCCCCGATGCCGCCGGCGGCGCCGTGGACGAGTACGGTCATCCCAGCCTCGAGCCCGGAGCGCATCACCAGGGTTTGTTCGACCGTGAACCACGTTTCGGCGATGGCGCCGGCCCAGGCCGTGTCGAGGCCCACCGGGATCGGCAGGACCTGGCCGGCCGGCACCGCCACGTATTCGGCATAGCCCCCGCCATTGCAGAGCGCCAGCACCGGGGCGCCCAGGTCATGGCCGAGCGCACCTTCGCCCACGGCGACCACTTCGCCCGCCACTTCCAGGCCCGGGCGCGGCGAATGCCAGGAGGGCGGGTCGTACTGGCCCATGCGCTGGAGAACGTCGGGATAGTTTATCCCCGCCGCCGCCACGCGGATCAGCACGTGGCCGGGGTGAAGCTCGGGCAGGGGCGCGCGGGTCGGCGCAAGCGCATCCGGGCCGCCGGGGGCGCGGACATCGATTGCCAGCATGTCGTCGGGCAGGGTCATGGAAGCAAGGTGCCGCGAAGGCGTTTCCGCGGCAAGGCCGTTGCGCTAAATCTTGCGCTCCAAAGCGATGAAAGGAGCGGCGAGATGGATGAGGAGGAGGCGCGCAGCAAGCCCAAGGCGCATGAGGTCGGCATGCTGCTCGACGCCATGTCGGTCGAAGAGCTCGAGGCCCGGATCGCGCTGCTGTCCAATGAGATCGAGCGGCTCAAGGCCGCCATCGCGGCGCGCCAGAAGAGCCGGTCGGAGGCTCAAAATCTCTTCAAATTTTAACGTTTCGAGGGAGTGAAATGGCAAGGTTAAGAAACTGAGTCCTGTTAACCTCCAATTAAGAGGTTCCGGGTAACCTCACGTTATCCAGTTCTTTCTGGATTTTTCAGAGTGGTTTCTCCCTCTGTTTGACGCCTCCCTGTTAACTTTCGAGAGCCGCCATCTGACGGCTCTTTTTCTTTTTGGCTGTTGCATTTTGCGAAGCGACGGCAAGGCGTTAAGCTTATCGCAAGCTTGCCTGCGCCTTACCCGTGACGCGCCCGGCGAATAGTCATAAAGTCCCGCGCGAACAGCATAAGAGATCGGACCGCCGGTGGGCGAGATTACTGAAAAGCAGGCAGTTGCCATTGGCCCGCGCATCGTCGCGTCGGGCGGGTTTGACATGCTCTATCGCGAGGGCATGTCGCTGATCGAGGAGGTTGCCGCCTATCTCGACGGTGTCGGCCGTGCCGAGAGCAAGGCGCTGTCGCGCGAATCCTCCTTCCTCTACGCCACGGAATCCATGCGCCTGACCACGCGCCTGATGCAGCTCGCCTCCTGGTTGCTGCTGCAGCGCGCCGTCAACGAAGGTGAGATTTCCGCCGAGAACGCCCGGCTCGAAAAGGAGAAGGTGCAGTTTTCCGCGACCCCGTCCGAGCGCGGCGGGCCCGGTTTCGAGGATCTTCCCGATAACCTGCGCGACTATATCGCCAAGGGCGATCGCCTTTTCGACCGGGTCATGCAGTACGACCAGCTCGAGCGCGGCAAGGTGCCCGAGCTTTCGAGCGGGGGCGAGAACGGCATTGCCGACCAGCTTTCGCGCCTGCGCGCTGCCTTTTCGCCCGCGCGCTGAGTCCAGAACCGACCATGACGAGCCGCGAGGGCAGGGGCCTCCGCGGCTTTTCTTTTTTGCGGGTGTCGACAGGGCAAAAAGAAAAGCCCGGCAATGCCGGGCTTTCCCAAACTCTCTCCAGAGCGAAAGTCCTAGATACCCAGGCCCTTGAAGCGCTCCTTGAAGCGCGAGACGCGGCCGCCGCGGTCCATGAGCTGGCCGGTGGCGCCGGTCCAGGCCGGATGGGTCTTCGGGTCGATATCGAGCTGAAGCGTGTCACCCTCGGCGCCATAGGTGGAGCGGGTGAGGTATTCAGTGCCGTCGGTCATCACAACCTTGATGTTGTGATAGTCCGGATGGATGTCTTTCTTCATGGGGCCTACCCTCAAATGGAACGGGCGCCGCGAGCGCCCGGAGAGCCGATGTCAAACTGGTTGCCGGGTTCATATAGAAAGATGCTTGCCTCCGCAAGGGCGCAATCGTCGCGGCAAAACCAGTTGCGGGGGCTTTTGTCACTGCCTATGTAAGGGGCGTTTTCACAATGGGCCTTCCGATATGAGTGAACCGGTTCGCGGTTCGCGACTTTCCTCCGGCAAGGAGCCGGAGAAAGCTGCGCCAAAATCGCTGCAACCGCTCAAGCGGCTGTTTCCTTTCGTCATGCGCTATCCCTGGCGGCTGGCGCTGACCATCATCTTCCTTCTGGTGGCGGCCATCTCCTCGCTCGTCATTCCCAGCCTTGCGGGCGGGGTGATCGACAGGGGCTTCACCGAGCAGAACCTGGGCATGGTCACCTCCTATGGCTGGCTGATCGTCGGCGTTGCCGCGGTGATGGCCGTGGCTTCGGGAGCGCGCTTCTATTTCGTCTCGATCCTGGGCGAACGCGTGCTGACCGACCTGCGGCGGGCGGTGTTCGACCATCTGCTCACGCTCGACACCACGTTCTTCGACACCCACCGGGTGGGTGAGCTGACCTCGCGCCTCAACGGCGACGTCGCCACCATTCGCGGCGCGATCGGTTCGAGCCTCTCGATGACGCTGCGCGGCCTGGTCACCATCGTGGGCGCGGTGGTGCTGATGTTCCTCACCAGCCCATACCTCGCGCTGGGCGTGGTGGTCCTGGCCCCGGCGATCATCATCCCGATGATCCTCCTCAGCCGCCGGCTGCGCCGGATGTCGCGCCGCACGCAGGACGCGCTGGCCGATATGTCGGCCATGGCTACCGAGGCCCTTGGCGCTACCAAGACCATCAAGTCCTTCGTCCAGGAGCCCGAGCAGTCGCGCGTCTATGCCGAGCGGGCCGAAGAGAGCTACGACGCCGAAGTCACGCGCCTGGGCGCGCGTGCGGGGCTGCTGGCACTCATCATGTTCCTTGCCACCAGCGCGCTGGTGGTCGTGGTCTGGTGGGGCGCCCGCGCCGTCTTCGATGGCGCGGTGACGGTGGGGCAGCTCACACAGTTCATGATCTATGCCCTGATGGCCTCCAACGCGCTTACCTCGATCTCGGAGATCTGGGGCACGCTGCAGACGGTTTCGGGCGCCACCGAGCGGCTGATTGAGATCATCGACACCCAGCCCACCCTCAATGCCCCGCCCAAGCCCAAGGCGCTCCCTGTGCCCCCGCTGGGCACCGTGGCCTTCCAGGACGTGAGCTTCGCCTACCGCAACCGCGATGACGAGAAGGTCATCGACGGACTCTCCTTCGACGTGCGGCACGGGGAAACCGTGGCGCTGGTCGGGGCTTCGGGGGCCGGCAAGTCGACAGTCTTCGCGCTGATCCAGCGCTTCTACGATGTCGATGACGGCCGCATCCTGGTGGATGGGGTTGACGTGCGCGATGTCGATCCGGCCGAGCTGCGCCATCGCTTCGCCTATGTCGAGCAGGAGCCGACGATCTTCGCCGGAACGGTTGCCGACAACATTCGCTTCGGCAAGCCCGAGGCGAGCCAGGCCGAGATCGAAGCCGCTGCCCGCGCCGCCCTTGTCCACGATTTCGTGGTCGAGCTGCCCCATGGCTACGATTCGATCGTGGGGGAACGCGGCGTCATGCTCTCGGGCGGCCAGAAGCAGCGCCTCGCCATCGCGCGCGCCCTGCTCAAGGACGCGCCGATCCTCCTCCTCGATGAGGCCACGAGCGCGCTCGACGCGCAGAGCGAGCGGCTGGTGCAGCTCGCCCTCGAGCGGCTGATGGAAGGGCGCACCACGCTCGTCATCGCCCACCGCCTTGCCACCATCCGCGATGCCAACCGCATCCTCGTGCTCGAGGCGGGACAGCTCATCGACCAGGGCACCCATGCCCAGCTGGTCAAGAAGGGTGGGCGCTACGCCGAGCTGGCCAAGCTGCAGTTCCGCACCGACGAGGATGTCGAAAAGGCGGGCGCGGCCGAATAGGGCGGTTGCTGACAGGCCTTGTCAGCAGCCCCGGCGCACAATCCCTTCGTCAACACAACGAAGGGACACGTGCCATGACCATCTCGGGAACCTGCCATTGCGGTGCCACCCGCTTCGAAGTCGCCACCGTGCCGACCGAGGCGGTCGAGTGCAACTGCACCTATTGCAGCAAGGCGGGGGGCCTTTGGGCCTATTACGAGCCGGAGGACTTCTCCGCCGCCGGACCGGACCGCGTCTATTCGAAGACCGGCTACAACAAGCACCACTTCTGTCCGACCTGCGGCTGCCAGACCTATGGGGTTTCCCCCAAGTGGTCGCTCGATGGCTCCCATGAACTCGACAAGTTCCGGATCGGCGTAAATGTACGCCTGCTCGATGATTTCGATCCGTCAGGGCTCACGATCACGAAGATGGATGGCCGGCATCTTTGGTAGCATGTGGTTTGCAGTTGGTGAGCACTGTGGCCAGGAGGTGCCGGCACGTCTGCCTCCCGCTTGTGGGGGGAACAAGGGTGGGGCGCCGCAGCTACGAGCCCATTGGCTTACCCCCACCCTCAATCCCTCACCACAGGGAGGAGGGAAGCGATGGGGCTGCTAGCGTCGGCGATCAAACAGAAACCGTGCGACCCAGTCGGGACGCGCGGCTTTCGGAGTCTGGCCGGAAAGTTCGGATCAGCCTTCAGTAAGCTTGAACTCGATGCGGCGGTTCTTGCGGTAGGCCTCTTCGGTGTCGCCCGGATCGAGCGGGGAGAACTCGCCGAAGCCGGCAGCCACAAGGCGATTGGGCGAGACACCCTGGCTGACCAGGTATTTCGCCACCGAAATGGCGCGGGCCGCCGAGAGCTCCCAGTTGGAGGGGAACTGTGCGTTCGAGATCGGGCGCTTGTCGGTATGGCCGTCGATGCGCAGCACCCAGTTGATGTCGGGCGGGATTTCCTGCTCGAGCTGGAGGATGGCCTGGGCCAGGCCCTGGAGGTCGGCGATGCCGCCCTCCGAAATGTCGGCCTTGCCCGGCTCGAACAACACTTCGGACTGGAAGACGAAGCGGTCGCCCACTACCCGCACGTCGGCGCGCCCCTCGAGAATCTGGCGCAGGCGACCGAAGAAATCCGACCGGTAGCGCGAAAGGTCCTGGACGCGCTGGGCGAGCGCTACGTTGAGGCGCCGTCCGAGGTCGGCGATTTTTGTGCGCGATTCGGTGTCGCGGGTCTCGGAGGCCTGGAGGGCTTCCTCGAGTGCGCCGATCTGGGTGCGCAGCGCCGCGAGCTGCTGGTTGAGCAGTGCCACCTGCGCCGCCGCCTCGCGGGAAACTTCCTTCTCGCCGGCGAGCTGGGCGTTGAGGTCGGCAATGGTCTGGTCCTTGCCGGTGTCGCCCAGGCCGATCCCGGCAAGCTGGCCCTTGAGGCTGTCGCGCTCCTGTTCGGCCCCACTCAGGGTGGCCGTGAGGTTGGCGATTGTGGATTCGAGGTCGGAATTGTTGGCGCGCTCGAGCTGGAGCAGGTCGGTTAGCTCGGCGATCTGGGAGTTGAGGCGCGAAAGCGCGGTGTCCTTGCCCAGCAGTTCCTGGTTGGTGAAGAACTGGGTGAGCATGAACAGGGACAGGAGGAAGATGATGACGAGCAGAAGGCTCGACAGGGCATCGACAAAACCCGGCCAGTAATTGGTGACCTCGCGGGAGCGGCGGCTGAGGGCCATGGTCTAGATCCGCGCGCCGGAGGGGGCCGTCATTTCTGGTCGCCCTTGAGGGTCGAGAGCATCTCGTCGATGAGCTCGCGCAGCTTGGCGTTGTTCTCGCTCTGCTCGGCGATATGGGCGCGCAAGGTGTCCTGTTCGGCGCGCATGTGCTTGACCAGCCCGTCAATGCCCTTGGCCAGCTCGGCCATGGCGCGGATGGCGTTCTGGGAGGAATTGGTGGTCTGCATGGTGGAGCCGAGGCGCTCGAACATCGCCTGCATCTCCGGCCCCTGCACGCCCAAGCCCGATGCCTGCAAGGCGGTCATGGGGTGGTCGAGCTCGGTCATGGAGGTCATCCAGTCCTCAAGGTCCGTGTAGAAGGCGTTCTGCGCCTGCCCGGTCTGGAGATCGAGGAACCCCAGGATCAGCGAGCCGGAAAGGCCGAAGAGCGAGGACGAGAAGGCCGTGCCCATGCCGCCGAGCGGGGCGGTGAGGCCCTCCTTGAGATTGGCGAAGAGGCTGGTGGTATCGGCCTGGTTGACGTCGAGCGCCTGGATGACGCTGGCCACCGATGTCACGGTCTGGAGCAGGCCGTAAAAGGTGCCGAGCAGGCCCAGGAAAACCAGCAGGCCCGTGAGGTAACGCGAGGTGTCCTTGGCTTCGTCCAGCCGGATGCCGACCGAATCGAGGATGGAGCGCATCGACTGCGGGGTGATGATGGCTTCGCCCAACCGGTCGCGCAGGATGCCGGCCACGGGGGCCAGCAGCACCGGCGGGCGGACATCGGCCATGGTGCCGTCCTGGATGGAATTCACCCACTTCACTTCCGGGAAAAGCCGGATGATCTGGCGGAACGACAGGAAGATGCCGATCGCCAGGGTCAGGAAAATCATCGAGTTGATGAAGGGGTTGGCCCAGAAGAAGGTCACGATCTGGGGCGCCAGGATCGTGGCGATCAGGGCCACCAGAATCAAAAATACGACGATCTTGACGAGATAGACGAGCGGGCTCGCCAGATTGTAGGGGTCGTAACTGGTCGCCATGGCCCGCACGGTGTTGCTAACAAATCGTTAGCAACACTAAGTGCAACGCAACCCCCTGACAATGGCCCCAAGGACTTGGCACGGTTATTTGACGGCTTTGATTTCCTTGAGCAGCAGGCCCTGGATGGTTTCGTTGCCGGCCACGACCTGGCCGTTCCAGATGCTGCCGCCGGTGCCGGCATAGTCCGACACGAACCCGCCGGCTTCCTTGACCATCAGCAGGCCGGGCGCCACGTCCCAGGGCTTGAGCTGGTTTTCCCAATAGGCATCGAAGCGGCCGGCCGCGACCCAGGCCAGGTCGGTGGAGGCCGAGCCCGAGCGGCGGATGCCGGCGACGGCCGGGGAAATGTGATTGACCTGGCGCAGGGCCAGGGCGTCTTCGGATGGGTTCATCACCTTGATGCCGGTGGCCACGACCGCGTCGGCCAGGTGCCGGCGGGCGGCCACGCGCAGGCGCTTGCGCTCGTTGAGCCAGGTGCCGCCGCCCTTTTCGGCGGTGAACATCTCGTCCATGACGGGATTGTAGATCAGGGAGGCCACGATCTCGTCGCCGCGCTCGAGCGCGATGGCGACCGCGAAGAGCGGGATCGAGTGCAGGAAATTGGTGGTGCCGTCGAGCGGGTCGATGATCCAGCGGTGCTGGCCGTCGGTGCCGGCGACTTCGCCGCTCTCTTCCATCAGGAAGGCATAGGTCGGGCGCGCCTTGCGCAGTTCCTCGAAGACGATCTGTTCGGCGCGGCGGTCGGCGGCCGAGACGAAATCGGCCGGGCCCTTACGGGACACCTGCAGGTTTTCGACTTCGCCGAAGTCGCGGGTGAGGGACTTGCCGGCCTTGATGGCGGCCTGAACCATGACATTGAGCAGTGCGGAGCGGGCCATAGGTCAGCCGGAAAAGGTGGATCGGAAAGGAGATGGGCGCTTCTAGCCTTGGAAGCGCGCCGGTTCAAGGGGCCTTGGCAGGTTCGCCCGCATCGGCGGTAGTGGTCGGGGGCTCGCCCGGCCAGTAGCGGGCCCGGTTTTCCGCCTGTGCCAGCTCGTCGGCAGGGATGGAGACGAGGAGTTTGTCGAGCGTCGGATCGTTCAGGCCCTGCCGCTTGGCGAGCGAGCGCCACATGGCGGCCTCCTGGAGGTCGAGGTCCACCCCTTCGCCCACCGCCAGCAGCTTGGCGTAGCGGTTCTGGGCCACTGCATTCCCGGCCATGGCGGCCTTGCGGTACCACTTAACCGCCTCGGGCAGGTTCTTTTCGACGCCCTTGCCGAGATAGAGCATGGTGGCATATTCGACCTGGGCGGCCGGCAGGCCCTGGTCGGCGGCCAGGCCGATCTGGTGGGCGCCTTCCTTGGGGTTGGGGGCAGCGCCGGCGCCTTCCATGAGGAGGACGCCATAGTCGTACTGCGCCTCAGGCATGCCGGAATCGGCGGCTTCCTTGAGCAACTCGGCGGCCTTGGTCATGTTGGGTTCGACGTAGACGCCTTCGACGTAGAGCATGGCCAGGTTGTATTTTGCGGGCATGTAGCCGGCGTCGGCGGCCTTCTTGAACAGCTCGGCGGCCTTTTCGCGGCTCTTGGGCACGCCGCGGCCATCCTGGTAGAGCAGGGCGAGCTCGAACGTGCCCATCATGTCGCCGTTCTTGCTGGCAAGCGCATACCAGCCCGAGGCGCGCGCCACATTCTCGGCGACGCCGAGCCCGCGGGCGTAGATTTCCCCGATGAGCGTCTGGGCGGCGGGGTCGCCCTTTTCGGCCCGGGGCAGGGCCAGGGCGAGGGCGGTGAGGTAATAGCCGCGCTGGAAGGCCCCGTAGGCCTCGTCGGGCGGGGTCTTGGAGCCGAAGATGTCTTCGCTGATGGCGCGGGCGTCCTCGGTCTGCGCCAGGGTGGCGGTGGCGGCGGTCGAGGCGAGAATGAGTGCGGCGATGGCGCTGGCCAAGCGTTTGGGCATCAGAGAGTCTCCAGTCGCTGGGCGATTTCGCTCAAGGCAATAGCGGCTCCTTGTGGCGCTTTCCAGACGCTTTCACCCACGGCCAGGAATTCGCAGCCGGCCGCGTCGGCAGTTTCGCCATCGGCCTGCGGGTCGGAGAGAACGGCGGGCACTTCCATGGTCTGGGCCCACCAGGAAGCCATGTCCCGCGCTTCGGCGGACAGCGCGCCCTCGAGCGGGCCGAAAAGGACGTAGTCGATATCGAGTTCGCCCAGCCCCATGGCGTCGTGCCGGCTGGCGGCCGGACCGGCCCCCACGATCATCTGCGGCTTGAGGGCGGCGGCGGCCTCTCGCGTGGCGGGCAGCGCCTTGGCCGAACCGAAGACATGCAGCCCGTCCGCGCCCAGGGTGCGCACCCAGCCCGGTTCGCCTTCGATCAACACGGCGCAGCCCTCGGACTGCGCGATCGGAGCGACCGTCTTGACGAAATCCTTGTACGCATTCTCGCTGCGGGCGCCGCGCGGCAGGAACAGGGCCGAAACGGGGACCGAGGCCAGCGCGCCCTCCAGGATCGGGGCGAACGCGGCGATGTCCGCATCGGCGGGGGCGACAAGGAAGATCTGGGCTGACATGTACTTTTTCTTACAAAATGACGCGGCCGTTGAGTGGCCGCGCATTTTGTCAAGAAAAGGGTCGCTGGCAAGGGCCAGCGCCATCAACGTGTCGGGATTGCTGTGCGATCAGGCGGCGCGATCGAGATCGCCCTGCCATTCGCCTAGCGAAGCCAGGCTGTTCATGCGGGCCCGATGAGCGAAAGCGGCCTGGGCGCCCACGATGTTCTCGGCGCGCCCGGCCCAGAGGCGAAGCGCCGCATTCTGCAGGGCGCGGCCATAGGAGAACGTCACGTTCCAGGGTAGGCCCGGCAGGCGGTTCATGGCACTGAGGTGCGCGGTGGCTTCCTCATCGGTCTGGCCGCCCGAAAGGAAGGCGATGCCCGGGACCGAGGCGGGAACGGTGGCGCGCAGCGTCTCGACGGTGCGGCGCGCAACTTCCTCGACATCGGCCTGGCGCTCGGCCTTGTGGCCGGCGAGAACCATGTTCGGCTTGAGCAGCATGCCGGTGAAGTCGACGCCGGCGAGGCGGAGTTCCTTGAAGACGGTTTCGAGGGTTTCCTCGGTCACTTCCTGGCAGCGCTCGATGGAGTGGTCGCCCGGCTCGCCGTCGCCGACGACTTCCGGCTCGACCACCGGCACGATGCCGGCTTCCTGGCAGAGCATGGCGTAACGGGCGAGGGCATGGGCATTGGCGCGCATTGCGTTGCGGGTCGGGGCCTGCTCGGCAATGGTGATGACGGCGCGCCACTTGGCAAAGCCGGCGCCCAGGGCTGCGTATTCGGCCAGGCGCTGGCGCAGGCCATCGAGGCCTTCGGTGATCTTTTCGCCATCGGTACCCGGCATCGGGAAAGTGCCGCGATCGACCTTGATGCCCGGGATGACGTCGCTATCGGCGAGGAGCGCGATGAAGGCGGTGCCGTCGGCACCGTCCTGCTTGAGCGTTTCCTCGGTGAGGATGGCGCCCGAGATGTACTTGGTCATCGCCTCGCGCGAGCGGAACAGCATCTCGCGGTAATCGCGGCGCAGCTCGGGCGTGTTGCCGATGCCGATCGCCGCGAAACGCTTGGCGATCGTCGGTTCGGATTCGTCGGCGGCGAGAATGCCCTTGCCCGGCTCGACTAGCTTTCGAGCAATGGCATTCAACGACATGGCCGGCATGTAGGTCACCCTCAAGAGAACTGGATGACGCGAAATTATGCTGGCAGCCCGCGAAGCGTCGATTAGACGTTCGATTTAAGCCGGAAGGCGTGTAGACGGCCTAGGCCGTCTTGAGAGCCTCCACGCCCGGCAGGGGCTTGCCCTCCATCCATTCGAGGAAGGCGCCACCGGCGGTCGAAACATAGGTGAACTCGTCCTTGACCCCGGCATGGGCAAGCGCGGCGACGGTATCGCCGCCACCGGCCACGGAAACCAGCTTGCCGGCCTTGGTGCGCGCTGCCACGTGGCGGGCGACTTCGACGGTGCCGGTATCGAAGGGGGCGATCTCGAAGGCGCCGAGCGGGCCGTTCCAGACGACGGTCGAGGCATCGTCGATCGCGCCCTGGATGCGCTCAATCGAGGAGGGGCCGACATCGAGGATCATGCCTTCAGGATCAACGGCGTCCACGCCATAGAAGCGGTGGGGCGCGTTGGCCTCGAAGTGCCACGCCACCGCTCCGTCGATGGGCAGGATGATGGCGCACTTGTGCTTTTCGGCGGTTTCCATGATGCGGTTGGCGGTCTCGGCCAGATCCTTTTCGGCCAGCGACTTGCCGATGCCATAGCCCATAGCGTGCAGGAACGTATTGGCCATGCCGCCGCCGATGACGAGGCCGTCGACCTTGGTCACGAGGTTTTCAAGCAGGTCGATCTTGGTCGAAACCTTGGCGCCGCCCACGATGGCGATGACCGGCTTCTTGGGGTTGCCCAGCCCGGCCTCAAGGGCTTCTAGTTCGGCCTGCATGGCCAGGCCCGCCGCCGCCGGCAGCAGGTGCGCCAGGGCTTCGGTGGAGGCGTGGGCGCGGTGCGCGGCTGAAAAGGCGTCGTTGACATAGACGTCGCCAAGGCTGGCCATGCGCTTGGCCAGCTCGACGTCGTTGGCTTCCTCGCCCGGATGGAAGCGGGTGTTTTCGAGCAGCAGGATGCTGCCGGCCGGCGCGCCGTCGATGGCTGCCTTGGCATCGGAGACGTCCACCCAGTCGGTGGCGACGAAGCCGACGGGATGGCCGGTAACGTCAGCGACGGTCGAGGCGACCTGCTCGAGCGAATATTGCGGGTCGACCTTGCCCTTTGGGCGGCCGAAATGGGAGAGCAGGATGACCTTGCCGTCCGCCTTGATGATCTCGCGGATGGTGGGGACGATGCGCTCGATGCGGGTGGCATCGGTCACCTTGCCGTCGGCGACGGGTACGTTGAGATCGGCGCGCAGCAGCACGCGCTTTCCCTTGAGGTCAAGGTCGCCGAGGGTCTTGAAACCGGCCATAAGTCTATCCACCAAGCGCTGAATGCAATGCCGATGCTATAGCAAGGATTGCAGCGTTCAGAATAGCGTTACGCAGCAACAGCGACAGGTTCGTCCCCACAAGAAACCGCGCATAGCCCTCGCTGGCCCAGGCTGCGGCACCGATCTGGCCTCTCACGGCGCGGTCTTCGAGGAGGAGGAAGAGAAGGGAAACGGCGGCCGGCGCAAGCAGCCAGGCGGGCTGGTGGAACCATCCGCCGATGGCGCTCCCGGCCAGGACGGTTCCCGTCAGAAGTCTCTTGAGATCCCGCACGCCGCTGCCCCCGCAACGAATCAACGGGGTGGAGGATAGGGGCGGGGTGTTACGGGAAGACGACGGGGAAGGATGATTGTCGTTGTCTCGGGATCTGCCTGGGACACCGAGGTTGCTTCTCCCCCCACCCTTGTTCCCTCCCCACAAGGGGGAGGGAGACCTGCCGGCGAAGGCGGCGCTTCGGCATCGTTAGTCCCTCTTCCCGGCCTGCGCCGGGGAGGAGGCAGTGGGTTTGCGGCGCGGTGACCGCGACTGCGGTGGCGTGCCGCAAAAGCAAAGGGCCGGCAAGTTGCCGGCCCATCACCAATTCAGTCGGGCCTATCGGCTCAGAGCGTCTTGCCCAGGGCCACGGCGGTATCGGCCATGCGGTTGGAGAAGCCCCATTCGTTGTCGTACCAGGACAGCACCGAGACGAAGTCGCCTTCCATGACCTTGGTCTGGTCGAGCGCCACGGTCGAGGAGTGCGAGTCGTGGTTGAAGTCGATCGAGACGTTGGGGAAGCGGGTGTAGCCCAGGATGCCCTTGAGCTTGCCGTCGGCGGCCTGGATCAGGGCCTGGTTGACCTCGTCGGCAGTGACCTTGCGCTTGGCGATGAACTTGAAGTCGACGAGCGACACGTTCGGGGTCGGCACGCGCACCGAGACGCCATCGAGCTTGCCCTTGAGCTCGGGGAGCACCAGGCCGATGGCCTTGGCGGCGCCGGTCGAGGTCGGGATCTGCGAGAGCGCGGCGGCACGGCCGCGATAGAGATCCTTGTGCATGGTGTCGAGGGTCGGCTGGTCACCGGTATAGGAATGGATGGTGGTCATCATTCCCTTTTCGATGCCGAACGTCTCGTTGAGCACGAAAGCCAGCGGGGCCAGGCAGTTGGTCGTGCACGAGGCGTTGGAGACGACGATGTGCTCCTTGCCCAGCTTGGCGTCGTTGATGCCGTAGACGACGGTGAGGTCGGCGCCTTCGGAGGGGGCGGAGACCAGCACCTTCTTGGCACCGGCTTCCAGGTGCAGCGCGGCCTTGTCGCGGGCGGTGAAGATGCCCGTGCACTCGAGCGCGATATCGACGCCCAGGTCCTTGTGCGGCAGCTCGGCCGGGTTCTTGACGGCGGTCACCTTGATGGGGCCGCGGCCCACGTCGATGGTGTCGCCGACGACCTTCACGTCATGCGGAAAGCGGCCATGGACCGAGTCGAAGCGCAGGAGGTGGGCGTTGGTTTCCACCGGGCCGAGATCGTTGATGGCGACCACTTCGATGTCGGTGCGGCCACTTTCGATGATCGCCCGCAGAACGTTGCGGCCGATACGGCCAAATCCATTGATGGCGACGCGAACTGCCATGACGTGCTCCTTGAGGGCAGAAAAGGTAACGGAGGGAGGCGCTAGAAAGCGCCTCTCTTACAACTGTGCCGTGACGGCTTCAACAACGGCGTTGGCCGTGATGCCGAAGTGTTCGTAGAGGGCTTCGGCCGGGGCGGACGCGCCGAAGCCGTGCATGCCCACGAACCGGCCCTTGTCGCCGAGGAGCTTGTCCCAGCTCATCGAGATGCCCGCTTCCACCGCCACGCGGGCCTTGGCATTGCCCAGGATCGAAGCGCGGTAGGCGTCCGACTGCTTGGCAAAGAGCTCCATGCTCGGCACCGAGACGACCTTGGCGGACACGCCCTTTTCGGCGAGCTGCTTCTGGGCCTCGACAGCGATCGAGACTTCGGAGCCCGTGGCGAAGATCACGGCGTCGGCATTGTCGTCGCCGGCGATCTTGTAGGCGCCCTTGGCCGAGAGGTTTTCCTTGACGTATTCGGTGCGCAGGGCCGGCAGGTTCTGGCGCGAGAGGGCGAGGATCGAGGGGCGATCCTTGTGCTCGAGCGCGATCTGCCAGCATTCGAGCGTCTCGGTGGCGTCGGCGGGACGCAGCACCAGGAGCTCGGGAATGGCGCGCAGGGCCGAGAGGTGTTCCACGGGCTGGTGGGTCGGGCCGTCTTCGCCCAGGCCGATGGAATCGTGGGTCATCACGTAGATGACGCGCTGTTCCATGAGAGCCGAGAGGCGGATGGCCGGACGCGCATAGTCGGTGAAGACCAGGAACGTGCCGCCATAGGGGATATAGCCGCCATGGAGCGCGATACCGTTCATGGCCGCAGCCATTTCATGCTCGCGGATGCCGTAGCGCATGTAGCGGCCGGTGCGGTCTGCATCGGTGAAGGGCAGGGTCTGGGGCGTGTTGGTAAGGTTGGAGCCGGTGAGGTCAGCCGAGCCGCCCACGGTTTCCGGAACCACCGCATTGATGACGTCGAGGGCGTTCTGGCTGGCCTTGCGCGACGCGACCTTGGGCTTGTCCTCGGCGAGCTTCTTCTTGAAGGCGTCCATGGCCGCCGCGTAATCGGACGGCAGGTCGCCGGCCATGCGGCGCTCGAACTCGGCGCGCTTGTCGGACTTGGCGAGGCGGGCTTCCCATTCGCCGCGGATGTTCTGCGAGCGGGTGCCGGCGGCGCGCCAGGCGTTGATGATTTCGGCCGGAACCTCGAAAGCCGGGTAGGTGATGCCGAGCGCGGCCTTGGCGCCGGCCAGTTCCTCGGCGCCCAGGGGCGAACCGTGGACCTTTTCGGTGCCGGCCTTCTTGGGCGCGCCGAAGCCGATCGTGGTCCTGGCCGCGATCAGGGTCGGCTTGTCGCTCTTCTTGGCGTCGAGCAGGGCCTTTTCGATCTGGGCCTGGTCATGGCCGTCGATCTCGATGGTGTTCCAGCCGCAGGCGTGGAAGCGGGCGATCTGGTCGGTGGAGTCGGCGTTCGACACCTTGCCGTCGATGGTGATGCCGTTGTTGTCCCAGATCACCACCAGCTTGTTGAGCTTGAGGTGCCCGGCCAGCGAAATGGCTTCCTGGGAGATGCCTTCCATCAGGCACCCGTCGCCGGCCAGCACCCAGGTGTGGTGATCGACCAGGTCCGAGCCGAACTCGGCGGCGAGCTTGGCTTCGGCCACGGCGAAGCCGACCGAGTTGCCGATGCCCTGGCCGAGGGGGCCGGTGGTGGTCTCGATGCCCTGGGCAAAGCCGTATTCGGGGTGGCCGGCGGTCTTGGAACCGAGCTGGCGGAAATTCTTGATCTGGTCGAGGGTCATGTCGCCGTACCCGAGCAGGTAGAGCGAGGAGTAGAGCAGCATCGAGCCGTGGCCGGCAGAGAGGATGAAGCGGTCGCGGTCAGCCCACTTGGGGTTGGCCGGATCGAACTTCATGACCTTGGTGAACAGCACCGTGGCGATATCGGCGCAGCCCATGGGCAGGCCCGGGTGACCGGAATTGGCTTTTTCCACAGCATCCATGGACAAGGACCGGATGGCGTTGGCCATATCGTTCTGCTGGGCGGTATTGGTCATCGAATTTCCTGCTCTTCCCTCGGAGAAACCTGGACTCTTGAACCGGCATGCAGCCTGGTCCAGCGGGGTTCGAGGCATAGCAGGTTCCGGTATCGAGTCAACGAAAGAGGGTCTTTGGTTCCTCTGCGCGTTCACGCTGCCTTGATCGCGCCGGAAATGGCGTGTCAGCCTAGCAGCACTGGGGTCTGCCAGTTGCTTTGGCCCGAGCGCTGGGGCTTAGTGATGTGGCGGATTCGAAATTGCGGCGGGGGAGCCGAAATGGGCGATACAACCCTTGAAGACGGCTATGAAAGCGCGTCTGCGCGACTCGATCGCGCGGTGGGCAGGCTCGAGGCGAGCGTGAGAAGCCTCAACGGGCGCATGCGTGCGCTCAATCGCATCGAGGCCGACACCCAGCAACTGGTGCGCGACCGCGCCCGGCTGGCCGGTGAGCTGGACAAGGCCTCGGCCAAGGCCAAGCGGCTCGATGACAGTGCGCACGAAGTGTCCCGACGCCTGGTCGATGCCATGGAAACGGTGCGCGAAGTCCTGACGAAGTGAGGCGGAAATGCCCGAGGTCAATGTAGAGATCAATGGCCGCAAGTACCGGATGGCCTGCGAAGAGGGGCAGGAGCCGCACCTCATCGCGCTTGCCGATCGCTTCAACCGCTCGATCGACAATCTCAAGAACGCTTTCGGCGAGATCGGCGACAACCGGCTGACGGTGATGGCGGGCATCGCGGCGCTCGATGAACTCGAGGAAGCCGAGAAGCGGATCGCGACCCTGCAGAAGGAAGTGGCCGAGCTGACCCATGCCGGCCAGCACATCGCCCAGGAGGCCCAGGAGCTCGAAGCGCGGTTCGCCAAGAAGCTCTCGGAGACCGCGCGGAAGGTCGAGGCCATCGCCACCGCCATCGACGAGACCGGCCAGGCGCCCAATTGATTTCGATACCATTGGTTTAGAGGGGAAAAAGCGGGCGATGCATACAATTGCATCGATCCGGTCAACACCTCGTTATATGGGCAAGCCTAGGGTCCCGCCGTCCCTCGGAGAAGTCCTGATGCTCGAACGATTCAAGCAGACGACGGCACGTGACTGGCTCTTCGTGATCGGCTGGACGGCACTGGGCACCCTGGGCTGCATGCTGTTCGGTCTGATCTATATGCGCGCCGCATTTTTCGGGCTCGAACCCCGTGCCATGCAGCAGGCGTTCACCAGTGCAATCGTGATGCCGCTGCTGGTGGCGCCGCCATTGTTCCTGTTCATGACGCTCAAGATCGTGGCGCTGCGCTGCGCCAACCGGCGGCTGAGCAGAGACGCCTCCACCGACAGCCTGACCGATGTTCTCAACCGCGGCGCCTTCGCTCGGGAGATCGACCGGTTTCTCGAGGTGGGAAGTCCGTGTGGCCAGCGCGGGGCGCTGCTGGTGATCGATGCGGACAACTTCAAATCGATCAACGACCGGTTCGGCCATCACCACGGGGACGAGGCGCTGACCATCATCGCGCGCTCCATCCGCGCCATCCTGCGTTCGGGCGATCTGGTGGGACGCCTCGGGGGCGAGGAATTCGGCGTGTTCCTGCCCGGGGTGGACATGGACACGGCCACCTCGCTCGCCGAGCGCATCCGCAAGGCCATCAACCTGGCGGTCTTCGCGCCGACCGGGCAGGCCAGCCAGCTTTCGGTGAGCGTGGGAGGCGCAGTCTTCGAGACCGGGATCGGCTTCACCGATCTTTTCCGGCAGGCCGACCGCAGCCTCTACCAGGCAAAGCGTTTCGGGCGGAATCGGGTGGAAGTGGTGGCCGCCGCGGCCCTGCAGCGCCAGGTCGCTATAGTCTAACTATTTGAAATTAAATAGAAAAAGCGCGTCCGGTTGCCCCGAACGCGCCTTTCAAATCGATAAAATTTGAATGAAATCAGACGCCGATCTTGGCCATGTCCTCATCGGAGATGTCGAAGTTGGCGTAGACATTCTGGACGTCGTCGTCTTCCTCGAGGATCGAGATCAGCTTGAGGAGCGTGGCGCCCTTCTCGGCGTCGACCGGGGTCTCGTTCTGCGGCCGCCAGATGGCCTTGACGGACTCCGCTTCCCCAAGGGTCTTTTCGAGCGCGGCGGCAACTTCGCCCATGGTCTCGAAGGTCGTGTAGATGGTGTGGCCACCATCCTCTTCGTCCTCGTCGGTCTCAACATCCTCGGCGCCGGCCTCGATGGCCGCTTCCATGACCTTGTCCGCATCGCCCGCCGAGAGCGGATAGACGATTTCGCCGACGCGATCGAACATGAAGGAAACCGAATTGGTTTCACCGAGCGCGCCGCCATTCTTGGAGAAGGTCGAGCGCACGTTCGAGGCGGTGCGGTTGCGGTTGTCGGTCAGGGCCTCGACGATGACGGCGACGCCACCGGGGCCGTAGCCCTCGTAGCGCACCTCATCATAGTTCTCGCCGTCCGAGCCGGCGGCCTTCTTGATGGCGCGCTCGATATTGTCCTTGGGCATGGACTGGGACTTGGCGTTGGCGACTGCCAGGCGCAGGCGGGCATTGAAAGCGGGATCGGGCACGCCGAGCTTGGCAGCGACGGTGATTTCACGCGCCAGCTTGGAGAAAACCTTCGAGCGCGCCGCATCGCTCTTGCCCTTGCGATGCATAATGTTCTTGGCATGCGAATGGCCGGCCATTCGGTAATCCTTCGAAAGATGCAGGAATTCGGTGGGGCGTTATAGGCAAGGGGAGGCCGATTGTGAAGCCGTCCGCCTTTAAAACTCGGGAAAGGCCTGACTGAGCGAGCCGCCGATCCGCACCGGGCTGATCCGGGAGGCAAGGCCGGTGCCCGGATCGGTCTCGACGGCGATGCCGCAGAGGGTGGCCTCGCCCTCGGCCGGGGTGAACCGCCCCTGGGGTACGCCGGTGAGGAAGCGGTTGACCGGTTCCTCGGCGTCCACGCCGATCACGGAATCGAAATCGCCGCACATGCCCGCGTCGGCCATCAGGGCCGTGCCGCCGCGCAGGATGCGATGGTCGCTGGTGGGGATATGGGTGTGGGTGCCGACGACGAGCGTGACCTTGCCGTCGAGGAAATGCCCCATGCCCTGGATCTCGGACGTGGCTTCGGTATGGAAATCGACGACAATCGCGTCAGCCTGTTCACCGAGCGGGCATGCCGCCACCGCCGCCTCGACGGCGCGGAAGGGATCGTCGATCGGGTCCATGAAGACGCGGCCCAGGGCATTGATCACCAGCACGCGAAAACCATTACGGCTTTCCACGAACATGGCGCCGCGCCCAGGCGTGCCGGGGGGCATGTTGATGGGCCGGATGAGGGTGCTCTCGCGTTCGATATAGACGAGGGTCTCGCGCTGGTCGAAGGCGTGGTCACCGAGGGTGACGATATCGGCGCCCGCATCGCGGATGCCGTTGAAATGGGATTCGGTGAGGCCACGGCCGTGGCTGGCATTCTCGCCGTTGACCACGACGAAATCGAAGCCGTAGCGCTCGATGATGCCCGGCAGGCGATCGCTGACGGCGTCGCGGCCCGACTTGCCGACGACGTCACCCAAAAACAATAGTCTCATCGCTCGTCCTGGTTTCCAAACATGGTGACGCCGTTCTCGGTCACGACGGCATCGAGAGGGACGTCATGGTCCTCGCGCGGGATCTCGGGGCACTCCTGGGCAGCGAAGGCGAGCCCGATGAGCTTGGGCCGCCTGGCCAGTCCCGCCAGGGTGCGGTCGTAATAGCCGCCGCCATAGCCCAGGCGCGTGCCGTGCTTGTCGAAACCGAGCAGGGGCACGAGGATGACGTCGGGCTCGACCTTGGGGGCGCTGTCTTCGGGCGCCAGGGTGCCGAAGCCCGCCGGATAGAGAGCCGCCCCCTCCTGCCAGAGGCGCATTTCGAGCGGCTCGGCATCGCCCAGCACCACGGGCAGGCAGACCGGCTGGCCGCTATCCATGAGGCGAATGATGATGGGCTGGCAGTCGAGCTCGTCGCGGATCGGCCAGTAGGCGGCGACGATGGCGCCGGGATCGAGAACGATGCCGTCGAAGAAGTGCGCCGCGACGGCCTTGCCGGCATCGACGCGGGCATCATGGCCGATCGCGTCGCGCTGGGCGTGAGCGCGCGTGCGCAGGGCGGCCTTGGCCTCTTCGATCATGTCGTCGGTCATCGGCTGCGGCCGCACCCTCGGTAGAATCAGGTGCCGCCCTGGCCGTGGGATATGCGATCCCGGGAACCTACTCACGTAGGTGGGCGCCGTATGTCCGGACCCACGGGCCCGGTCAGGGACAGCTCCCTTAAGGATCGATAAGGCCCCGGGGAAATGATGATCCAACACGCGCCGGGCAGCTTCACTGATATAGTGCGTTACCCACCCCGGCGCAAAGCGGTTCTTTCCAAAAACCGGCTGCTTCACTATCGCTTTATCAAACGCCCCCATTGGAAGGCAGGCATGTTTTCCCAGCTCCTGATCGTCGTCATCGGCGCCATCGCCATCTCCATCTTCGCCGAGGGCAAGGGCATCCAGGCGCCGCTGCTGATCGTCGCCCTGGGGCTGGTCGCCTCCTATATTCCCGGATTGCCCCGGCTCGAGCTCGATCCGGAGGTGATCCTGACGATCGTGGTGCCGCCGCTGCTGTTCTCGGCGGCCACCGAATTCTCGTTCGAAAGCTTCATCAAGAGGCTCGGCTCGATCGTCAACCTGGGGGTGTTCCTGGTCGTGGTGACGACCTTCGCGGTCGGCTGGATCGCGTTCGGCGTCGGCTCGTTCCTGTCGTTGCCGGCGGCGCTGGTGCTGGGGGCGGTGGTGTCGCCGCCAGACGCGGTAAGCGCGGTGGCCATCGCGCGCCAGTTGCACCTGCCCAGCCGGCTGATGACGGTGCTCAAGGGCGAAAGCCTCATCAACGATGCGGCGGCGCTGACGCTTTTCAGCCTGACCACTGCGGCGGTGACGGGCGTGCACCTGGCCACCGACAACGTGGTGCTGTTCTTCCTCTACCGGGCTGTCGTCGGGGCGGGGTTCGGCGTCATCCTGGGCATGCTGGTGCATCGCATCAGGCTCTCGGTCAACAGTCCGTCGCTGGCGACCGTCCTCACGGTTGCCGTACCCTTCACCGCCTATATCGCGGCCGAGGAACTGGGCGGGTCCGGGGTGATGGCGGTGGTCGCGGCCGGCTTCTCGCTCGGCCACAATGCGGCCGAGGCCGACTATTCCGAACGCATCCAGGAGCGCGAGTTCTGGAAGACGGTCGATGCGCTGCTCGATGCCTTCGTCTTCGCCTATATCGGGCTGCAATTGCGGTTCGTTGTCGAGGATACGTTCGCGGCCGGATACGACTTCTGGCAGGTCTTCGGTTTCTCGCTGCTGGTGCTGGTCGCGGTGATCGGGGTGCGCATCGCCTGGGTGGGGGTGAGCGGCTATCTTTCACGCCTGCGCGGCGCGCGCATCCGGGAACGACCGCCCCGTGGGGGCCCGCGCGGACGCCATCGCCCGGCCGAACCCTTCACCTGGAAGGAGAACCTGGTCGTTGCATGGAGCGGCATGCGGGGCGTGGTGACGCTCGCCGCGGCGGCCGGTATTCCCTATTTCACCCTTTCGGGCGATCCGTTTCCGCAGCGCCCGGTCATCCAGACCGTGGCGTTCGTGGTGACGATCGGCACGCTGCTGGTGCAGGGGCTGACGCTGCCCTGGCTCATCCGGGCGCTTGACCTGGTCGATCCGAACGAAGCGGAGGAACTGGAGCGGCAGCAGAAGCTGGCGCGCCAGATCAGCCGCGAGGCGGCGCTCGAAACCGTCAACCGTTTCGCCGAACGGCAGACGAGCGAGGAAGGGCGCAAGATCGCCGAGCTGATGAAGGAGCGCTCCCGGCTCGAGCATGACGAGGCCAAGACCGCCGAGAGCGGCCGGCGCGGGCCGCTGATGATCGAGCTGGGCCAGGAAGTGCTGATGGCCCGCCGCGCCGCCCTCATCGCCGCCCGCGACGCGCGCCGGCTCGACGACGAGTTCCTGCGCGAGACGCTCGAGCAGCTCGACATGCAGCAGGCCGTGCTCGACAACTGGGCCCGCAACGAACAGGAGGGCCCCATCTAGGGGCCTTGCCTTCGCCGCACCGGTGCCGACAATGACGGTGTCAGCCGGAGGGCAAATTGCGGATCTGGACGACATTGTTGGTGGCCGGCCTCCTGCTGGTGGAGGCACAGGGGCCGGTGCGCGCGGCAGCGCCGGCAAACGAGCGGTTCTGCCATACCCTGACCCGCGACGACGGCCGCCAACGCGACATCTGCATCTCGCTCGCCACCTTCGATGCCGATGTCTGCCGGGCCATATCGACCTTCGCCAATGTCTGGCGCCTGCCCAAGGGGTTCCTGGCGCGGCTCATCTGGCAGGAAAGCCGGTTCGATCCGGCAGCGGTGAGTCCGGCCGGCGCCGAGGGCATCGCCCAGTTCATGCCGGGGACCGGGCGGATCCGGGGCGTGCGGGACGCCTTCGATCCGGCCGAGGCGCTGGCGCGCTCGGCCGAATACCTGCATTTCCTCGAAGAACGCTTCGGCAACCTGGGGCTCGCCGCCGCGGCCTATAATGCCGGGGAGGGAGCGCTGGCGCGGGTGACGGCGGGCAACGGGTTCGTCCCCTACGAGACGCGCGACTACGTGGCGATCATCACCGGGCATCCGGTGGAGCATTGGCTCGACGGGGAAGCGGGGCGCGTCGACTACGACCTTTCGACCGAGAAGTCCTTCCAGGACGCCTGCATCGAAATGGCCAGCGCGCGGCCGATGCCCAGGGCTCTGCCGCAAAGCGCGGACTGGCGCCCCTGGGGCGTGCTGATCTGGCAGGATTTCTCGCCGGACAAGGCGCAGGCGGTGTTCGAGCGCGTCAGGGCGCGCCATGCCGACCTCATGGGCGGGGAAGCGATGCTGCTGGTCAAGGTGCGCAACCCCAGCTTCGGCAAGCGCCTGCGCTATTCGGCGATGATCGGCCGCGACAGCCGCAAGGAGGCCGCCGCCCTTTGCGACCGGCTGACGGCGGCGGGGGCGAACTGCATCGTGCAGAAGAACCGCTGAGCGTTTCGGCATCTCCCACAGCTTGTTGCCGGTTTGTTCACTTTGCTCTTGGTAGGCTCGGCCGACGCAACTAAGAGTTTGTCATGACAGGTACGGTGCGAATCATCGGGATCGATCCCGGGCTGCGGCGTTGCGGCTGGGGGATCATCGAAAGTACGGGCAACCGGCTGGCCTTCGTTGCCGCCGGAACGGTGACGCCGCCTACCACGACGGACCTGGCCCAGCGGCTGGCCAATCTGTTTTCGGCGCTCTCCGATCTCATCGGGCTCTATCGGCCGGACGAGGCGGCGGTGGAAGAGACGTTCGTCAACCAGGGCGCCCGCTCGGCGCTGCTGCTGGGGCAGGCGCGCGGCGTCGCGCTGATGACGCCCGCCTCGCTGGGGCTGCCGGTGGGCGAATACGCCGCCAATCTCGTCAAGAAATCGATCGTCGGCACCGGACATGCCGACAAGGATCAGGTGCAATTGATGGTCAAGACGCTGTTGCCCACTGCCGAGTTCAAGGGCGCGGATGCCGCCGATGCGCTGGCGATCGCCATCTGCCACGCCCATCACCGCTCCTTCCGCAAGCTGGCGGTGGGCGCATGATCGGCAAGCTCAAGGGACTGGTGGATGCCTTCGGGGACGATCACGTGCTGATCGACGTCAACGGGGTCTGCTACGAGGCGCATTGCTCGGCCAAGACGCTCTCGGCGCTGCCGCGCGTGGGAGAGGCCGCCGTCGTCTTCATCGAGATGCTGGTGCGCGAGGATCTCATCCGCCTCTATGGCTTTGCCAGCGAGACCGAGAAGGCCTGGTTCAACCTGCTGATGACGGTGCAGGGGGTGGGCGCGCGCGTGGCGCTGGCGATCCTTTCGGCACTGACGCCGTCCGAGCTCTCGAGCGCCATCGCGCTCCAGGACAAGGCGATGGTGGGGCGGGCCTCGGGCGTGGGGCCCAAGCTCGCGGTGCGCATCGTCACCGAGCTCAAGGGCAAGGTGCCGGCGACCGGGGCGGTCGATGCGGGCGTGCTCGGGCTGCAGTCGGCGCTGGGCGCGGGGGTGGCTACGTCCAATGTGGCCGACGCGGTTTCGGCGCTGACCAATCTGGGGTATTCGAGTGCGCAGGCTTCCGCCGCCGTGGCGCGCGTAGTGAGCAGGGAGGGCGAGGACACCGCCACCGAAAAGCTCATCCGGCTCGGCCTGCGGGAGCTTAGTTCGTGACCGCCATTCCGTTCGACCTATTCGCATACCGCCAGAGAGTGACCGCGCCCCGTGGCTGAAGACCTTACAAACTCGACAGCAGGCCGGGACGACGCGCTTGACGTCTCGCTGCGGCCGTCCGGCTTTTCCGAGTTCATCGGGCAGGCGGCGGCGCGGGCGAACCTGGAAGTGTTCATCGCGGCGGCGCGCCAGCGCCAGGCGGCGCTCGACCACGTGCTGTTCGTGGGGCCTCCGGGCCTGGGCAAGACCACGCTGGCCCAGATCGTGGCGCGCGAGCTCGGCGTGGGGTTCCGCGCGACCTCGGGTCCGGTCATCGCCAAGGCGGGGGACCTGGCCGCGCTTCTCACCAATCTCGAAGAGCGCGACGTGCTCTTCATCGACGAGATCCACCGGCTCAACCCGGCGGTCGAGGAAATCCTCTATCCGGCCATGGAGGATTTCCAGCTCGATCTCATCATCGGGGAGGGGCCGGCGGCCCGCTCGGTGCGGATCGACCTGGCCAAGTTCACGCTGGTGGGCGCCACCACCCGCGCGGGGCTGCTGACCACGCCGCTGCGTGACCGTTTCGGCATTCCGATCCGGCTCAATTTCTATACGCCCGAGGAACTGGTGCTGATCGTCGAGCGCGGCGCGCGGCTGATGGGGATCGGCATGGCGCCGGACGGGGCGATGGAAATCGCGCGCCGCTCGCGCGGCACCCCGCGCATCGCCGGGCGCCTGCTGCGGCGCGTGGTCGATTTCGCGCTGGTCGACAATGCCCGCGAGATCACGCGCTCGGTGGCCGACAAGGCCTTGCTGCGCCTCGATGTCGACGCGCGCGGGCTCGACCAGCTCGACCGGCGCTATCTCAACACCATAGCCCAGTTCTATGGCGGCGGGCCGGTGGGTATCGAGACCATCGCGGCGGCGCTTTCCGAGCCGCGCGACGCCATCGAGGAGATCGTGGAGCCCTATCTCATCCAGCAGGGTTTCATCCAGCGCACGCCGCGCGGGCGCATGCTGACCGCGCTGGCCTTCCAGCACCTTGGTGTGTCGGTGCCGCAGGGGTTCGTGGGCATCCAGGCCAACCTTTTCGAAGAGCCGGAAGGAGAGCCATGAGGGCGGCAGGGCGGTTTCCCTGGCTGACCGTCTCGGTCTTCGTTCTCACCACGCTGGTGACAGCCGCCCAGTTCGCCTGGCCGGGCGTGGTGCCGGCGCTGCGCCGGCAACCCTCGATGGTGGCGGATGGCGAGGCCTGGCGGTTCGTCACCGCCTGGCTCGTCCATGACGAGGGGGCGCGCCAGATCGTCTTCAATTTCACCGCCCTTGCCATCGCGGGGACCTTCGTTGAGCTGGTGCTCGGCCGCTGGATCTGGGTCGCTGCCTATGTGATCGGCGGCCTTTCCGGCGAGATCGCCGGAATCTTCTGGCAGCCCATCGGGGCCGGCAATTCGGTGGCCGTGTGCGGGCTCATCGGGGCGCTGGCGAGCTGGCAGGCGCGGCGCAGGGCAGTGCCGGTCCTCGCCCGGTTCATCTTTCCGCTGGCCTGTTTCGGTGGAGGCTTGGTGCTCATCGCCAATCGCGATATCCACGGGCCGCCGCTCCTCGTGGGCGGCGCGATCGGACTGCTTGGAAAGGCCCCGCAATGAGCCAGGCGCACCGCATGAACGTGCGTGTCTACTACGAGGACACGGACTTTTCGGGCAATGTCTACCACGCTTCCTACCTCAAGTTCTTCGAACGCGGGCGCACCGAATTCCTGCGGGACATGGGCATCCACCACGCCGAACTGGCCGGCGAGGGGATCGCCTTTGCCGTGCGCGCGATGCAGATCGAGTTCGAGGGAGCGGCCCATATCGATGACCTGCTCGAGGTCGAGACGGCGGTCGCCAGCTTTTCGGGGGCGCGGCTGCTGCTCGAGCAGACCATCCGGCGCGACGGCGTGGTGCTGACGCGCGCGAGCGTCCAGGTGGTGGCGATCAAGGTGGGCGGCGGCGCGGCGCGCCTGCCGCGGACGATGCTCGCCGCGCTCAGGGCCTGAGCCCCTCAAGGCTGCGTGAAACGGTTGCGGCGCTCCCGCCGCCATGGCAGGGAAGCTGCCGCTGCATCTTGGGGGCTTGTTAACCGATCCTTGACCATAATTGCGGCAATGGATGAAGGCTCCGGCAAAGGTCCGGAATGCCGGGGCTTTTCTCTTAAATTTGACGCATTTCGACCCCATCGGACCGCAGCAAGGGCCGGTTGAGTGCATAAAGACCGAGCCGAAAGGACAATTCATGGAAGCCATGGACGCGGTCGGGGCTGTAGCCACGCACTCCGACATTTCTATCTGGGGTCTGTTTGTACAAGCCGACTGGATCGTCAAGTTCGTGATGCTGGCCCTATTGGCCGCATCGATCTGGTGCTGGGCGATCATCGTTGACAAGTCGATGCTCTACGGGCGCTACCGGCGCGAGATGGGGCGGTTCGAGCGGGTCTTCTGGTCGGGCCAGTCGCTCGAGGAGCTCTACCAGGCCCAGTCCGACCGCCCGAGCCCCGGCTTCGGCGCGGTGTTCGTAGCGGCCATGAAGGAGTGGAAGCGCAGCCACGAGCAGAACGCGGCCTCCTTCATCGGCATGCAGGCGCGCCTCGACAAGGTGCTCGACGTCGCCATCAACCGCGAAAGCGACGTGCTGGAAAAGAATCTCGGCTTTTTGGCCACCGTCGGCTCGGCGGCGCCCTTCGTTGGCCTTTTTGGTACGGTATGGGGCATCATGAACGCCTTTACCTCCATTGCCGCCTCCAAGAGCACGAACCTGGCCGTCGTGGCGCCCGGCATCGCCGAGGCGCTGTTCGCGACCGCGCTGGGCCTCGTCGCCGCCATCCCGGCGGTTATCGCCTACAACAAGCTTTCGAGCGACGCCAACAAGATGACCGGGCGCCTCGAAGGCTTCGCCGACGAATTCTCCACCATCCTCTCGCGTCAGCTCGAAGCCAGGGGCAAGTAAGATGGGGATGGCAGTTGGCGGCAGCGGCGGCGGCAGCCGGCGCGGCAGACGCAGAAGCGGCAACCGGCCGATGAGCGACATCAACGTCACGCCGATGGTCGACGTGATGCTGGTGCTGCTGATCGTGTTCATGGTGGCCGCCCCGCTGATGACGGTGGGCGTGCCCATCGACCTGCCCAAGACGCAGGCCAAGGAGCTGAACACCGACAGCAAGCCGGTGACCGTGACGGTGACCACCGATGGGGCCACCTATATCGGGGAGGACGCGGTGCCGTTCGAGGAACTGACGGCGCGCCTCGCCACCCAGGCCACCGAGGGGCTCGAGCAGCGCATCTATGTGCGCGGCGACATGCAGGCCAATTACGGTTCGGTGATGAAGGTCATGGGAGCGCTTTCGGGCGCCGGATACACCCATATCGGCCTCATCACGGAACAGGCGCCGACGGGGCAGTGATCCGATGAAGGTCGGCGTAGCGGTCTCGGCAGTTTCGCACGCAGCCCTCCTCGCTCTGGTCCTGTTCGGACTGAGCGGGGCCAAGGAGTTGCGTCCGGAAGCTGTCGACTCGATCGCGGTCGACCTGGTGCCGGTCGAGGACGTGACCAATATCCGCATGGGCTCGCTGGAGAGCCAGGTGGTGGAAACGCCCACCCCTTCGATCGTCCAGGACGACAAGCCGGCCGAAATCGCCAAGCCGACGGGCAATACCCAGGAAGACCAGCCGACGCCCGAGATCGCGCCGACGCCTTCCCCGGCGCCTTCGATCAATACCGCGCCGACCCCGCAGCCGGACCCCGAGCCCGATCCGACCCCGACGCCCTCGACGCCGCCGACCCCGGTAGAGCCGGCGCCGCGCCCCGAACCCGCCCAGGCCCAGCAGTCCGAGCCCACCCCGGCGCCGACGCCCGAGCCGACCCCGGAACCCGAGCCGACGCCAGCGCCTGAAACGCCGGAGCTTTCGACCCCCACGCCCGCCGAGACGCCCCAGGAAGTCGCGCCGGCCCCGGCCGCGCGCGTCGCCAATCTCGAGCAGAAGCGCGCCGAGTTCAAAAAGCAGCAGGACGCGGCCAAGAAGAAGGCCGAGGAAGAGGCCAAGCGCGTGGCCGAGGCCAAGCAGAAGGAAGAGCAGGCCAAGAAGGAAGCCGAAGCGAAAAAGCAGCAGCAGGCGGCCGTCGACGCGGCGGATCGCATCTCGGACATCATCAACAACGAGAAGTCGCGTGGCGGCACGACCGGGCAGGGGGGCGAGCCGACGCTGGGCAAGCAGACCGGCACCGCGGCGCGCCTGTCCCAGTCCGAACTCGACGCTCTCGTGGCCCAGATCCGCTCGTGCCTGGCGGTGCCGCCGGGTGCGGTGGAAGCCAATGCCATCGTGCGGCTGCGCATCGACTTTTCGCCGGACGGCACCGTGCAGGGCAACCCGCAGGTGTCGAGCACCATCACGACCACGATCGAACAGGCCCTGGCCAACGCAGCCATCCGCGCCGTCGTCCGTTGCGGTCCATACAACCTTGTTGCCCAGAGATACGATGAGCTGAAGCAGCTCGAAGTGAACTTCGACCCGGCCCAGTTCTGACAGGAAAGACGAGCCGCGCCCACGGGGTGCGGCCAGATTGGAGAAGACCCATGACTCTCTTGACCCGGCGCAATGCGCTCAAGCTCGGCATAGCCGGCTCGGCTGCGATGTTGGCGGCGCGCCCGGCCTCGGCCCTGGTGCAGATCACCGTGGGTGGTGGTGACTTCCAGCCGCTGCCGATCGCCATCCCCAATTTCGCCTCGTCCGATCCGCAGTTCGGCGCCGACATCGCCGATATCGTGCGGGCGAACTTGCGCCGCTCGGGTCTGTTCAACCCGCTCGACCCGGCCTCGCTGCCCACCCAGGTGGGCGATGTGCAGGCAACGCCCGATTTCGGTTCGTGGAAGGGCGTGGGGGCCGATGCCCTGGTCATGGGCGCGGTCGAGCGCGGCGGGCAGATCCAGTCCTCGGTGCGCGTGTGGGACACGGCGCAGGGCGCCCAGGTGGTGGGCAAGTCCTATGCGACCGATGCCAACAGCTGGCGGCGCGTGGCCCATATCATCTCGGACGCCATCTATACCTCGCTCACCGGCGAGGGCGGCTATTTCGATACCCGCGTGGTCTATACGGCCGAAAGCGGCCCCAAGGCCAACCGCGTCAAGCGCCTGGCGATCATGGACCAGGACGGGGCCAACTCGCAGTACCTGACCGATGGGCGCACCCTGGCGCTGACGCCGCGCTTCTCGCCCAACGCGGACATGGTGGCCTACATGAATTTCGAGGAGGGCAATCCGCAGGTCTACCTGCTCCAGCTCTCGACCGGCCAGCAGCAGCGGCTGGGCTCGTTCGGCCAGATGACCTTCGCGCCGCGCTTCTCGCCCGACGGGCGCCAGATCGCGTTCTCGGTCGAGGCGGGCGGGGCGACCAACCTCTATTCGCTCGCCATCGGGGGCGGGCAGCCTGTGCAGCTCACCAGCGGCGCGGCGATCGACACCAGCCCCTCCTATTCGCCCGACGGCAGCCAGATCGTGTTCGAATCGGATCGTGGCGGGAGCCCGCAGATCTACCTGATGAACGCGGGCGGAGGCGGGGCCAACCGCATCAGCTACGGGCAGGGCTCCTACTCGACCCCGGTGTGGAGCCCCAAGGGCGACCTCATCGCCTTCACCCGCCAGTCGGGCGGCCAGTTCCAGATCGGCATCATGCGTCCGGACGGATCGAACGAGCGCATCCTGGTCTCGAGCTTCCATGCGGAAGGGCCGACCTGGGCGCCCAACGGGCGCGTCATCATGTTCTTCCAGGATCCGGGCGGCAATGACGGCCCGGCGCTCCACACCGTGGACGTGTGGGGACGCAACATCCAGAAGATCCCGACCGAGACCTTCGCTTCGGACCCGGCCTGGTCGCCGCTGCGCGGGTAGCGAGCGCTTTCTGGTCAAGTGGTTAGGGGGAGGTTTAGGCCCCCCCTTTTCGTTGTCGGGGCCCTTTCCCGTGCATAACGGCAACACCCAGGGAATCCGGCCCCCTCCAGCCACATTCCGGCCAGAATAAGCCCCGATTAACCATTCCCGAGAACGCGGCCTTAAGATAACGCGCAGTAAATACCAACGCTAAATTCGATCCCTTTGGAGTACTCTATGACGCCCGTTATCGGCATTTTGCGCACGTTTGCGCTTGTCGCCCTGGTGGCCCTGGTCGCGGCGTGCTCGCGCACTCCGGCGACCGGCGTTGGCAATCTCGGTCCCGGCGCCGCCTCGCCCGGCAGCCAGCAGGAATTCCTCGTAACCGTGGGTGACCGCGTGTTCTTCGAGACCGACTCTTCCTCGCTCACCCCGACCGCCCAGGATACCCTCAACAAGCAGGCCGCCTGGCTCAACCGCTACACCAACTACCGCATCCTGATCGAAGGCCATGCCGACGAGCGCGGGACGCGTGAGTACAACCTCGCCCTCGGCGCCCGCCGCGCCCAGGTGGTGGTCAACTACCTCATCAGCCAGGGCGTGAACGCGCAGCGCATCCAGTCCAAGTCGTTCGGCAAGGAACGTCCGGTTGCGATCTGTAACGACATTTCCTGCTGGTCGCAGAATCGCCGTGCGGTGACCGTGGTCCAGTAAGGACGCGCCCCGCATAGCCCGCTAACTCCAGAGTACTGGAGGCAATGGCGCCGGGAGCCGCGTTTATGGCCCCGGCGCTTCTTTTTTCGCCAAAATTTGTCTTTATGCCGCTGGCTGCATTCGTAAAGTGGCGGCCTACCCGCCATTCAACGCGCTTTCTTTGGAGACATACGTGGTGACAATCCCAAAACCCCAGGGCGGCCTCGCCAAACGGGTTACGATTGCCGCATTGCTGGCCGCTTCGCTGGCGGCTTCCCCCTATGCCGCGGTCGGGCAGGACCGCATCCTGGTGGCCCAGAACGCCCAGGAAGCGCAACTGGCGCTGCGCATCCAGCAGCTCGAGGAGCAGATCCGCACCCTGACCGGCCAGGTCGAAGGGCTGCAGTTCCAGCTCGCGCAGATGCAGACGCTCGTCCAGAAGATGAACGAGGACAACGAATACCGCTTCCAGCAGCTTGAAGGCGGCGCCACCGGGGCGCCCCAGGGCGGTGCCGGGGGAAAAACTGAGGCGGCTCCTCAAGCCGGAGGCGTGACGCCTTCCGGGGAGGCGCCGCAGACCCCCGCCGACACCAATGCCCCCAGGGTTCGATCCAGACGCTGGACGGCGGCGCGGCGGCCGACGCCCCGGTGCTGGGCGCCGACGAGCAGCCGATGGACGATATCGGGCTCTCGCACGATCCGCTGCTGGGCACGGGCGAAGGCGCCGAAGGCGCGCCGCTGACCCCCTTGCCGCAGGGCTCGCTCGACGTGCCGACCACGCCCAAGGAGCCGCTCGACCTCAACCGCGCCGCCGGAACCAAGGCGACGCCGAGCGACGCGGAGGCCCAGTACAATGCCGGGTACGACGCGATCGTGAAGGGCGACTATTCGTTCGCCGAACAGCAGTTCAAGCAGTTCCTGGAGCTCTATCCGGACAACGCGCAGGCTGCCGATGCCACCAACTGGCTGGGCGAGGCGCTGCTGCAGCGGCATGCCTATGGCGATGCCGCCGAGGTGCTGGTGGACGGCTACCAGAAGTTCCCCAGCTCGCCCCGGGCGCCCGACCTGCTGCTCAAGCTCGGCATCGCGCTGGCCGGCGCCGATGAGCGCGAAACCGCCTGCCGGACCTTCGCCGAGGTCTCCAAGCGCTACACCAACCTCACCGCGGCGTTCAAAACGCGGCTGAGCCAGGAGCAAGTCAAAGCCCAATGTCCGCCAGCGTAACGGCGGAAGGCCTGGCGGCGGCCCTCGCTCCGGTTGCCCAGTGCAAAGCCATCGGCCTGGCCGTCTCGGGCGGGGCCGATAGCCTGGCGCTCATGGTGCTGGTGCGGCGCTGGGCCCGCGATATCGCCAATCCGCCCGCAATCATCGTCTATAGCGTCGATCACGGCCTGCGCCCGGAAGCGCGGCTGGAGGTCGAAATGGTGGTGCGCGAAGCCGAACGGCTGGGGCTGCCGGCCCGCGCGTTGCGGTGGACCGGCGCCAAGCCGGGTGCGGGCGTCCAGGAGGCGGCGCGGCTGGCGCGCTACGGGCTGATCGGGCAGGCCATGGCCGAGGACGGGGCGGAAATCCTGCTCACCGCCCATCACATCAACGACCAGGCCGAGACGGTGCTCATGCGCCTGGCGCACGGGTCGGGGCTCGACGGGCTTTCGGCCATGCAGCCGTTCTCGCTGGTCGAGGGCGTGCCGATCTTCCGGCCGCTGCTGGGGGTGGACCCGAAGGTGCTGCGGGCGACGGTGGAAGCGGAGGGAATGACCCCGGCCGAGGACCCGAGCAACAACGACCCGCATTACGAGCGCGTCCGGTGGCGCAAGGTGCTGCCCAGGCTCGCCGAGCTGGGGCTGGACGCCGACGCTCTCTACCGGTTCTCCCAGCGCGCGGCGCAGGCCGAGGAAGCGCTGGCGGTGACGGCCAATATCAGCTTTGCCGAAATCGTGCGGCTGGACGGGTTCGGTTCGGCCGAAGTGGATGCCGACCAATTCGCCGCGGTGCCCAAGGCCATTGCCGACCGCATCCTGGCGCGGGTGCTGCGCATCGTGGGCGGGCAGCAGAAGCCGCGCGCGCTCGGCGTCGTCGAACGGCTGCGCGAAGCGCTGGTGGCGGGGGACGTGTCAAAAACACGCACCGTGCTCGGCTGCGTGGTGCGCAATGCGGGTGGGATCATTTCGGTGGCGCGCGAGCCGGGGCGGACCTCGCTTCCAAAGATGCGGCTGGACCCCCAGACCGAGTTCGTCTGGGACCAGCGGTTCCTCATCGCGAACTTGTCATCGGCCGCCGGGCTGGCGGTGGTGCCGGCCGAATACTGGCAGCGCCGGCACCTGGAGGAACTCTTCGGGTTCCGCATCACAGCGCCCATGGAGGCGATCCGCACCTCGCCCATGGTCGTGGATGGCCAGGACAAGGTACTTTCCCTGGGGACCCATGCGTTCGACGAGCGCATCAGGGTGACTTTTCTTACAGAATAGAAGCAACAAGCACACGTGACTGCGCATTAACCGAAAAGCGGCATAGTGGCTGGACCGCATGCCCTTGTAACGCCCAATTGCTGGCCTTACATTCGGCCTATCTTCCGGCTCCTCCCAACAGCCGGCCATCCGGGACAGGATTTTATGAACGGCAATTTTCGGAACTTCGCCATCTGGCTGGTTATCCTCTTCATGTTGATGGGCCTGTTCCAGGTCTTTCAATCGTCGACCCGCTCGATTTCGGTGGCCGACAGGAGCTACAGCCAGTTCGTGAGCGATGTGGACGCGGGCAAGGTTTCGTCCGTCACCATCACCGACAACGTTGTTTCGGGTACGCTGAGCGACGGCTCCAAGTTCGAGACCGTCATTCCGGCCGGCGCCGATATCGTGCCGCGGCTGGAACAGCGCGGCGTCTCGATCACGGCCAAGGCCGCCGAGGGGAGCCCGTTCTGGTCGATCCTGCTCTCGTCCTGGCTGCCGTTCATCGTCATCATCGGCGTGTGGTTCTTCTTCATCCGGCAGATGCAGGGTGGGGGTCGTGGCGGCGCCATGGGCTTCGGCAAGTCGCGCGCCAAGCTGCTGACCGAAACGCAGGGCAAGGTCACGTTCGAGGACGTGGCGGGCGTGGACGAAGCCAAGCAGGACCTCGAGGAAATCGTCGAATTCCTGCGCGATCCGGGCAAGTTCCAGCGCCTGGGCGGACGCATTCCGCGCGGCGTGCTGCTGGTGGGCCCTCCGGGTACGGGTAAGACGCTGCTGGCGCGTTCGGTCGCGGGCGAAGCCAATGTGCCGTTCTTCACCATTTCCGGTTCGGACTTCGTCGAAATGTTCGTCGGCGTCGGCGCGAGCCGCGTCCGCGACATGTTCGACCAGGCCAAGAAGAATGCCCCGTGCATCATCTTCATCGACGAAATCGACGCCGTGGGCCGCCATCGTGGCGCGGGTCTGGGCGGCGGTAACGACGAGCGCGAACAGACCCTCAACCAGCTGCTGGTCGAGATGGACGGGTTCGAGGCCAATGAAGGCATCATCCTGATCGCGGCGACCAACCGTCCGGACGTCCTGGACCCGGCGCTGCTGCGTCCGGGCCGCTTCGACCGCCAGGTCGTCGTTCCCAATCCCGATGTCACCGGGCGCGAGCGCATCCTCAAGGTGCACGTGCGCAAGGTGCCGCTGGCTCCCGACGTGGACCTCAAGGTCCTGGCGCGCGGTACCCCGGGTTTCTCGGGCGCGGACCTCATGAACCTGGTCAACGAAGGCGCGCTGCTGGCGGCGCGGCGCAACAAGCGCTTCGTCACCATGGCCGAATTCGAGGACGCCAAGGACAAGCTCATGATGGGTGCCGAGCGCCGGACGCTCGCCATCTCCGAGGAAGAGAAGAAGCTGACCGCCTACCATGAGGCCGGCCACGCTCTCCTTGCCATCAAGATGGAAGGGTCCGACCCGATCCACAAGGCGACGATCATCCCGCGCGGCCGTGCGCTGGGCATGGTGATGCGCCTGCCCGAAAAAGACCAGGTGTCGCTGACCCGCCAGAAGTGCTACGCCGACCTCGCCGTCGCCATGGGTGGCCGCGTGGCCGAGGAAGAGATCTTCGGCTACGACAAGGTGACCTCGGGCGCTTCGGCCGACATCAAGATGGCCACCGGGCTCGCCCGGGCCATGGCCACCGAATTCGGCATGTCGGACAAGCTCGGCCCGCTGCTCTATGGCGATGCGCAGGACGAAGTGTTCCTGGGCCGCTCGATGATGCAGCGCAACACGCACCTGTCCGACGAGACCCAGCAGCTCGTCGATGCGGAAGTGAAGCGCTTCGTGGAAGAGGGCTACGGCACCGCCCAGAAGGTCATTCGCGAATACATCGATGACCTGCACACCATCGCCAAGGCGCTGATCGAATACGAGACGCTGACGGGCGACGAGATCCGCGGGCTGATGAACGGGCAGAGCCCGTTCCGCGAAAGCGACTCGGACACCGCCCCCAAGTCGACGGGCGTTCCCTCGGCCGGCAAGTCGGTGCGCAAGCGCCCGGGGCCGGAGCCGGATTCGGGCCTCGAGCCCCAGCCCGGCAGCTAAAGAAACACAGGGCCGCCCTTCGGGGCGGCCTTTTCGTTGCGGGCGAGGCCGCCACTACTCCCTGATTTTGCCCCGATCCTGCGTTAATAACCTCGATTACATTCTGTTGTAGGGGGATGGTGCGGCGCTATATTGCGGCCGCGCGAACCGATGTGGGCGAGTACATGGCGAGACAATATTTCGGCACCGATGGCATTCGTGGGTTGGCCAACGGCAAGAAACTGACGCCGGAACTGGCGCTTAAGGTCGGCATGGCCACCGGCATTGCCTTTCAGCGCGGCGATTACCGTCATCGCGTGGTGATCGGCAAGGACACGCGACGCTCCGGCTACATGATCGAGACGGCGCTGACGGCGGGGTTCACCGCGGTGGGCATGGACGTGTTCCTGCTCGGACCGATGCCGACGCCGGCCGTGGCGATGCTCACCCAATCCCTGCGGGCGGACCTGGGCGTGATGATCTCGGCCTCCCACAATCCATTCGACGACAACGGCATCAAGCTCTTCCGGCCGGATGGCTACAAACTCTCCGACGAGGTGGAAGCCCAGATCGAAGAGCTGATGAACACCGATCTCACGCCGCGCCTGCAGCAGGGGCGAGGCATCGGGCGCGCCTATCGCGACGAAGAGGCGCGCACGCGCTATATCGAATATGCCAAGCGGACGCTGCCCAAGCGCACGGACCTGTCGGGCCTGCGCGTGGTGCTCGATTGCGCCAATGGCGCCGCCTACAAGGTCGCGCCCACCGCGCTCTGGGAACTGGGCGCGGAGCTTTTCACCATCGGCGTCGAGCCGGATGGCTTCAACATCAACCACAAGGTGGGCTCCACCGCGCCCGAAGCGGTGGCGGCCAAGGTGCGGGAGTTGCGCGCCGACGTCGGGATCGCACTCGATGGCGACGCCGACCGCGTGATCATCGTGGATGAGAACGGCACGGTGGTGGACGGGGACCAGTTCATGGCGGTGATCGCCGCATCCTGGCTGGCCCGCGGCCAGCTGCAGGGCGGCGGGATCGTGGCCACGATCATGTCCAATCTCGGGCTCGAGCGTTACCTCACCACGCTTGGCCTGGGGCTGGAGCGCACGCAGGTGGGCGACCGGTACGTGCTCGAAGCCATGCGCGCCAAGGGCTTCAATGTCGGCGGCGAGCAGTCGGGCCACATCATCCTTTCGGACTTCACGACTACCGGCGATGGCCTGGTGGCCGCGCTGCAACTGCTCTCGGTGGTCAAGGAGACGGGCGGCTCGGTTTCCGAGATCTGCTCGCGCTTCCAGCCCGTGCCGCAACTGCTCCAGAGCGTGCGCTACGGGCAGGGCAAGCCGCTCGAGAACAAGAAGGTGGTCGAGGTCATCGAGGCGGCCCGCGCCAGGCTGGGCGCAGCCGGCCGGCTGGTGATCCGCGAGTCCGGCACCGAGCCTGTCATTCGCGTGATGGGCGAGGCGGACGACAAGAATCTCGTCGCCTCGATCGTGGAAGACATCACCAGCGTCATCCGTCAGGTCGCCTGACCCAATCCCCCGCCCAAGTGCCGGGCGGACGGGCGTGGATGCACCGCATCCGCGCCCTGCAGGATTTCATTAGGGTTAAGCGCTAAGGTTAAGCCCGCTTTAAGAAAATCCCCGCATAGTCCCCTTCGAAACGACTGCGTCGTGGCACTTACGAAGGATTCGAAGAAAAATGCGCAAGCTGATCGCATTGGTCATGGTGGCAGTAGCCACCCTCGCCATCGGCCCAGTGCGGGCCGCTGATATGCCGTACTATCCGCCAGTCATCGATGTGCCCAATGTGGACTACGGTGTCGCCGGGTCTTTCTATCTGCGCGGCAGCGCGGGCGCCAATCTGTGGTGGGCTCGCAACCTTGAAAACGTCTGCGCCTGCGGCATGGACGTTAACGACAAGGGCTACGGCTACAGCCTGGGCGCCGGCTTCGGTTACGAAGCGGGCAACGGCCTGCGCGCCGACGTCACGCTGGATTACCTCAACAATACCGGCCTTGCCTTCGCCAATGGCCGCAAGGCCAACCTGCGCGGCGGCCTGGCGCTCGCCAACGTCTATTACGACTTCAACTTCTCGGGTCTTTCGAGCTCGGCCGGCGGCTTCGGCGCCTATGTCGGCGCGGGCCTGGGCGGTGCATGGGTCGATACGACGGTCAACAATGCCGACGGCACGGCCTGGGCCTGGGGCGACAGCTTCGAGGCGGCCGGGGCCGTGATGGCCGGCGTGACCTACGACATGGGCGCCATGGTTGCCGATGTGGGCTATCGCGGCGTCTACCTGCCGACCATCGGCAACACGCCGCCGAACATGACCAACGCCTACAACATCAACAACAACTGGATCCACGAAGTGCGCGGCACGCTGCGCTACCGCTTCAACTAAGCGGATCGATCCAGACAAGGCTTGAAGACGGCGTCCCTCGCGGGGCGCCGTTTTCGCATTCAGGCGTGGTGGGCGCTCACCGCCTCGATGACCTGGCCGGACATGTCGCGGGTCGCAAAGGCCGCGATGTCGCCAAGCGAGAGCATGCCCACCATGCGCTTGTTGGTGTCGATCACCGGCAGGCGCCGCACGCCCTTGATCTCCATGAAATGGGCGGCGTCATCGAGGTCTTCGTCCGAGCGGCAGTAGAGGATGGGGCCGCTCATGACGTCGCGCGCCACCATCTGGTCGAGGTCGCGCCCGTTGGCGAGGCCGTGGCATACGATGTCGCGATCGGTCACCATGCCGATCAGCCGGTCGTTCTCGCCGATCGGCACCGCGCCGATATCCTGGTCGCGCATGGCGCGCGCGATTTCGCGGATGCTGGTGTCGGGGCCGAACCAGGTCGCGCCCTGGTGCATAACGTCTTTGACTTTCATCTTCCGCCTCCCTCGCGGGTTGGAAATGACGGGCGGGGAGGGAATCCCGTGCCCATGGGAATCAACGCCTGCTCGCTCGTGAGAGTTCCGGCGGCGCGCCCCTAGTCGCCGAGCTGGAAAGCGGTGAAGCGATCGAGCGCCTCCTCGATGGGCTGCTTGTGGCGGGAGGCTTCGCCCGGACCGACCCAGGTCCAGCTCTGGACGAGGAGTTTTCGCCCGGCACGGTCGGTCTTGAGGTCGATGGCGGCCACGATGTCCTCGCCCACGATCACGGGCAGGGTGAAGTAGCCGAACCTGCGCTTGGCCTTGGGCACGTAGGCTTCGAATATGTGGTCGTACCCGAAGATGGCGCTGGTGCGCTTGCGCTGGATGATCAGCGGATCGAAGGGGGAGAGGATGTGGGTGAGGGCGGCCGGCGCCTCGGGCAGGGTGTCGAGAGTTTCAGGCGCGGCGTAATAGGCGACGGGCTTTTCGAGCCCGGCGATCTCGACCGGCACCAGGAGCTTGCGGCGTACGCGGCTCTCGATGAGTTCCCTGATCGCCGGCTTGCGCGGGGCGTTCATGTAGGCCACCGAATCCAGGCTGACCAGGCCCTGGCTGCGCAGGGCGCGATCGAGGAAATAGGCGCTCACCTGCTTGTCGGTGGCCGGGCGCGGGCGACGGTTCCAGGTGAAGTGGCGGTCCATCAGCTCGTAGGTTTTGACCATGCCGTTGCGCTCGGAAATGGTCAGGTCGCCATTGTAGAACCCGAGCTGGAGGACGCGCTTGGAGGGCTTGCGGCTGGCCCAGGGATGGTCCTTCTCGACGAGTTCGTCATCGTCGATATCGCGGATCGAAATGGCGCCGTCCCTGCGGATGGTGCGCAGCATGCGCCGCAGGTCGTCGGGGTTGGCGTCGGCATACCAGCGGCTGGGCGTGAGCTTGTGCTGCTTCATGTCCGGCAGGAAATAGACGAGGTCGCGCGTGGGGACGTAGGAGAGCGCGTGCGTCCAGTACTCGAAGATGCTCTTGTCCTGGCTCTGGGCGGCGCGCAAATCCTCGCGCCGGTAGCCGGGGATGCGGGTGAAGAGGATGTGGTGGTGGCTGCGCTCGATGACGTTGATGGTGTCGATCTGGACGTAGCCCAGGTGCTCGGTGGCGAGGCGCGTGGCGGCGGGGCCGTCGCCAAAGGGGGCGGCTTCATCGAGCCTCTGGGCGCGCAGCCAGATACGGCGCGCCTCGCTCATGGTTATGGTCCGGGTCCTGGATCGTGCCGGCAACGCGAATCATCCTGATCGGCAAACGGGTCCGGCATTAGGGCATGTTCTCGTTGTGTTCGCAATCGGCGCGGCTAGCGCGCGAGGCTCGCGACGCGATCGAGGGCCTTGCTGAAGCCCTTGAGCGAAACGGAGAAATCGGCCGGCTTGCCGCCATCGGCGATGGCCGCGACCTTGAGCGCCGTGCCGGCGCGCAGCGCACCGACCATGCCGCCGTCGAAGGCCAGGGGCACGAGGCAACCGGCGGGCAGGCAGGTGCGGTAGGCCAGCGGGCCGGTGCCGGCGCCTTCATCGACCTGGAGCGCCACGGGCTGGGCCAGGGCAAGGCCGAAGGGCAGCAACAGGACGCCCGATGCGCCGTCGCCGCTGATGGCGTTGATCTCGATGGCGAGCACGCGCTGGCGGCTCTGGCCGTCGATCTGGCTCTGCGCCATGGCGCACAGGGTGCGTTCGCCCTGGGATGAGCAGGTCACCTGCCAGTCGTCATAGGTTTCCTGGAGCTGGGAGGCGCCGCCGGGCAGCCCACCATCCTGGGCGAGGCCGGGAAGCGGCATGGCGGCAAGCGTTGCGGCGAGCGCTGCGATCCTGAAGAAAGTGGACATGTGTGCCTCTCACGGTGCGATGCTGGACAGATCGGCCGCAAAGACCCCAGGCAAACGCGCCTGTCACTCTCCGTTCGGACGGGGAAGGACGGATTATTTTCGCCGGTCAGCCGGGAAGAGGCGCGACGCTGATGCCGACCGACTTGAAGGCGGGGGTGCGGCTGCGCGGGTCGATGCCGGTATCCACCAGGACATTGGCCTCCGGGTAATAGGCCAGGGCGCTGCCGGGCGGCAGGTCGAAGGAAACGACGGTGGCCTCCATGGCGCCGGTCCGGGAGGTGACGCGCACGCGCTGGCCTTCGCTGAGACCGAAGGCGGCCATGTCGTCGCGGTTGAGAAAGAGGGCATCGCGGCCGGCTCCGTGCCGGTAGCTGTCGCGTTCCTCGTAGATGATGGTGTTGAACTGGCCCTCGCTGCGCACTGTGGCGAGCCGGAGCGGGGTGTCCGCCAGGGTCGGCATGGGCGTCGGCACAAGGTGGGCCTTGCCGTCGGGCGTGCCGAAGCGCGGCGTGTGGAGGACGCGGTTGGCGATGTGGAACTCGCGGCGGGCCACTTCGATGTCGGCGAGCTGCTCCATGCCGGGGATCGTCCTGGCGATCGCATCGCGGATTCTGGCGTGCCGGCGCAGCTGGGCGAAGGGCACCGGTGAACCGGGCAGGATGCGCTCGCCCAGTTCGCACAGGATGGCGCTTTCGGGCCGCACGTTTCCGAGCCTGCGAATGCCGCCATCGGAGAGGCGGACGAAGTTGAACATGGATTCCTGGGTGGTGGGCTCCCATTCCTCGTCGCGCGCGGTTACCGGCAGGATGAGGGTCTCGCCCTCGCCCAGGCCGTGGACGTGGCCCTGGTTGAGGGTGGTGGTGAGGAAGAGCTTGAACCCGATGCGGGAAAGGGCTTCCTCGGCAAAGGCGGTGTCGGGGGTGGCGCCATAGAGGTTGCCGCCCATGATGACGGCAGCATCGACCTCGCCCCGGTGCGCGGCCTCGATGCACCCCATGGTGTCGAGGCCCCGCTGGGCGGGGAAACGCACGCCGAAGGCCTCTTCCATGCGCGCCAGCACATCCTCGGCCAGCACCGGCTTGACCCCGATAGTGCCGATGCCCTGGACGTTGGAATGACCGCGGAGCGGGAGGAGGCCGGCATGGGGCCTGCCGAGCATGCCGCGCAGGATGGCGAGGTTGGCGATGGCCTCGACATTGGCGGTGCCGTGCAGGTGATGGGTCATGCCCATGCCCCAGGCGAAGACGGTGCTCCGGGAAGCGGAGTAGCGGCGCGCCACATCCTCGATGCGCTCCCGGGCGATGCCGCAGGCCGCAACGATCGTCTCCCAGGAGAGGGTGTCGAGGTCTGCCGCGAAGGCCTCCCAGCCGCCGGCATGGGCGGCGAGGAAGGCGCTGTCCTGCGCTCCCATCTCGATGACGGCCTTGGCGATGCCCTTGAGGAGCGCAATGTCCGAGCCGATGCGTGGCTGGAGGAAGCAGGAGGCGATCTCGGTGCCGCCCGCCAGCATGGAGCCGGGGCTCTTGGGAACAGCGAACCTGACCAGGCCGGGCTCGCGCGCCGGGTTGATGACGATGACCTCCCCGCCCCGGTCCCGGCAGGCCTTGAGCATATGGATGAAGCGCGGGTGGTTGGAGGAAGGATTGGCGCCGATGACGAAGATGAGGTCGGCGCCCCTGAGGTCGGCCAGCTCGACGGTGGCCGTGCCCTTGCCGATGGTGGTGGCCAGACCTTCGCTGGTGGCCTGGTGGCAATAGTAGGAGCAGTTGTTGACGTTGTTGGTGCCGTAGGTCCGGGCGAGGAGCTGGAAGATGAAGCCGGCCTCGTTGGACGAGCGCCCGGACGAATAGAAGAACGAACGCTCGGGCGCGATGGCGCGCAGGCGCGAAGCGGCAAGGTCGAGAGCGTAGTCCCAGGTGACCTCGCGGAACCGGTCACTGCCCTTCGCCTTGACGATGGGGTTGCCCAGGCGCCCCAGGCGCTCCATCTCGCGGCCCGTCAGTTCCATGAGATCGGGGATCGGGTGCGCGAAGACCTGGTGGGGGATGGCGGGCTGGATGTCGGTGGACTGGGCCTGCACGGACTTGTTGCAGACCGAGGGAAACTCGCCCAGCTCGTTGGTCATGCCGCCCATCTGGCCGCCCATGCCATAGGCGCAGGCCTTGCAGGTATTTCTGGCCGTAAGCGCCTTGGCGGCCTTGCCGATCCCGATGCGCGAGACGGTTGCCAGAGTGTAGAGAACCTTCTTGGGGCCGCCACCCACGATCGGCTTGTGTTCGGTCATCATATTCCTCGTCGGGGGCACACTGGCAGGCGGGCGCGGCAAGGACAAGCCGCGACAATCTCATCTTGCACCGAAGGTGCATCTGGCCCAAGTTGCCGGCGCCTAACTACCGCAAGTGACTGTGAGTCCCCCCATGAAACTCGGAAACGAACTCGCCCGCCTCACCGCCGGCATCGACAAGCTTTACCGCTCGACGCCTCGCAGCGACGGTTTCCTGGACAAGGAAGGGCTCATTCCGGTGGCGGTGGCCGAGGTCGAGCCGGCGGCACTGCGCGACTATGACGAAGCCACCGACGCACTCGAGGCGCTGCTGGCGCGCGTGCCGGGCGAGGCCGAGAGCGACCTGCGCCGCGCCTATGTCAGCGAAATGATCGACTCGCTCCTGGCGCTGGTGACGACCTTCGCTGAAAAGGACATTTCCTTTGCCGACCGCGTGCGCCGGCAGATCCGCGTCTCGACCCAGAAGGTGGACGAGGCGACGCTCGATGGCTACCGCGCCATCATCGCCGAAAAGCTTGGCGAGATCGGCTATGGCGGGCAGGACCTGGGCAGCGACGTGCGCCGGTGGGAAGCCGATGTGCGCGTGCCGCGCGAGCAGGTGCTCGACACCATGCGCAAGCTGACCGCCGATGCGCGCGCCAAGGTCAGCGCGACCATGTACGAAATGGGCGACGACTGGCTCGAGCCGGACGAAGTGCGCGGCGTGCCGTTCTCGGCCTATTGCGACTATCCGGGCCGCAAGCTGCTGCTCAATCTCGACCACCCCTATACCATCTACGCCCTCAAGCACCTGGCGACGCACGAGGCGTTCCCGGGGCATCTGGTGCATCTGGCGCTGCGCCAGCGCTATGTGGCAGAGGGCAAGATGCCGCTCGACGGCGCCCAGGTGGTGACGAGCTCGGCTTCGAGCGCGCTTTTCGAAGGCATTGCCGATAACGGCCTCTTCTTCATCGACTTGGTGGAAACGCCCGAGGACGAGCTGGCGGTGGCGCTGCAGCGCCTGCGCGGGGCGCTGCGGTGCAATGCGGCCTGGATGCACCACGTGGAAGGCAAGTCGATCGAGGAGATCGCCGCGGCCAATGCCGAGGCCGGCTACATGGACGTGGCGACCACGGCCTCGCGGCTCGGGTTCCTCCGCCACGGACTGCGCGCGCCCTTCGTTTATGCCTATTGGTGCGGCGACATGGCGGTGCACGACGTGTGGAAGACGGTGCCGCGCGAACGCCGGGCCGAGTTCTGGCAGTACCTTTACGGCAACATGCACACCCCGGACACGCTCAAGGCGTTCTGGCGCTAGCCAGGAGCCAATCGCGAAAGCACCTGGCCGCGGGCGCATCCAGCGCACCCGGGCGGTAGTTCAGGGCATAGTTGACGGCGGCCGGCATGCTTTCGACGAAGCAGCGGACCAGCGTGCCGCGCTCGAGGTCGTCCTCGACCAGGGAACTGCGCACGAGAGCGAAGCCGGCGCCCTGCCGGCAGGCTTCGAGCATCTCGGGAAAGGCGGCGTAGTCCGGGCCGTCGACGATGGCGCGCTGCATTTCACGGGTGAAGGCGGCGGTGTCGGCATCCTCGGGAAGGGCAAGGCCCTGCTCGTACCAGCGCAGCCAATCGAGCGCGGTATGGCGGGCGCCGCTGTAGCTGAGCAGAGGAGCAGCGCGCAGCGCCTGGCGTTTGGGCAGGCGTCTGGCCAGTTCGGGCGAACACACGACGAACTCCTCGTCGCGCCAGAAGGGCTCGCTCATGACCTCGGGGCCGGCGGTGCCCAGCCAGATGGCGAGGTCGGTGCCGCCCGGCGAAAGGTCCGGCACCCGGTAGCTCACCGTCATGCGCATCTCGACCCTAGGATAGGCCTCGTAGAACTCGGGCAGGCGGGCGCTGAGCCATTGCGTGAAGAATTCGGGCGTCACCGAGAGCGATAGCGAGGGCGAAGTCGCCTGCGAGCGCGCCGACCAGAGGGCGGTTTCGAGCCCTGAGAGAGCCCGGGTGATCTCGGGCAGGAGGCGCTGGCCGAGCGCGGTCGGCACCGCGCCGCGACGGCCACGATCAAAGAGGCGGGCGCCGACCCATTCCTCCAGCTGGGCGATCTGGTGGCTGATAGCCGTCTGGGTGAGGTGCAGCTCCTGGGCAGCCTTGCCGAACCCGCCGGTCCGCGCGATGGCGCAGAAGGCCTGCAGGGTGGCGAGCGGCGGCAGGCTGGTACGATCCAGAGGCATGAAAATTCCTCATGTAAGGCCGGGGAGGTTTCATTTTCGCGCAACGGCCGATTGTGCAATTGCTGGCTCAGGCTTGTCCAGTCCGGGTAGATACATGAGCGGATCGTATGCATTCCTGCGCGATGGCGCACAGCGCTGGCTGCTGGCGGTGTCGCTCCCGGCGGACCTCGCCGACTGGGTGGATTACGTGGCAATCCTCTCGCTGCTCGTCTTCATGTGGGGCGAGGGGCCGATGGCGCTGGCCGGCTTCGCCGTCTGCCTGGCGCTACCCTATGCGCTGGTCGGACCGCTCCTGGCGAGCTGGGTGGATCGCGGCAATCCGGGCGGGGCGATGCTGCTCGCCAATCTCGGGCGGGCGGCGACGACCGCGATGGTGCTGGCCGCGCCCAATACGGAGGTGCTGCTGGGCGTAGTGTTCCTAAGGTCCTGCGTCGATTCCGCCTTTGCCCCGGCCCGGCAGGCCATGATCCAGCGTGTGACCGAAGACCGTGACCTGGGAGCGGTCAACGGGCTCCATCATGGGTTGAACCAGACTGCCAAGGTGGCCGGTCCGGCCTTTGGCGGGGTGCTGCTGACGATGCTGCCCTTCAGCGGGGTGATCGCGATCAATGCCTGCCTTTCGCTCCTGGCGGCACTAGCCTGCCTGCCGCTGGTGGGGAGGGGCCGGAACGGGGCCGAGGCGCCCGAGGTTGCAGGCGGCGGTTTTCTGGCGGGGTTTGCGGTGTTCCAGCGGGACCGGCTGCTGATGGTGGCGCTGTTGTTTGCCGCCGGCGCGTTCTTTTCGTTCTTTCTCTACGACAGCCAGCTGGGACTGGTCGCCGAACTCTTCGGGCTGGGGCAGGGCGGCTTTGCAATGAGCGTTGCGGCTTCGGGGGGCGGCGGCATCGCCGGGGCGCTGCTGGCGGGGCGCCTCTCGGGCGGGCAACCGCTGCGGCTGATGGTGCTTGCCGCTTCCATCTCGGGACTGGCGACGATCGGGGTCGCGCTCTGGGCGCTCAACGGCTGGGCGATGCCGCTGGCGCCGTTCCTCCTCATACTGGCTGCGATGGGTGGGGCCACCGCGATGATGACCGTGCCGTTCCGCGTGTTGATGCAGAGGCGGGTGCCATCGGCGGTGATGGCGCGCGCCTCGGCGGCGAGCGAGGCGGTGATTACCGCCACGATGCTGGCCGCCCCGGTGCTGGGCGGCGCCATCGCGGCGAGCTGGGGCGTGGCGGCGGCGCTGCTTTCGGGCGGGATCCTCATCGTGCTGCTGGCGGCGGGAACGGCGGCCTCGCTCACGGCGCTGCGGACAAGACCCACCTGAAAAGAACACCCGGCCCTCGCGCAGGCGAGGCCCGGGTGCTGTCCCATCTAGCAGTCTTGTGACGCAGGCGATGCGGTCATCCGTGGAGGCGCCTCCGCTTCCGACCCGCTTGCGGCACGCACCGGCTGGGACATTTCGAGCCAGCCGATGATCAGCAACAGCAGGACGGCGATAGCCGCCCAACCGATCCTTGCGAGTACCGGGCGCAACCGTCCGGCACTTTTGTCCCGGTCTTGAGTCATGGCTGCCGTCCTCCGGCGAGCCCCCAAACACTCGATACGGCGTCATAGCTGGTCGCTTACCGGCCATTCGTCAACGGGCAAGTGGCGAAGCATTTTTGGTGTGGTTTTCCGGTCACTTAGGGCGCGTGGCGGTCAGTTGGTCGATGATAACGATCACATCGCGGAGCGGAGCGCAGTGCCGGGGGCGGCGTGGTCCTGCAAGCTGCCAGGGGCGCTAGAAGAGGTCGCGTTCGGCCAGTTCGCGGAAGGCGTCGGGAACCGAGCGCGAGCCTTCGAACAGCGCCGAGCCATAGCCGATGGCTTCCCAGCCGAATCGATCACGCACCGCGTCGAGCGCCCTGTCGGCGGTCCAGCGTCCCTTGCCGCGGGCGGTGCCGGGGCGCGATTGCTCGTCGCCAAGGCCGAGCGGCAGTTCGAGCTGGAGCAGCGGGTGCTTCTCGAGATGGGAGACCGAGATGGCGAGGAGCGAGATGAAGCGCTCGGAGGCGAATTCCTCGCGGACCTGCCAGACGAGGCTTTCGGCGATTTCGGCGAGGATGGCGGTGGCGGCCACGGGGGCAGGCAGGGTGGCGGCGCGGGTCACCGCGCGCATGTCGGCAAAGCGTACGCGCACGGTGATGGTGCGTCCGGCCAGCGACCTGGCGCGCAGGCGCGAGCCGATGCGGTCGGCGAGGTGACGCAGGGTGGGGCGGAAGACCGATTCGACAAAGGGCCGGCGCCCGAGCGCCGATTGCGCCCCGGCCGAACGCGCGCGGCGCCGGGTTTCGATCAATCGGGGATCCTGGTTCCAGGCGAGGGCGGTGAGCTTTTCGCCCGCCGCATGCCCGATCAGCCGTTCGAGCGACTTGCCGGGCATTTCGGCCAGCTGGCCGATGGTGCGGATGCCCTTCTCGGCCAGGCGCTGGCTGGTGACGGGTCCCACGCCCCACATCAGTTCGACCGGCAGGGCGTGGAGAAACTCGATCTCGCCCGCCGGGTCGACCAGGACCAGCCCATCGGGCTTGGCGACCTGGGAGGCGATCTTGGCCAGATGCTTGGTTCGGGCGATGCCGACCGAGATGGGCAGGCCCAGCTCGTCGCGGACGCGCTGCCGGACGGCCTGCGCTATGGCGATGGGTGGGCCGAAGAGCCGTTCGGTTCCCGAGACGTCGGCGAAGGCCTCGTCTATCGAGATGCGCTCGACCAGCGGGGTGAAGTCCTCAAGGACGCGGATCGCGGCGTCGCCGAGCTCCTGGTACTGCTCGAAATGGCCGTTCACGAAGATGAGGCCGGGGCAGAGCTCGCGCGCCTTGCGGCCCGGCATGCCGCCATGAACGCCGAAGGCCTTGGCCTCGTAGGAGGCCGCGAGCACCACCCCGCCACCCACCGCGATCGGGCGGCCGCGCAGCTGCGGGTTCAGCTTCTGCTCGACCGAGGCATAGAAGGCATCGAGGTCGGCATGGAGGATGTTGGCTTGCGGAGGGCTGGCTTGGCTTGCCATCGCGAGGTGGCTCCCGATGATCCTGCATGAGAACATAACAAGAACATTTGGCCGGTCAAGCGGGAGCGCAAAGTGAAACGCCGTCGCTTCTGGCGACGGCGTCCGATTGGATCAGGGTGTCATGCCCGCCGGGACCGGGGGCGGCTCGTGCAGGAGCGTGATCTTGATGCGCTCGTTGGCCGCCAGGTACGGATCGTTCGGGAAGAGCGGCTCGGCGGTGGCGCGGCCGGCGACCGAGCTGATGTGGTCGTCCGAAAGCCCGAACTCGGCAAGGATCTCACGCACGACATTGGCGCGGTCGCTGGTGAGTTGCCAGGGGCCGTAGTGCTCGTTGGGATAGTTGCCGCCCGCAGCGGTGTGGCCGGAAACGGTCACCTGGTTGGATTGCTGCTGGAGAATCGGGGCGATGGCGGCGATGGCCTTGCGGGTCAGCTCGAAGGGATATTTCGAGCCTTCCGGGAACATCGGGCGGCCTTCCTGGTCCACGATCAGGATGTTGAGGCCTTCCGGGGTCTCCTCGAGCAGCAGGTTGTCCTGGATCTTGGTGATGTCGGGCATGGCCTGCCAGGCCTGGCGGATGCTGGCGGCCGCGCTCTTGAAGGCGAGTTCGTCCTTGGCCTTGATGTCGACCTGGGACGTGCGGGTTTCCTCGGTCTTGCCCTTCTGGCCGTCGAGGCCGGAAATGGCGGCCATGTCGTTGCCCTGGCGCGTGCTCGGGGGCGGCGTGGCGACGACTTCGCGCTGGTTGGGCGAGGGGCCGGCCATCTTGGCGCCTTCGGGGTCGAGCGCGCGGCCGCCCATGAAGCCGCCGGCGCCGCTCGTGCTCTCGCTGACCTTGCTGGGCGCGAAATAGTCCGACAGGCCCTTCTTCTGCTCGGGCGTGGTCATGCTGATCAGCCAGAGCAGGAGGAAGAAGGCCATCATGGCCGTCACGAAGTCGGCATAGGCGATCTTCCAGGCGCCGCCATGATGGGCGTGGTCGCCCTTTTTGACCTTCTTGATGATGATGGGTTGGTCGTAGCCGGCCATAGCTTGGGTATCCCGAGATTAGGCCGCGGCCTGAAGATTGGCGGTCGCTTCATCGATCTCCGAGAAGCTCGGACGATCTTCGGACATCAGCATCTTGCGGGCGAATTCGATGGCCATGACCGGCGGGTTGCCCGAGATGTGGGCGAGCAGGCCGACCTTCATGGAAAGGAAGTACTTGGCTTCGGCCTCGTAGATGTTGCGCAGGGCCTGGGCCATCGGGCCGAAGAAGGCATAGGCGACGAACACGCCCAGGAACGTGCCCACCAGAGCGCCGCCGATCATGTGGCCGAGCACTTCGGGCGGCTCGCTGATCGAGCCCATGGTCTTGATCACGCCGAGCACGGCGGCGACGATGCCGAGGGCCGGCGTGCCGTCGGCCAGGGCCTGGATGGCGTTGACCACGCGGTGGTTTTCCTGGTGGTGGGTTTCCAGTTCCTCGTCCATGAGCGCTTCCATTTCGTGGACGTTGTTGGTGCCCAGGGTGACCATGCGCAGGTAGTCGCACATGAACTCGACGGCATGGTGGTTGGCCGCGAACTTGGGGAACTGGGCGAAGAGCGAGGAGTCCTTGGGGTTTTCGATATGCGGCTCGAGCGCCAGCATGCCCTTGGACTGCACCAGCTTGAAGATGCTGTACTGGAGGCCGAGCAGTTCGACATAGGCCGCCTTGTTGTAGCGCGGCCCGCGCAGCAGCGTTCCGAAGATGCCTGCGCACTGCTTGAGCACCGGCCCGGTATTGCCGATGATGAAGGCGCCGAAGGCGGCGCCAAGGATGATCAGGGCTTCGAAAGGCTGAACGAGCACTTCAAGGTGCCCACCCATCGCAGCATAACCGCCGATCACGGATGCAATAACTACAATAATACCAATGGCGAGGCGCATTGTACTCGGTACTCACACTCAGCGCCGATACACGACCCTCTGGGGTCTTGCCCGGCTTACAACTATCCGACGCGGCGAGTCATGAAGCACGTGGCGATTGGGTTCGGTAGGTCTCGCAGAAGACGCAATTAGTAGTTCGGCAACCAATATTACCGGCTAATTAAGTTTCGCGACCGCCCCCGCACGTCGATGTGAAGTCATTCTCTCCACTGCATAATCAGCGGATTTACATTAACGGCCAGTTTATTCGGCAAGCAGAGTGCGAAACCGGGAAGCGACGTGCGGCGCGCGAAAAGCTGAAGATGGCAAAAGGCGCCCGAAACCGGGCGCCTTGGCATCGTGCCTGCGACAGAGTGTCTCTCCCCGCCAAAGCGAGGTTGCCGCGATCAGGCTTCCTGGATCGCCGAGAGCAGCCAGGTGCCGCCGACAGGGCGGGTGAAGGTCCACAATTCCGTGGCTTCGGTGGCCTTGTCGGGATCGCCCTCGACCACGCGACCGGTGACGCGGTCACGGGTGACGTCGATGGAGGAGTAGCGCATCGCGGCGGTGGCGTAGTCGGTGCGGCCCTCGCGCCAGCTTTCGGAAAGATCGCCCTGCAGGAGCGTCACGTCCGAGACTTCGTTGCGCACGCCGTTGGTGGCGTTATTGCCCAGCTCCTCGGAGAGATAGGACATCATCTCGGGCGTAGTGAGGGTGCGCAGGGCGGCGTAATTCTCCTGGGAGAACGCGGCCTGGACACGGGTCAGCATGGATTCGAAAGCCTCGAGGTCCGCCTGGCCGATGCCGATCTCGTTGGTGTCGGCGGGGCGGCGGCTGGCGCCATAGCCGGCGCCGGCCGCGTTGCCGGCATTGTAGCGCGCGGTCTGATCGCGCGGCGCCTCGTAGGCGAAATCAGGGCCGCCGGCGGTGGCCGTGCGTCGTTGCGGCGAGCGGAAGAGGCGCATCGCCAGGTAGATGAGGCCACCGATGATGGCCACCTGGAAGAGCATGGCGAGGATGCCGCCGAAGCCGCCGAACCCGGCGCCGAAGAGCAGGCCGAGAAGGCCGCCGAACATGAGGCCGCGCAGCATGGCGCCGCCAAAGCCGCCGAAGAAGCCGCCGCGCGGCTGGGCGACGCCGGCCGCGGGCGTGGTGGCGCCGGTCTGCGGGTTCTGTGTCATGGTGCGCTGCACGGGCGGGGTGGTCATCGGTGCGGTGTTGGTGGGCGCGGGCGCCTGGAACGTGCGCGTGCCGCGGCTCCCGAAGCTGCCGCCGCGGCGGGCCTCGGCCTGATCGACCATGGCCATGGAGGCGACCATGGCGATGGAAGCGAACAAACTGGCGAGCCGGAAGCTCCGGGAAGCGAACATGGATGAGTACCCCGATGGAGACAAAACTTTCCCCGATGTAGGGTAGGACGCGGCCCATTGTAAGCGGCGGATGCGCAAAAACTCCTGCCCCGGGCGCGACATTGTATCCAGCGCTTTCTCTTTGCCGATCATGGGCCTAGTGAAATGGCTCGTCGGCAAGCAATCTCGCCACGGGGAAGCAGATGTCCAAGACCACCCGCGCGACCAAGGCGCTCGAACAGGCCGGTATCGCCTTCGCGGTCAAGACCTATGACTACGATCCCAATGCGGACCGGATCGGCCTGCAGGCGGCCGAGGCCCTGGGCGAAACGCCCGAGCGCGTGCTCAAGACCCTCATGGCGCTGGTGGACGACAAGCCGGTCTGCGTGATCGTGCCGTCGGACCGGGAGGTTTCGATGAAAAAGCTCGCCGCAGCGTTCGGCGGCAAGTCGGCGCAGATGATGAAGCCGGCCGATGCCGAGCGCATCACCGGCTACAAGGTCGGGGGCATCAGCCCCTTCGGGCAGATGCGCAAGGTGCGCGTGGCGCTCGAGGAGGCGGCGCTCGGCCACGAGCGCGTCTATCTCAATGGCGGGCAGCGCGGGCTGCAGATCCACATGGCGCCCGCCGACATCCTCACCGCAGCCCAGGCGATAGCGGCCCCGCTCGTCGCCTGAGACGGCCCGTCTTCGGAGCGGGGTTGACGCACGCCCAATCATGTAACATATGAAGTTACATGAAACATGACAGCCGACTTTCGGGCGTCCTGCACGTCCTCCTGCACATGGCCGAGTTCGATCGTCCGATGACCTCGGAGATGCTGGCCATGGCCATGAGCACCAACCCGGTCGTCATCCGCCGCATCATGGGCGGGCTGCGCGACGAGGGCTACGTCAAGTCCGAGAAGGGGCATGGAGGCGGCTGGACGCTGGCCTGCGACCTCGACGCGGTGACGCTGCGCGATATCTATGCGGCGCTCGGTAGCCCGGACCTGCTGGCCATGAGCAATCGCACCGAGATGCCGGGATGCATCGTGGAGCAGGCAGTCAATTCCGCCCTCAACGAGGCCTTCCAGGAGGCCGAGGCCCTGCTGCTCAAGCGCTTTGGCGAGGTGACGCTGGCCATGCTCGCCGCCGATTTCCACCAACGCTACCTCGAACGAGGCAGCACGCACACTCTGGAGGACCACCATGGTTCATGATGCCATTGTCATCGGGGGCAGTTTTGCCGGACTTTCCGCCGCCACCTATATCGCCCGGGCCCGGCGCAGCGTCGCCATCATCGATGCGGGCGCGCCGCGCAACCGGTTCGCGAGCCATTCCCATGGTTTCTTCTCGCGCGACGGCAGTTCGCCGCTCGACATGCTGGCCATCGCGCGCGAGCAGGTGGACGCCTATCCCTCCACGCACCTGATCGCCGGCAAGGCGGCGACGGCGCGGCGCGACGGCGATATCTTCGCAGTGGCGCTCGAGAGCGGCGAGACGGTTTCGAGCCGCTATCTCGTTCTCGCCTACGGCGTTTCGGACGAGCTGCCCAAGCTCCCCGGGCTCGCAGAGCGGTGGGGGCAGTCGGTGATCATCTGCCCCTATTGCCACGGTTTCGAGTTCTCAGGGCGGCAGATCGGGGTGCTCTACGCCTCCGACATGTCGAGCCACCAGGCGATGCTGGTCTCGGAATGGGGACCCACGACCTATTATCTCAACGGCGCGGACCTGCCCGATGCGGCAACGCTGGCCGAGCTCGAAAAGCGCGGCATCGCCATCGAGCGGACACCGGTCGCGGGGCTGGAAGGGGAAGGCACGGGCCTCTCAGGCATTCGCCTTGCGGACGGGCGGACCCTGCCGCTCAACGTGCTCTATATCGGGCCGCGCAACCGGCTCAATAGCGACATCGCCCAGCAACTGGGCTGCGAGATCGAGGACGGGATGTTCGGCAGCGTGGTCAAGACCAATGAGATGAAGCAGACCAGCGTGCCCGGTGTGTTTGCCGCCGGCGACATCACGCGCTCGGCGCACAACGTTACCTGGGCGACCTCGGACGGGGTGATGGCGGGCACGGGCGTCCACAGGGCGCTGGTGTTCTAGGAACCGGCAACCGGCGCCGACGGGGTCAGGAGGGCGGCGGGCCTTCCACCCTTGGCTCGGGGGCGCCGTCCCAGGTCATGCGGTAGACGTCGCCCTGGCGCACCGACTGCACGGCGGCCGGGCGCAGGGCGGCGATACAGGTGCCGCCCGGATGGCGCACGGAGGGATAGATGATGCCGTTGAGGCCGCTTGCGCGGGCCTGCTCGGCCAGGGCGTTGCCGATGGGGTAGGCCGCTTTCTTGTCGGGGGCGAGCGCGGGATGGCCGGGAACCTGGCGCAGGTCGACGAATTCCCCCGACATGCTGGCGAACATCTCGGCATATTCGACGACAGCGTGGAAATCGCCGGCATCGGCCAGGGCGTTCGTCAGGTGGTAGCCGACTTCGCTCAGGCAAGTCGCCACATCGAGCGCGGCGTACCAGGCGCCGCGCCGCGGGCCGTTGAAGCGGTTGGGTTCGCGCGGCTTGGCATAGGCGAAGGCGGCGTTGATGAAGTGGGCGTGCGGCACGTCATAGACGAGTTCGTTTGCGGCGAGCCCGGAGATGCCGCGATCCTCCGCGATCAGGCGCGCGCTGGTCGCGCCCTCGATCTCGGCAAGCATGCGCATCTCCTCGTCGGCGTCGACGAGCGGGCGCAGGACCGCTTCGCGCAGGCGCGCGGTAGTGACGAGGCGCACGGTCCTGGCAAAGGCCTCGGTGACGACAGGGATGGCGTCCGGCGGCAATCAGAGGCCCCCGCGCACCGCATCGACGTAGCGGCGCACATCGAGCATTTGCGGGATGCCGCCCTGGATCATGGACTCGACGGGGCTCGAGCCGGCAAAAAGCGGGGCGCGGTTGACCAGGGAGGGCCAGCGGTCGGCCATCTGGTCGGCAAAGAGCAGGTGCAGGCCCTTGTAGATGCCGGTGAGCGCGGAAATGCGCGTCATCTGGTCCTGGCTGAGCGACTTGCCGCGTTCGTCAGCCTTGAGCCGCTCCCAGGTGCTGATCGAGACGCCAAGCAGGGCCGCAGACTGCTGGCCGGTCAGGCCCCAGGCGGCAACGAGCCGACGGAAGGCCTTGAGCGCCACGAGCGAGAGCCGGTTGCGATCCGCCTCGCTGGCAAATCCCTGCGGGGGAGAGGCGGGCGGATCGAACTGAAGGGCGGGTTGCATGCCATACTCCCATCATTTGAGGGTCATTTTGTATAGCATATGATGGTCTTGCGGCCAATGTGCAAGCCATCAGGCCTGCGGCATCGGCCGGATGAAGTGGTTGGCGCCGACCTGGAGCGTTTCGGGCTGGGGCAGCGCCGATTGGCGGCGGATGACCTCGATGCGGTTGAGTTCGTCGTCGGCCGAGGTTTCGGCAAAGCGCCGGTCGGGGTCGGGAACGGCCGAAAGCAGGAGGCGCGTATAGGGGTGCTGCGGGTTGCCCAGCACGCTTTCCATATCTCCCCATTCGACGATCTGGCCGGAATACATCACCATGATCTCCTCGGCGACGTAACGGGCCGTGGCGATGTCGTGAGTGATGTAGAGCAGGGCCAGGCCCAACTGCGCCTTCATGTCGTTGAGCAGGTTGAGGATGCCCAGGCGCACGGAAACGTCGAGCATCGAGGTCGGTTCGTCGGCGACGATGACCTGCGGATTGACCGCCAGGGCGCGCGCGATCGAGATGCGCTGGCGCTGGCCGCCCGAGAGCTCGTGGGGATACTTGGCCATGACGAGGGCCGGATCGAGCTTGACCCGGGCCAGCAGCTCCTCGACCAGGCCCCTGCGCTCGGCGCGGCCAAGGCGCTTATGGTGCAGGCGCAGCGGGCGCTCGAGGTGATACTGGATGGTGTGGGCGGGGTTGAGCGAGGAAAAGGGATCCTGAAAGACCATCTGCACGGAGGCGCGATAGGCCGCGATACTCTGCTTGTCGGCCTTGCCGAGCGCGGCGCCGCGGAAGAGCAACTGGCCCTCATCGGGCTGGTATTCACGCATGATGAGGCGGGCGGCGGTGGTCTTGCCGGAGCCGGATTCCCCGACCAGTGCCAGCGTGCGTCCGGAGCGGAGTGCGAACGAGACCGAGCGCGCGGCATAGACGGGGTTGTCGGCGCGGCCGAAAACCTTGGAGACATTGTCGAGCGCCAGGATGGGCGTGGCTTGGCTCATGAACGGGCCTCCTCGCGGATCTGCTCGCCATGGAGCTTGGGCATCGAGGCCCAGAGGCGCTTGGTGTAGTCGTGCCGGGGCGCGTGGTAGATGGTCTGGGCCTCGTTGACCTCGACCAGTTCCCCCTCGAGCATGATGCCGATGCGGTCGCTCACCTGTACCATCAGGCCCAGGTCATGGGTGATGAAGAGCACCGAGAAGCCGAGCTGCTTGCGCAGGGTATCGATGCGCTGGAGGATTTCGCGCTGGACGACGACGTCGAGCGCGGTGGTCGGCTCATCCATGATGAGGAGCTTGGGATTGAGCGCCAGGCATATGGCGATGACAATGCGCTGGCGCATGCCGCCCGAGCACTGGTGCGGATAGGCCGAGAGCCGGTCAGGCGAGATGTCGACGAGCCGCAGCAGTTCGGCGGCGCGCTCGCGCGCTTCGGCCCGAGAGATGCGGGTGTGGGCGCGCAGCACGTCGTAGAACTGCGCCTCGATGGTGAGCACCGGGTTGAGCGAGTTCATGGCGCTCTGGAAGACCATGGCGACTTCGCGCCAGCGGAAGCTGCGCAGCGCTTCATCGTCCAGGGTGAGCACGTCGCGGCCGCCGACCAGTATCTGGCTGCCGGCCCGGATAAGGGCAGGCGGGCGATGCAGGCGGCTGACGGCAAAGGCGATGGTGCTCTTGCCGCACCCGGATTCGCCGGCGAGCCCGAAGAACTCGCCCGGGGCGATGTCGAAGCTGACATCCTTGACGGCGTGGAAGTCCTTCTGGGCGCCGATGTAGTCGATGTTCAGGTTGCGGATGGAAAGGACCGGATCGCTCACAGCTTGCCCTCCCCGAGGCGGACCATGCGGGTCCAGCGATTGAGCATGCCTCCCGTGCGCAGGCGCGGATTGGCGATTTCGTCGATGGCGAAGTTGATGAGCGCAAGGCTCAGGCCCAGCAACGCCAGCGCGAAGCAGGGCGTCAGCAGGTCCCACCAGGCGCCGACCGAGAGGGCCGAGGCGTTCTGGGCGTTATAGAGCATGATGCCCCAGGAGACGGTATTGGGATCGCCCAGCCCGAGGAATTCGAGCGTCGCTTCGGTGATGACAGCGAAGATGACGCTGCCGATGAAGTTGATGCCCACGATCGAAATGAGGTTGGGGAAGATCTCGAAGGCCATGATGCGCCAGGAGGGCTCGCCAAGCATCTCGGCGGATTTGACGAAATCGCGCTGGCGGATGGAGAGGGTCTCCGAGCGGGTGACGCGAACGCCCCAGGCCCAGGAGGTGAGGGCGAGGATGACCGCGATGACCAGCGGGCTGGCCTGGCCGATGAAGGCGGCGAGCACCAGGAGCAGCGGCAGGTTGGGAACCACCAGCACCATGTTGGTGAAGAAGTTGATGATCTCGTCGACCACCCCGCCCTTGTAGCCGGCGATGATGCCGAGCACGGTGCCGATGATGGTGATCATGAGGCCGGCGCCGAAGCCGACTGCCAGCGAGATGCGGGCGCCGTGCACCATGCGCGAGAACACATCGTGCCCGAGACGCGTGGTGCCCAGCCAATGTTCCCAGGAGGGCGGCTGGTGGGGGCGGCCGACGCGCTTGACGGGGCTGTATTCGGTGAGCACCGGGGCGAAGATGGCCACCAGGATGATGATGATCAGGATGGCAAGGCCGACCAGAGCCTTCTTGTTATTGAGCAGTTGCTTGAGGAGCGTCATCGGTCAGGCCTTCTTGAGGCGCGGATCGAGCGCGACATAGCTCAGGTCCACCACGAAATTGGAGAGCAGCATGGCTGCGGTCATGATCAGGAGCTGACCCTGGATCACCGGGTAATCGCGGGCGATGATGGCCTGATAGAGCGTGTTGCCGAGGCCTGGATAGTTGAACACGACCTCGGTGACGAGCGAGCCGCCGAGCACAGTGCCGATGGCGATGGCGAGGCTCGAGACGGTGGGGAGGAGCGCGTTGCGCGCCGCGTACCAGAACATGACGCGCTGGTCGGTCAGGCCCTTGGCGCGGCCCATGACGATATAGTCCTCGCCCAGCAGGTTGATCATGTTGTTGCGCATGGTGACGGCGAAGCCGCCCGTGAGCACGATGATCATGGTCACCATGGGCAGGGTGCCGTGGTAGATCACGCTCGAGATGTACTGCCAGTTCCAGGCGGGATCGAGCAGCGGGTCGACGGCATAGCCGTTGGGGAACCAGCCCAGCGTATAGCCGAAGACGAAGAGCATGATCAGAGAGACGACGACGGCGGGAACCGAGCTCGAGAAGATCGCCGAGAGCGACACGATGGAATCGAAAAGCGTGCCACGTCGCCAGGCCGCCATGATGCCCATGATGGTGCCCAGGGCGAAGGCAAAGAGCGTGGCCATGCCGACCAGGCCCACCGTCCAGACGAGGGCGCGGGCGAGGAGTTCAGTGACGGGCAGCGGGAAATACTTGATGGAGCGGCCGAGATCGCCGGTCAGCACGCTCTTGAGATAGGCGAGGTACTGTTCCCCGATCGGCGCGTCGATGAAGCCGAAAGTGAGCTTGAGGGCATTCAGGTTTTCGAGCGAGAGCTCGGAGCCGGCGCTGGCGAACATGATCTGGATCGGATCGCCCGGCATCATGCGCGGAAGGAAGAAATTGATCGTGGCCGCCGACAGGAACGCGGCGATGTAGAATGTGAGACGCCGCAGCAGAAAGGCCATGGTCTTCTCCCTCTTTGGAGTGCCCGCGCGAGGCGGGGAGGGGCGCGCCGTCGGCGCGCCCCGGGTTCAGGTCAGTTCAGCGTCACTGGGCCACCGGACGCAGCGCCAGGAGCTGGAGCAGGCGGCCGGGATTGGCGTTGGAGACGACGGGCGAGATGAACGGGTTTTCCGCATCGGCCCAGCCGGTGAAGCGCTTGGTGTTGTACTCGTAGAAGGACGGGCTGTTGTAGACCGGGATGAGCGGCAGGGCCTCGGCCACGATCAGCTGGAGCTTGTCCATGATCGCCTTCTGCTCGGCCGGATCCTTGACCTGCGTGTACTTGTTGAGCAGGTCCATCACTTCCGGATTGTCCCAATGCGGGGCCGTGAAGCGGCTCTTGCCGAAATCACCCGGATTGAACGAGCGGATATAGGGGAAGTACGGGTTGGCCGCTGCCGCCAGGGCGTTCAGCGTCATCGAATACTTGCCCTCGATCAGGTCCTGGGTCCAGACGGCGGCCTCGGGGGTGCTCATCTTGACGTTGAGGCCGGCTTCCTGGAGCGTTTCCATCGAGATCTGGACGGCGTCGATCCAGTCGGTCCAGCCGTTGGGGACCTCGATGTCGATGGCGATCGGGGTGCCATCGGGATTGTCGCGGAAGCCATCGCCGTCGGCGTCGACATAGCCCGCGCTATCGAGCAGGGCGATGCCGGCGTCCTTGTCGAACTTGCCGTACTGGCCGAACTGGGTGGCCACTTCGGGGTTGGCGAAGGCCTTGTAGAGCTCGCCCAGGCCCGAGGGATCCTCGTTGACCAGCGGGTAGCCGTAGCCGGCGATGTCCACGATCGTCTGGCGATCGATGAGCATCGAGAGCGCGCGGCGGAAGTTGACGTCGTTGAACGCCTTGCGGTTGTTCTCGTCCGGGGTGGTCATCGAGAGCTGGAACGAGACCAGGCTCGAGGGCGTGAACCAGTACTTGTGGTGCTCCGGATCCTTGGCGACGAACGTGTTGTCGATGTCCGGAATGAAGCTGGTCGCCCAATCGAGGGAGCCGTCGGCGAGCGCGGCGAGAACCTGCGGGTTGTCGGCGAGCTGGGGCAGGCGCATGCAGTCGATGGCGAGGTTGGCGGCGTCCCAGTAGTTGGGGTTGCGGCACTGCTCGTAGACCTGTGGGGTGAAGCGCGTGATCTCGGTCATCGGGCCGGAGCCGACCGGGGTCTCGTTGGCGAAGGTCACCGGATCCTCGATCTTGGACCAGATGTGCTCGGGCACGATCGGCATGCCGACGATGGTGTTGGCGATCAGCGCGTTGGGCGAGACGAGGTTGAAGCGCACGGTGCGGTCATCGACCTTCTCGACGGAGGCGAGCTGGGCGGAAACCGAGATGAAATCGAGCGCCGGGAACTTCTTGATGTAGTCGTAGGTGAACACGACGTCGTCGGCGGTCAGCGGCTCACCATCGGACCACTTGAGGCCATCACGCAGCGTGAAGGTGATCGACTTGAGATCGTCGGCCAGCTCGTAGCTCTCGGCGAGGCGGAAATTGGGCTCGTTGCCCTTGAGGCGGTTGAACACCACCAGCGGCTCGTAGATGAAATCGAGCGTGGTGAAGCGCGCCGACGTCTGGCCGAACGGGTTGAAGTTGCGCACCCAGGTGGTGGTCTGTTCGGCGCTCACTGTCAGCACGGTCTGGGCGGCGGCGGGCGCCGCCATGGCCAGAACCGCTGCCGAAGCGGCGGCGATCAGCGTGGTTCTCAGCATTGCTGTTCTCTCCTTTGTTGCAGCTTCGCTCAGGCGAAGCCGTTCTCCCTGAAAATCTGTTCGACCTCGGCATGGACGGCGTTGACGTCCACGCGTCGGGTTCCGAGCCGCGCCTCGGCGCGGGCAATTCGTGCCAGGCTCTCGTCGGTGAGCGGCCGCGCCGCCCTGGCGGCGGCTTCGCTGGCGGCGAGATCGCCCTGGCTGTGGAGCGCGATGTCGTAGCCGGCATCGAGCGCCGCCTTGACGCGTTCGGGCCAGGTGCCCTTGAGCGCTTCCATGGTGAGGCAATCGGTGACGATGACGCCATCAAAGCCAATGTCACGGCGGATGAGCTCGCACACGGCGGGCGACACGGAAGCCGGGTGTTCCGGGTCGACCTGCGTGAAGATCAGGTGCGCGACCATGGCCCAGGGTGCGTCCCTGAGGGCGGCGAAGGGCCTGAAGTCGGTCTCGCGCATGTCCTCGACGCTGGCGTCGACGATGGGACAATCGAAATGGGGATCGACCGTGACGCGGCCGTAACCGGGAATATGCTTGACGATCGGCATCTCGCCGACTTCGAGCATGGCTTCGATCACCTCGCGGGCCATGGCGATGACAAGGTCCGGATCGTCCCCGAACGAGCGCTGGCCGATGACGTCATGGGTGCCCTTGCGCGCCAGGTCGACGACGGGCGTGGTGCCGCTGCCGATGGCGAGCTGCGCCATCATGGTGCCCATGGCGAGCGAGGAGAGGCGCATGGCGCGCTTGCCGAGCTCGAGGTCCTTGCGGGCAAGGGCGCCGAAGCTGCCCAGGCTGCGGAAGATCGGCCAGTTGCCGTTATCGAGCCGCTGCACGCGGCCGCCTTCCTGGTCGATATAGACCGGCGCATCCTCGCGCCCGACCGCCTCGCGGAACTGGGCGCAGAGGCGCCGGATCTGGTCGGGATTGTCCAGGTTGCGCTTGAAGAGGAAGAGCCCGAAGGGATTGGCCTCGCGGAAAAAGGCGATCTCGGAGGCGGAGAGCTCGAGGCCCGGCATGCCGACGAAAAGGGCGAGTGGCGTGGTCGAAGGCATGGGTCAGGCCGTAGGTTCTGCTTTGGGTTTGAGGCGAAGGAGGCCCTGGTAGATGTCCTCCTTGTCCGAGGGGATCGGCATGGCGCCGGCCGCCTGGACGTAGAAATCGACCGGCCCGGCCGAGCCGACGACGGCATAGGCGTAGCCTTGGGCCTTCATGGCTTCGAGCGTGTGATAGAAGAGGGCAAGGCCGATACCCTTGCCGCGCTGGCTCTCGTCGACACCGGTCGGGCCGAAGAAGCCGCGCGCGGTGGCGTCGTAGCAGGCAAAGCCGACAAGGGCGCCATCGACCACGGCCACCAGGCACCCCGGAGGCTGGTGGGCCATGGCGGCGGTGACTTCGCTCACCCAGTATTCGCTGAAGTGCTTGCGCACCCAATCCTTGATGATGTGCTGCTCGGGCGGCAGGGCGACGCGGATGGTGGCCTCGACGCCTTGGACGCGGCGGCCAAGTTCGGCGAGCTTGCGGCTGTAAAGGTTGACGAGAAGGTCCATCCTCAGCCTCGACCGCCTGGCGGGGTCGTGGCAACCGGACAGCAGCCAAATACCAGCTTCAGGATTTTCGCCTCCCCCACGCGATGCCCCGGCCACGCGTTCAGAGAAGCCGTCCGCCTTGCCTTTTCACTGGAATGCTAGAAGTAGCTATTCCAACTGTCAACGAAGTTTGGAATATTATATTCCGAATTCGCGCGGTGCGCCGCGGGAGGAAACAGGGGCGGCCTGCCGGGTCGGGGAGACGAGCATGTCCATTCTCAAGCTACTTGGCGCGCAACTGGAAGCGATGACGCCTGCCGACCGGCAGATCGCACAGTTCATCATCGACAATCCCGAGCGCATGCTGGCGCTGTCTTCGGCGGCGCTGGCAGAGGAGACGGGGCGGAGCCAGTCGAGCGTCGTCAAGTTCAGCCAGAAGATGGGCTATGACGGCTACCAGCAACTCAAGCTGGCGGTGAACAAGGCCAAGGTGCTCGAGCTGCAGCCGCCGCCGGGCGTCATTCACGGCACGATCGACGCCCATGACGACTACAACACCATCCAGCAGAAGCTGATCGGCAGCAAGCTGCTCTCGATGCGCGAAACGGCGGCGGCCAATCCCGAGGCGGCGATCGATGCGGTTCTCGATGCGCTGATGGGCGCGCGCAAGGTGCTGCTGGCCGGGGTCGGGGCCTCCTCGCTGGTGGCCAAGGACTTTTCCTACAAGCTTCTCAAGCTGGGGCGCACGGTGCTTCTGGACAGCGACAGCCACATCCAGATTTCCAACGCGTCGGCCCTCAACAAGGCGGACGTGGTGATGGCGCTCTCCCATTCGGGGCGCAGCACCGAGACGCTGCGGATCACGGAACTGGCCAGGGAGCGGGGCGCCACGATCATCTCGGTGACCGGCCTCCAGCCCAACCCGCTGCTCGACCTTGCCGATATCAGCCTCTTCACGATCGGCGACGAAGAGCGCGTGCGCTCCTCGGCCATCACCTCGCGCGATGCCCAACTGATGCTGATGGACATGCTGTTCATCCTGCTGCTGCGCCGGCAGGCCGATGCCCACGAATACATCCAGCGCAGCGAAATGGCGGTCACGGTCCTCAAGGGCTAAGGCCGGTCAGCTGCCTAGAGCGGTAGCGGTCCGTCGTTCTTGACCTCTTCCATCACCGCGTAGGTGCGCGTCTCGCGCACGCCCGGGAAAGAGAGCAGCACGTCGCCGAGGAAGCGGCGGTAGGCGGTCATGTCCGCCAGGCGGGTCTTGATCAGGTAGTCGAAGCCGCCGGCCACCATGTGGCACTCGAGCACTTCGGGGGCCTTGCGTACCGACTGGGCGAACTTGGCAAAAACGTCCGGCGTGGTCTTGTCGAGCAGGACCTCGACGAAAACCAAGAGGCCAAACCCCAGCCGCTGCGGGTCGAGCTGGGCCGAAAACCCCTTGATATAGCCGTTCTTCTGGAGGCGCCGGAAACGGTCGCTCATGGAAGTGGGGGCCAGTCCGACCCGTTGCGCCAGCTCGGCGTTGCTGATGCGGCCGTCCACTTGCAGTTCTGCAAGTATTCGCCGGTCAATCCTGTCCAATTCCGTCATATGCCCGCCTCTGGAGATCAGTTGGCGAACATCATGCGGCATCTGCGGGTAAGGGACAAGCACGCTACGAGGAGTGCGGACTAGGCTTTTGGTAGCGTCCCCGGGGTCAGGGCAACGGAACGATCAGGAGGGCGGCCTGGATGGTGAGTACCGCGATCATGGTCATGCCCAGGCCCCAGAAGAAGGAGCGCAGGCGGTTGATCCCGGTCCAGTAGCTCAGGGTGAAGCCGATCCGGACGGCGGCATAGGCGAGGGCAGCAAGCAGGGTGAGCGCATTGTCGACGCCGTTGACCAGCAGGACAAGGGCGACCGGAAGCACCATGCCCGCGGATTCGAGATTGTTCTGCAAGGTCCGCGCGGCCCGACCCGCAAAGCCCTCGCGGCTGAGGGGGACCGCGCGGTCGGTGAAGACGAAGCTCAGGCCCCTCGCCGAGATCGTGTTGAGGTGCTGGACGGCGGCCGAGATGAAGACGAGCGCGCCGGTGGTGAGGAGCAGGATGGTCATGGACATGCGGTTGTTCCCTGGCTGGTCAGGCCCCGTATTTTGTGGTTCATTCGTGCACCGTCAACGCGCAGAATTGCGCGCCAATTGTGCAGGGTTGCTCAGTGCAGGCAGCTGATCTCGCCATCATCACGGCTCTCGAAAGCGCCAGGAGCTTCACGAGTGCCGCACGCCAGCTCGGGGTGGCCCACACCACGGTTTCGCGCAAGCTCAAGGAGCTCGAAGACCATTTCGGCACCCGCCTGGCCGACCGGCGCGACGATGGCGTGGTGCTCACGCCCGAGGGGGAGCGGCTGCTTGAAAGTGCGCGGCGCATCGAGACCGAACTGGCAGGGCTGGAGCGCGACATCGCCGGCCGGGACCATCGCCTCACAGGGCACGTCACGCTGACCACGGTGGATGCGCTGGCCTGGCTTTACCTGCCGACGCTGACGCAGTTCCGCACGCGTCATCCGCAGATCGAGCTGGCGCTGGAGGTGACCGCCGAGCCGCGCAACCTGTCGCGGCGCGAGGCGCAGGTGGCCTTGCGGGCAACCAATGCGCCCGATGACCACCTTTTCGGGCGCCAGCTCGGGAGTCTCGATTTCTTTCCCTATGCGGCGGCAAACCTTGCCGATCTCGGCCCGGAGATGCCGTGGCTCGAATATGGCGGGACCGATTGCAGCCAGCCGGCGGGCCGATGGATGCGGCGCAACCACCCGCTGGTGCGACCCGGCGCCAGCCTGCCGACCCCGTTGATGATGTTCCGGGCGGTCGCGGGCGGGCTCGGGGCAGGGCTGGTGCCCTCGGCGCTGGCCGAGACGGCGCCCGGGCTTGTTCGCCTCGAGGAAACGCCGGCCTTTTCCATCGGCATCTGGTTGCTGACGCCGATGGAGCTGCGCCAGACGGCGCGGATAAGGGCGCTGTTCGAAGCCTTTGCGGGGTCGGGCCGGTGACCCGGTCCGGTCCGTGCAGGCCTGCACGCCGGCCGGGCAAATGCGCGCGTTGCCGCGGCGGGGCCGTCGCTCTATCTGGGCCGGGCGGGCACGATCGTTACCCGAAAACAGGCTTGAGAGGCTCGACATGGCTATATTGAACCCAGTCCCCAATGTGCGCCAGCTCGTGCGCCTGGGCGTCTTTTCCTGCCATCTGGTCGAGGGGGGCGACGGGCTGGCGCTGTTCGATACGAACCTGCCCGGATCGGCGCCGGGCATCGCGGCCGAGATCGCGCGGCTCGGAAAACCTCTGCGGCAGATATTCCTCACCCATGCCCATTCCGATCATGTCGGGTCGCTCGATGCCCTGGCCGAGCGCTTCCCGCAGGCCGAAATCATCACGACGGCGCGCACGGCGCGCCTGCTGTCCGGTGATCGTTCGCTCGATCCGGACGAGGCCGGCATGGCGCTCAAGGGCGGCTACCGAACCACCCGCACGACCCCGACCCGCCTGGTCGAGGACGGGGAGGAATACGCGGGGTTCCGGGCGGTCGCGACGCCCGGCCATGCAGTCGGGCACGTTTCCTGGCAACAGGTATCCACCGGGTTCGTCTTCTGCGGCGATGCCCTGGTGTCGGCCGGCGGCGGGCTCCATGTGAGCGGCGTCTTCCGGCTCGGTTTCCCGTTCCCCTATTTCGCCACCGCGAGCCGCCCGAAGGCGCTCGAAAGCGCCCGCAAGCTGGCAGCACTGGCCCCGACCGCATTGCTTCCCGTTCACGGCCCGGCCATACGCGATCCCGCGCCGGCCCTCGCGCGGGCCATCGACGAGGCCGCGCGCGCGTTCGGCTAGGTTGCCGCGAGAAATGAGTTTCGGCTCCCCATTGACAGCGACCCCTCCGGCGTCATATCTCCCGCCTCAGGACACCTTGCCCTAACGCAAGGCAATCGACCTGGGAGGGTCGCTCATGGCTGACATGCCCCTAACCGCACCGGCGGTCAAACCGGCTAATCCCAATTTCTCTTCTGGTCCCTGTGCAAAGCGTCCCGGCTGGACGGTGGAAGCACTTGCCAACGCGCTCGTTGGCCGGTCGCACCGCGCCAAGCCCGCCAAGGCGCGGATCGAAAAGGCGATCCAGCTCACCCGCGAGCTGCTCGAAGTGCCGGCCGATTATCTCATCGGCATCGTGCCCGCCTCCGATACCGGCGCCGTCGAAATGGCGCTCTGGGGCATGCTGGGCGCTCGTGGCGTCGACATGCTCACCTGGGAAAGCTTTGGTGACGGTTGGGTCACCGACGTCCAGAAGCAGCTCAAGCTCGATGACGTGCGCGTCCTCAAGGCGCCCTATGGCGAACTGCCCGACCTCACTCAGGTCGATTTCGACCGCGACGTCGTCTTCACGTGGAACGGCACGACTTCTGGCGCCCGCGTTCCCAATGCCGACTGGATCGCGGCGGACCGCAAGGGCCTGACCATCTGCGACGCCACTTCGGCCGCCTTCGCGCAGAACCTCGATTTCACCAAGCTCGATGTCGTCACCTTCTCCTGGCAGAAGGCGCTGGGTGGCGAAGCCGCCCATGGCATCCTGATCCTCTCGCCGCGCGCCGTCGAACGGCTCGAGACCTTCAAGCCGGATCGTCCGCTGCCCAAGATCTTCCGCCTGACCAAGGGCGGCAAGCTCATGGCCGACGTCTTCGAGGGCGCCACCATCAACACCGTCTCCATGCTCTGCGTCGAAGACGCGGTGGATGCGATGGAATGGGGCGTGCGCGAGGGTGGGCTCAAGGCCCTCCAGGCCCGTGCCGACGCCAATTTCAAGGTGCTGGCCGACTGGGTCGCCAAGACCCCGTGGATCGACTTCCTCGCCAAGAAGCCGGAAGAGCGTTCCAATACCTCGGTCTGTCTCGTGATCACGGATCCCGCGATCGCCGCGCTCGATGCCGACAAGCAGGCCGCCTTCGCCAAGGCGATCGTGTCGCGCCTCGACAAGGCGGGTGCCGCCTATGACATTGGCGCCTATCGCGACGCGCCCTCGGGTCTGCGCATCTGGGCCGGCTCGACCGTGGAAGCGTCCGATCTCGCGGCGCTGACGCCCTGGCTCGACTACGCCTTCGCCGCCGAAAAGGCCGCGCTCGAGGCTGCCAACTAAGGCTGGACTGCTGCGGCCGGTGCATCCGGCCGCCTTCTCCCCGTTCATCTTCATTCTGAATCCGTTGAGGATTCCGGCAAAAAGGGTGCTCACATGCCCAAGGTTCTCGTTTCCGACAAGCTCTCCAAGACCGCCGTCCAGATCTTCAAGGACAATGGCGTCGAAGTGGATTACCTGCCCGATCTTGGCAAGGACAAGGACAAGCTGCTCGAAGTCATCGGCCAGTACGATGGCCTGGCCATCCGCTCGGCCACCAAGGTGACCGAAAAGATCATCGCCGCGGCGACCAATCTCAAGGTCATCGGCCGCGCCGGCATCGGCGTCGACAATGTCGACATTCCGGCGGCCACCAAGAAGGGCATCATCGTGATGAATACGCCCTTCGGCAATTCCATCACGACCGCCGAGCATGCCATCTCGCTCATGCTCTCGCTGGCCCGCCAGATCCCGGAAGCCGATGCTTCGACCCGCGCTTCCAAGTGGGAAAAGAACCGCTTCATGGGCGTGGAAGTGACCAACAAGACGCTCGGCCTCATCGGCGCCGGCAATATCGGCTCGATCGTGGCCGACCGCGCCCAGGGCCTGAAGATGAAAGTCATCGCCTATGACCCGTTCCTCTCGCCCGAGCGCGCGCTCGATCTGGGCGTGGAAAAGGTCGAGCTCGATGACCTCCTGGCCCGCGCCGACTTCATCACGCTCCATACCCCGCTCACCGAGCAGACACGCAACATCCTGTCGCGGGAAGCGCTGGCCAAGGTCAAGGACGGCGTGCGCATCGTCAACTGCGCCCGTGGCGGCCTGATCGACGAAGCGGCGCTCTACGATGCGCTCAAGGCCGGCAAGGTTGCCGGGGCCGCGCTCGACGTGTTCCTCGAAGAGCCGGCGGTCAACAACCCGCTGTTCGAGCTGCCCAACGTCATCTGCACCCCGCACCTGGGCGCTTCGACGACCGAAGCGCAGGAGAACGTGGCGCTGCAGGTTGCCGAGCAGATCTCGGCCTACCTCATGACCGGCGAGATCACCAATGCGCTCAACTTCCCGTCGATCTCGGCGGAAGAAGCCCCGCGCCTGACCCCTTACGTCAAGCTCGCCGAGGCGCTGGGTTCGTTCGCCGGCCAGCTCACCGAGACGGGCATCAAGGGCATCCGGATCGAATACGAGGGCGTCGTGGCCGGGCTCAACACGCGTCCGATGACCGCCGCCGCGCTCACCGGTGTGCTCAAGCCGCTGCTGCAGGACGTCAACATGGTTTCGGCCCCGCAGATCGCCAAGGATCGCGGCATCTCGGTGGAAGTCATCACCCGCGAGCAGCAGGGCGCCTATGAAAGCTACATGCGCCTGACGGTCGAGACCGAGAAGCAGGAACGCGGCGTGGCCGGCACGGTGTTCGCCAACGGCAAGCCGCGCATCATCCAGGTCAAGGGCATCAACATGGAGGCGGAACTGACCCCGTCCATGCTCTATGTCACCAACGAGGACAAGCCCGGCCATATCGGTCGCCTGGGCACGCTGCTCGGCCAGCTGGGCGTCAACATCGCCAACTTCAACCTCGGCCGCGTCGAGGAAGGCGGGGATGCCATCGCGCTCGTCTCGATCGACGGTACGCTCACCGACGACCAGCTTTCCACGATCGCCAAGCTCGACGGCGTCAAGCAGGCCAAGGCGCTGCGCTTCTGAATCAGTAAAATTTGAAAGCAATTTCGACCGCTCTCCCGGCTTCGGGGGAGCGGTTTTTCATTTGGCGGCCGCTGGAACGTGGGCCTTGTAGATCTTGAAGTTGCGAGCGACGAGCTGGCCGATGAAGACGATGAAGGCGCAGCCGATGGGGGAGCCGATCTCGTTGACCAGGGTTCCGGCGAGCTGTGGGGCGGTGAAGGCCTTGCCGGCCGCCTCCAGGCTCACCCAGGTGAGCGCGGCCAGGATGACGCCGAAGACAATGCCGACGGCGGCGCCGACACCGAGATAGGGCAGGGGCCGGGAGAGTTCCTTTTCGGCAAAGATCGCCAGCACCCAGGCGAGGATGCCGTATTCGACGGCGCGCACGAGGCCGATGGTGGTGAGCGAGAGCAGGGCCGGCTGCTCGGCGGCATCAAGGGCGACGAGCATGGCCTTCTGTGCGGACTTGGATAGGGCGATCCCGAGCGGAGCGAAGATGACGCCCATCAGACCCGCCAGGGCCTTGCGCGCCTTGCCGATGGCGACCCCTATCGCAACGCCGGTGCACACGAAGAAGGACCAGGTTATCCCCTGGGCGAGATCGGCGAGGATGGTGATGCCGGGCAGGGCCGCGCCCGCCAGGAGGCGCGAGGTCAGGATCAGCACCTGCATGAAAAAGCCCAGCGCGATGGAGAGCAGCGCGACGGTGGCGATGCGGCGCAACTCGGCCTGCGCCTTGACGGCCTTGGGATGGGTCGGAGTGGCGGAGTGCAAGGTCATCGCCTGCCCCCTTCAAGTTACCTCGAAGTCACCGGGCGAGCCCCGCCTCCACTTATAGTCCAGTTCAGCCCTGAGGGGAACGCTTGAGCATCCTGACCGAGAACTCGGCCAGTGCGATGCCGAGGATGACGAGGACGGCGGTGATCATGTGATAGGGCTCGAGCGGCTCGGAGAGGATCACGATCGAGAGAATGGTGCCGTAAACTGGAATCAAGTTAATGAAGAGGCTGGCGCGGTTGGGGCCGATGATCTCGACGCCCCGGGCATAGAAGAGCTGGGCGATGACCGAGGGCAGGAACGCGACATAGGCGATGATGGCCCAGCCGAGCGGAGTGGTGTGGGCAAGGCCGGTAAAGATGGCGCCGAACCCGCCGCCCAGCAGCACCTGGAAGACGTAGCCCGCCATCAGGGCCGCAGCGAAAGTGGTGACGAGGAAACTCAGCCAGTGGATCGAGGGCCGGTAGCGCAGCAGCAGCGAATAGGCGGCGTAGGAAATGGAGGCGAGGATCATCAGGGCGTCGCCGAAATTGACGTCGAGCGTCACCAGGCGACCGAAGTCGCCGTGGACGGCGGTGTAGACGACCCCGAAAATGGTGAGGAAGACGCCGAGCAATTGCAGGGGCGTCGAACGCACCCGGAAGATCACGAAGTTGGCGAGGATGACCAGCACCGGGATCAGGGCCTGCTCGATGGAGGTGTTGACCGCGCTGGTATAGTGGGCGGCGCCGTAGAGCAGGACGTTGAAGCCGGTATAGCCGATGGCGCCATAAAGGGTGAGCATGAGCCAGCCCTTGCGAATGGCCGGCCAGTCGGCCCTGAGATGCCGCCAGGCAAAGGGCAGCACGATGAGGAGCGCGGCCAGCCAGCGCATGACGATGAGCGTATAGGGATCGACCTGATCGACCGCCATCTTGCCCGCGACGGCGTTGCCCGCCCAGAACAGCGGGGTCAGCGTGAGCAGCAGATAGGGCCGGTCCATAACCAGAGACGTTAGGCCGCTACCGGGCGTTGCATGCGGCTTTGTCATTGGCGCACTTCTCATGTATTGGTGCGCCGTAAAAACGCGCCGTCATGCCTACCTGCTAATCGTGACCGGCGTCAAACTGAACGCGGTCATCCTCTGTGCCCGGCCCGCCGCCGGCCCGGATGGCCTTCCGATCGAGGAAAGTTTTCAATGGCTAACGTTGTGGTCGTCGGTTCGCAATGGGGCGACGAGGGCAAGGGCAAGATCGTGGATTGGCTCTCCGAGCGGGCCGATGTGGTGGTGCGCTACCACGGCGGCCACAATGCCGGACACACGCTGGTCATCGATGGGGTGAGCTACAAGCTTGCGCTGCTGCCCTCGGGCCTGGTGCGCGGCAAGCTCTCGGTGATCGGGAACGGCGTGGTCGTCGATCCGCACCACTTCGTGGCCGAGATGGAAAAGCTCTCGGCGCAGGGCGTCAAGATCACCCCGGAAATCCTGCGTATTGCCGATAACGCGCCGCTGATCCTCTCGCTGCACCGCGAGCTCGACGGCATCCGCGAAGACGCCAATTCGGGGCTCAAGATCGGCACCACGCGCCGCGGCATCGGCCCGGCCTACGAGGACAAGGTCGGCCGCCGCGCCATCCGCCTGATCGACCTGACCGAGCCCGAGACGCTCATGCCCAAGATCGAGCGGCTGCTGGCGCATCACAATGCGCTGCGCCGCGGGCTGGGCCTCACCGAGCTTTCCGCCAACGCGCTCTATGAGGAGCTAATGTCGGTAGCCGGCCAGATCCTGCCCTTCATGGACCGCGTCTACGAAATCCTCGACGAGAAGCGCCGTGCCGGCGCGCGCATTCTCTTCGAGGGCGCGCAGGGCGCCCTGCTCGACAACGACCACGGCACCTATCCGTTCGTCACCTCCTCGAACACCGTTGCCGGCCAGGCTGCGGCCGGTTCGGGCCTCGGCCCCACGGCGATCGGCTACGTGCTGGGCATCACCAAGGCCTATACGACCCGCGTGGGCGAGGGGCCGTTCCCGTGCGAGCTGGACGACGAGATCGGCAAGCACCTGGCGACCGTGGGGCGCGAAGTGGGCGTCAATACGGGCCGCCCGCGCCGCTGCGGCTGGTTCGACGCCGTACTGGTCAGACAGACGGTGAAGACCTCGGGGATTACCGGTATTGCATTGACCAAACTGGACGTGCTCGACGGGCTCAAGGAGATCAAGGTCTGCGTCGGCTACGAGCTCAACGGCTCACGAATTGATTATTTGCCTGCCTCAATGGGGGCACAAGCCGCTGTTAAGCCGATCTACGAAACCCTCGAAGGGTGGTCGGAAACCACGGCTGGGGCCAGGAGCTGGGCGGAATTGCCCGCTCAGGCCGTCAAGTATGTCCGCTACATCGAGGAGTTGATCGGGGCCCCGGTGGCATTGCTTTCCACGAGCCCCGAGCGGGAGGATACCATCCTGGTACATGACCCGTTCCAAGATTGAGATTATTTGTTAAAACACCGCGTTGAATTGTGGGTACCAGGTAGGCAATGGCGGATTACAAAGAGCTGTTAAGGCGGGCAATTTCTGTCCTGCCTGAAAACAACGGCGCCGCTCGGCGTGCGGTCTATGAGAAGGCGCGGACCGCGCTTGTTGGACAGCTGCGCGCCATCGATCCGCCCCTGCCTGCCCGCGAGATCACCCAGCACCGTCTCCAGCTCGAAGACTGCATCCGCCAGGTCGAGCGCGAAGCCAGCGAGGCGGTGATCGCGGACCTCAAGAACCAGGAAGACGCACCCGCGCCACGCGTGCGGGTGCCCGAGGCCGTGGCGGAGCCGCCGCCCCCGGCCGTGGAACCAGAGCCCGAACCCGAGCCTGAGCCCGAGCCGGAACCGGAGGTCGAGCCCGAACCCGAGCCGATCGCGGAAGCCGAGCCGGAGCCGGTGGTTGCGGCCCCGGTAGAGCCGGTGAAAGCGGAAGCCGAGCCGGAAGAAGAAATCGAAGCCGAGCCGGAGGCAGAGCCGGAACCCGAGCCGGTGGCGGAAGAAGAACCGGTAGCCGAGGTCGACCAGATCCAGGCGCTGATCGCCGAAGCCGACCGCGCCGAGGCCGAGCCCGTGGAAGCGGCGCCCGAGCCGGTGGTGGAAGTCACCCCCGAAGTGGCCGAGACGCCCGAGCCGGCAAAGCCGGACGAGCAGCCCCAGCGCTCCATCCCTTCGATCGTGGCGCGCGCCGAGGCGAACAAGAGCGGGCCATCGACGCCGCTGGCCTTTAACAATCCCTCGGTCAAGCCGCATAACGCGCCGCTCAAGGGGCCGACGTTCGAGCCGCGCCGCGACGGACACGTCGCAGCCGCAGCCGCCCATCGTATCGAGCCGTCCCTGCATTCGCAGGCCGTGGCGCGCCAGCATGTGGCCGAGCCGATCGCCGCCATCGAGCAGCAGGGCGCGGTCGCGCTCTCGAGCGTGCGCGAGGTCGAGGTCGAACCGGCGGTGATCGATGCGCCGGCCAACGATCCGCAGGTCACCATCGACCGTGCCATTGCCACGCTCGACCGCGAAGCACGCGGGGAGGCGACGCCGGCGGGCGCTGCCGAGGCGAGCGAGGCGCCGGATGTCGGCAAGAGCGAGGATGCGCCGGCCAAGCCGGGCAAGCCCTCGATCGCGCTCACCGACGAGGACGAGGATTTCGAGCCCGGTCCGGTCGAGGGCGGGCGCGGTGGCGGCATCAATGCCGTGACCATTTTCCTGGCCGTCTTCGTGCTGTTGCTGCTGGGTGCCGGCGGGGCTGGCTACTGGGCCTGGCGCGAGGGTTATGTCGACCCGGCAGCCATGTTCGGCCAGAGCGCTCCGGCCGCCGAGGCGAGCGCAGACCCGACGCCGGCGGCAGCGAGCACGCCGACGGCCGATAACGCCACCACCGAGCCGGCAACCGGCCCGGGCAATACCGTGGCGACCGCGCAGACAGCCGAGCCGACCCAGGAGCTCAAGCAGGATGACCGGCTGACCGCCGAGACGACCGCGCCGGCCGTGGTGCCGCCGGTGGAAGTCAACGCGCCCAATGCCGAAGACAAGAGCAGCGATCGCCTGCCGGCCAGCGACGACCCGGCCGGGACGCCGCAGGTGGCCAATGCCGATGCGGCGACGCCATCGGCGGGAAGCCTGGCGGGCAACCAGTCGCTGCTGCTCGAAGCGTCCGACGACGGCACGACCGGCGCCGTGCCGTTCTCGGGCACGGTGGATTGGACGCAGGGCAAGGATGAAGTCGGCCAGCCGACGCTGGTGGGCAAGGCCAAGATTCCGGCCCGCAACCTTACCGTTGACGTGCTCATCCGCCGCAATGCCGATCCGAGCCTGCCGGCCAGCCACCTGATGGAAGTCAATTTCGACGTCAGCCAGACCTTTATCGGCGGTTCAATCGCGGGGCTGCCCGGGGTGCTGCTCAAGAACGAGGAACTGGTGCAGGGTACTCCGCTCATCGGCGCTTCGGCCCGCGTGGTGGGGAACTCGTTCCTCTTTGCGCTGAGCGCCTCGCCAACGGATTCGACGACGAACACGAACCTGCTGACCTCACGCAAGTGGATGGACCTGGCGATCATCTATGCGACGGGCAAGCGCGCCATCATCACGCTCGAAAAGAGCGACGAGGCGGCCAAGCTCTTCGATGACGTGTTCGCCGAATGGGCCAAGGCACCGCCGCTGGCCGAGAACTAGGGTTTGGCACGCGAATGAATTTGGTGGCCCCGACGCGATGTCGGGGCCACTTTTGTTTTGGGATGCTGGCCCACCCCCACCTTGCTCCCTCCCAACAGGGGGAGGGAGACGTGCCGGCCCGGTCGTGCCCGGGTGGGAGGCGCCTAGCCCTCGACCAGTTCTCCCGCTTCGATCCGGTATTTCACGGTCGCCATCGAGGCGACGTCGTCGGCGTGGTGGCTGACGAGGATGGTGTGCCAGCGGTGGGCCTGAGTGAGGTTGCGCACCAGGGTGCGGGTGGCGATGCGGGTTTCGTCGTCGAGGGCCGAGAAGGGTTCGTCCAGAAGCAGGATCGGGCGGCCGCGCAGGAGCGTGCGGGCGAGCGCGACGCGCTGTTTCTGCCCGCCCGAGAGGGTCGCGGCGCGCTGCGTGCCGACTTCGGGGAGGCCGACTTCGGAAAGGGCGGCGGCGATGCGGGACGCGGCTTCGGCGCGCGGTGTCCGCGGGGGCAGGCCGAGGGCGATGTTGCGCTCGGCGGAGAGGTGCTCGAAGAGGGTTTCGGACTGGAAGAGCAGCGAAACCGGACGCTTCTCGGGCGGCAGGGGCACGAGATCGAGGCTGTCGAGCGTCATGGTGCCCGAGGTCGGGCGAAGGAAGCCGGCGATGAGATCGAGCAGGGTCGACTTGCCCGAGCCCGAGGGGCCGGTGATGGCGGTGACCTGCCCCGGATAGGCGCGCAGGTCGAAGCGGTAGGTGAGACCGGAGCCCGGATGGGCGTAGGTCAGGGCATCAAGCTTGAGCATTGGCGAGCTTTTCGAAAAGGCGCGGCAGGCCGATGAAGGCGAGGAGGGCGAGGATGAGCATGAGGGCAGCGATGACGGCGGCGTCATTGCTGCGATAGGTGCCAAGAGCCCGGTACATGAGGAGCGGGAGGGTGGCGAAATCCTGCGTGCCGAAGAGCGAGATGACGCCGAGATCGCCCAGCGAGAAGCAGAAGGCGAGGGCGAAGGCGACGCCGAGGTCGCGCCCGAGCAGGGGGAATTCCACCAGTGCGAACTGCTGCCAGCCGGTGAGCCCCAGGGCGCGCACGAGGCGGCCCTGGCCACGCGCGATGGCCTCGAGCGGCGGGCCGAGGGTGGCGATGGCGAAGGGCAGCGAGAGCAGGGCATTGGCGATGACCACGACATAGGGCGCGGCCGTGTCGGCGCGGATGCCCATGTTGCGCACGAGCAGGAAGAAGCCGAGCGCCAGCACCACGGCGGGGACGGCCAGATAGGCATAGGCGGGGGCGCCCAGGCCGATGCGGGCAAGGTGCCGGGCGGTAGTGGCGCGCGCCATGGCGAGCAACAGCGCGAAGAGCACGCAGAGCGTGGCCGAGGCCAGGCCGATGACGAGGCTGGTGACAATGGCGGCCTTGAAGCTGTCGCGGCCGGTGACGGCGAGAATGCCGCGCAGGCCGGGAGCGAGGCCATCGATGAGCACCGAAAGCAGTGGCAGCACGAAGGCCAGGAGGCAGACGAGGAGGATCAGCCATTGAAAGGCGCGAGCCGCCGGCCGGTCGGCCCAGGATTGGCCCCCGGACGGGCCGAGGCTGGTCGGGACCGGCGCCAGGGCCGAGGCGAGCAGGATGATGGCCGAGCACACCCCGATCTGGACGAGCGCGAGATTGACGGCGCCGCGCAGGTCGAAATCGAGGCGGACGGCCGAATAGATCGCCACTTCCAGCGTCTGGTTGGCGGGGCCGCCCCCGAGCAGCAGCACGATGGGGAAGCTGGTGAAGGCGATGAGGAAGATGATGGCGGCGAGGCCGGGCAGGGCGCCGCGGATGGCGGGCCAATCGATCATGGCGAAGCGCTGGACGGGGCCGAGCGCCAGGCTCTGGCCGGTCTTGAGGCGCGCGGTGGGGATGCCGTCGAGCCGGGCGAGCAGCACACGGGCGGCGAAGGCGGCATCGAGAATGACGTGGGCGAAGAGGATGCCGGGCAGGCCGAACATCGGGTTGCCGATGGAAAGGCCGAGCGGGGACAGGGCCGCGTTGATCCAGCCGTTGCGGCCCCAGACCGAGAGCAGCCCGAAGGCAACGATCAGCCCCGGGGTGACGATGGCGGCGGCGAAGAGACCGACGACCAGCCCGCGGCCCGGAAAAGTGAGGCGGTTGAGGCACCAGGCCAGCGCCGTGCCGACGACAAGCGAGAGGATGGTGGTCAGACCGGCCTGGATCGAAGTCATCCGCAGGAGGTGCGGAATGTCGATGGTGGACTGGGCGACCTGCGGCTCATTGGCGGCGGCATGGAGGATGGACCAGAGGACCATGACCACCAGGCCGGCAATGAAGAGGGCCGTTGCCGCTCCGCCAAAAAGGCGGAGCGGGCGGGACGGCAGGATCAGCCGATCCTCACTGGATGGCAGCGAGGGCTTCATCGATCCAGGACTTGGAATTGGCGGTGATGGTGGCTTCGTCGAGCTCGAGCACCTTGGCGGGCTTGGGCTGGGCGTTGAAGGCGGCCGGCAGGGCATCGCCGATATCGACCACCGGGTACATCCAGTTGGTCGTCGGGATGATGGTCTGGGCTTCCTTGCTGGTAAGATAGGCGAGGAATTGCCTGGCCAGTTCCTGGTGCGGCGAAGACTTGAGGATGCCCGCCACCTCGATCTGCGGGTAATGGCCCTCGGTGAATTCGGCGAAGGCGTAGTTCTCGTCGTTCTCGGCCACGGCGTGGTAGGCGGGCGAGGTGGTGTAGGACATGGCCATGTCGGCCTCGCCCTTGAGGAAGAGGCCGTAAGCCTCTGACCAGCCCTTGGCCATGGTCAGGATATGGGGCTTGAGGCCCTTCCAGATCTCGGGAGCCTTGTCGCCATAGGCGGCCTTGATCCAGAGAAGGAGGCCGAAGCCGGGGGTGTCCGAGCGCGGGTCCTCGATGACGATCTTGAAGCTCTCGGGCATCGCGATGAGGTCCTCGAAGGACCTGGGCGGGTTGGGGACCTTGGTCTTGTTGTAGACGAAGGCGAAATAGCCCCAGTCGAAGGGAGCGAATTCCTTGTCGGTCCAGGCGACGGGCAGGGAGAGCCCCTGGATATCGAGGCCATGTTCGGCGAAGAGGCCGGTGGCGCGGGCTTCTCCAGCGGTGGCGGTATCAAGGCCGAGGATCATGTCGGCCTCGGTGGTGGCGCCTTCGAGCTGGACCTTGCGCAGGGCGCCGATCGAGGAATCGGCAGCGACGAAATTGACGGTGCAGCCGTTGCACTGAGCCTCGAAGCCTTTCTTGAGGCCGGGGCCGGGGCCCCACTCGGAGGCGAAGCCGTCATAGGTGTAGATGGTGAGCGTGGGCGCTTCCTGGGCCGCCGCGGGCAAAGCCGCGGCAAGGCCGGCAAGAACCGCAAGCGCGAAGCGGATGGATTTGACCATGGGTCGTTCCCTTCGGGTCGTTGCGGTCATGTAACGAGAAGGGAACAGGAATGGTCGGGGACGCGAGACGGGCGACCCTTGCCATCTCGAACTTCCTCCGCCAGCATGACCTGGTTCAGGTTCAATGGGTAACTCTCAGCTCCGGGAAACCCGGAACACCCCAGCGAGACGGCTTGAGACATAGAGAGAGTTATCGTTCCGTGCAAGACCCAAACCAGTCTGGCCTGCCCTTCGTCGTGGATGGGCTTCTCGTGATCGTCGGCGGCGGCGCCGTGGACGTGCCGCTGCTCAAACGGCTTTCGGCCCAGGGCGCCCGGCTCGTGGGCGCCGACAGCGGGGGCGATGCCATCATGGAGGCGGGGCTGGTGCCCGATGCCATCATCGGGGACCTGGATTCGATCTCGGACCCGGAAGGGTGGCCGGAGGCGACGCGGGTGTTTCACATCGGCGAGCAGATCACCACCGACTTCGAGAAGAGCCTTTATTCGACGCGCGCGCCGGTGACGGTGGCGCTGGGGATGACGGGGCGGCGGTTCGACCACACGCTTTCGGCCATCAGCGCGGCAACCCGGTTCGCGCGCGAGCGGCGGATCATCCTCTCGGACGAGCACGACGTGGCACTGGCGATGAGCGGGCCGTTCGCGTTCCGTCTTCCCAAGGGCGAGCGGGTCTCGATCTACCCCCTGGCGCCGATCGATTTCGTGCATTCGGAAGGACTGCTCTACCCCCTCGACGGGTTGCACCTGGAGCAGGGCGGGCTCATCGGCACCTCTAACGAATCCTTAACCGAACGCATCGAAATCGAGCCGGCCGACGATACGCCCTGGCTGCTGATCGTGGAAAAGTCACACTTGCCGGCCTTGCTCTCCGCATTACGGAGGTAAGCGTGAAGCACTTGGTTTCTGGTATCTTTTTGGGGCTCGCCCTCGCCACTCCGGCCATGGCGGAAGAGGGTTGCCTGCTCATTGTCGATGGGCAAAGCAAGGCGGTGATCCACGAGGCGGGCGAGGACTGCGACCAGCCCAACACACCGGCCTCGACCTTCAAGGTGCCGCTGGCGGTGATGGGATTCGAGACCGGTTGGCTCAAGGACGGCGATCACCCGGCGCTGCCGTGGAAGGCCGAATACGGGGTCAACAAGCCCGAGGACAAGGCGACGACCACGCCCAGGACCTGGCTGCGCGATTCCGTACTCTGGTATTCGCGGGTGCTGACCCGGCAAATGGGTATGGAGACCTTCGCCCGGTTCGTGGCCGATTTCGACTATGGCAACGCCGACGTCTCGGGTGGGCTGAACAAGGCCTGGCTCAACACGTCGCTGCGGATCACACCGCGCCAGCAGGTGGCGTTCGTCGCCAAGCTGCTGGAGGACCGGCTGCCGGTGTCGCTCGAGGCGCTGGCCAAGACGCGCGAGACCATGCCGGTGTTCGAGGCGGGCGGCTGGACCGTGCGCGGCAAGACCGGCACGAGCTACATCGCCAAGGGGCCGCTGCGGCTGGGCTGGTTCGTCGGCTGGGCCGACAAGGGCGAGCAACGGGTGATTTTCGCCAAGCTGATCAAGGACAAGAAAAAGACCTCGGTCATGGCCGGGCCCCGGGCCAAGGATGAATTCCTGAACGAGATTTCCGGTGTTCTGAAGGGAATCTGAACGGCGAATTCCAGCGGCTAAGCGGCATGGGAGAAATCCCAAGAGACGGACGCGTGTCGCTGCGGTTGACTGGCGGCCGAATGGGCGCTCAGGGGATGAGTGTATCGTGTAACTTTACACGATACACCTTCGCAGGCTATGATCATCGGGACGATCCGGCATAAGGGGTTGCGAAGGTTTTATCGCTCGGACGATCCGTCCGGGTTGCCGCCCGCCCTCGTGGACAAGATTCGCAAGATCGTTGCCGCTTTGAGGTACGTGGAGACGATCGAGGAGCTTCGGGCGTTGCCGACCTGGCGGCTTCACCAACTGTCTGGGGACCGCAAGGGTGTCTGGTCGGCGCATATCTCTGCCAACTGGCGCCTGACATTCAACGTTGTCGGTGTTCCCCCGATCGTCGATGACCTCGACCTGGAAGACTATCATTGAGGCCAACATGGAAGAGATGGGCATGATGCCGCCGCACCCCGGCGACTTTCTCAAGACCGAGATCGTGGAGGCCTATGGGCTGACGGTCACGGATGCCGCCAACATCCTTGGGGTGACGCGTCCGGCGCTCTCCGCGCTCCTCAACCAGAGGTCGTCGCTTTCGCCGGAGATGGCGCTGCGGTTCGAGAAGGCGTTCGGGATCGGGATGGAGACGATGCTGCGAATGCAGACCGGATGGGACATCGCCCAGCAGCGCAAGCGGGAAGCCGAAATACACGTCGTTCGGTATCAGCCCGCGGCGGCCTGATCCCGGATGCGACAAAGCCGCCTTGCGGCGGCTTTGCTGGTTTTATCGATCGCGTCGGGTTCAGGCGTTTTCGCGGGCCCGGTCGCGGGCGGCGGTCTGGACGGCTTCCTGGACCTTTTCGAAGGCGCGGACCTCGATCTGGCGGATGCGTTCGCGCGAGACGTCGTATTGCTGGGCGAGCTCTTCGAGCGTGGCCGGGTTTTCCTTCAGGCGCCGGGCCTGGAAGATGGCCTTTTCACGGTCGTTGAGCACGTCCATGGCATTGGTCAGAAGACCCATGCGCTCGTCGTATTCCTCGCTGTCGCCAAGCACCGTCTCCTGGTCGGGCGTGTCGTCCACGAGCCAATCCTGCCACTCGGAAGCCCCTTCGTCGGCGCGCATGGGCGCGTTGAGGGAGGCGTCGCCGGTGAGGCGGGAATTCATGGACACCACGTCGTCTTCCGAGACGTTGAGGGTGGTGGCGATCTGCTTGATCTGGTCGGGATGGAGCGAGCCGTCATCGAGGGCGGCGATCTGTCCCTTGATCTTGCGCAGGTTGAAGAACAGGCGCTTCTGGGCAGCCGTGGTGCCGATCTTGACCAGCGACCAGGACCGCAGAACGTATTCCTGGATGGCGGCGCGGATCCACCACATGGCATAGGTCGCAAGGCGGAAGCCCTTGTCGGGCTCGAAGCGCTTGACGGCATGCATGAGGCCGACATTGCCTTCCGAGATGACCTCGGAGATCGGCAGGCCGTAGCCACGGTAACCCATCGCGATCTTCGCTACCAAGCGCAGATGCGAGGTGATGAGCTTCTGGGCAGCCGAGGGGTCGGCGTGCTCCTTGTAGCGCTTGGCCAGCATGAACTCCTCATCCGGTTCCAGCATCGGGAACTTGCGGATTTCCTGGAGATAGCGGCTAAGGCCACCTTCGGTCGAGAGAACCGGTAGATTGGTCTGGGCCATTGTAGTCCCCTTTCCCCCGCTTTTGCGGGCAGAGCGCACCCGTCCCGTCCTTTACGGCACAGGAGGGCACATGGGCATATATAGGTCGATTTTGGGCGCTGATAAGACCCGCCCGTCACTCTTAATGCGCGATTTTCCGAAAGGTTGCCGGGAAAGGGCGCATCTGCAAGCTAGACCGGGACGCGGGCGGAATCACCTTAAGCTTTGTTAACGAGCATAGGCGCGGTCGTAAGGTTGCAGCGCCTCGTCCAGGGCCAGCAGATCGGCCGGCAGTTCGGCCTCGAAGAACATCTCCTCGCCGGTCACCGGATGCTCGAAGCCGAGTTCGGCGGCGTGGAGCGCCTGCCGGCCCAGACCGGCGACGATGGCGCGCAGGTTCTCGGGCAGGCGGTTGATCTTGGTGGCGAAGCCGGGAGCATAGACGGCGTCCCCGACCAGCGGATGACCGATATGGGTCATGTGGACGCGGATCTGGTGGGTGCGGCCGGTCTCGAGTTCGCAGGTGAGCTTAGTGATGTCCCAGCCCTCGTCGCCGAAGCGGGCGAGAGACTGGTAATGGGTGATTGCTTCCTTGCCGTCGCGGCGCACGGCCTGCTTGAGGCGGTTGTGCTGGTCGCGGCCCAAGGGGGCATCGATCGTGCCGCGGGCGCTTTCGGTGCGTCCCCAGGCATAGGCGGTATAGGCGCGATGCAGGGGACCGGTGCGGCCGTGATCGGCGAACTGGGCGGCCAGGTGCTTGAGGGTGCGTTCGGTCTTGGCTGCGACCATGACGCCCGACGTATCCTTGTCGAGCCGGTGGACGATGCCGGGGCGCTTGACCCCGCCGATACCCTTGAGGCTCGCTCCGCAATGGAAGATGAGGGCATTGACCAGCGTGCCGGTCCAACTGCCGGGGGCCGGGTGCACGACCATGCCGACGGGCTTGTTGATGACGATCAGCTGGTCGTCCTCATAGAGGATGTCGAGCGGGATATCCTCGGGCTGCGGATCGGGGTCTTCGGGCTCGGGGGCGATGAGAACGATTGTCTCGCCAGCCTTGACGCGGTATTTGGGCTCGTCGACCCGTGCCCCGTCGACGGTCACGGCGCCTTCAAGGATCAGATCCTTGATGCGGTTGCGACTGAAGACGGTGTGTGCCCTGGCCAGCAAGGCGTCCATGCGCGTGCCGGCCGCGGCGGGCTCGACGACGTATTCGAATTCGATTTCCTCACCGGACAAGTCCTGCATGAGCGCTCCTGATCCATCGGCCGAAAATCAAACCCTGTCGCCTGAAGCCCAGGCGATCATCGCGCGGGCCAAGCGCTCGTTCATGTTTTCGATCGGCTTGTTGCTGGTGGGCTTTATCGCCATCGCGATAGCACTTGTCTATCGCTCATCGCAGAGCGCGCCGGCGAGCGCAACCGCTCCGGCCGGCGCCTATGCCGCCCAGGCCCTGCGGCTGCCGCAGGGCGCCGAGGTGGTTTCGGCCGTGGCCAGCAACGGCACGGTGAGCGTGACCTACAGGATCGGCCCGGCCATGCAGGTGCGGATCTTCGACGGCGCCACCGGCGAGATGAAGCAGCAGCTCGACATCGTAGTGGAATAAGGCGGGCCTAGCCGCGGCCCTGGATGTCGCGGACAGCCGCCATGCGGTTGGAAACCCGGCCGCGTGGCTTGGCACTGGCCGGCGGAGGCATGGGCAGGGGCTCGACCTCGGCACTGTCGTCGGCAAAGCGCTGCACGCGGTCGAAAAGGCTCTCTTCCACCTCGGGAGCGGCGGGCTCGTCATCGAGCGTATAGACGATGCGGCTGACGTCGGACGCGATTTCGCCCAGCCGTTCGCGCAGCGCCGTGGCATCGGCGGCAGGGGTGCCCCAGCCGGCCAGGATGATGGATTCGATGCCGGCGACCTTGTGCTTGAGCTTTTCGGTCTTTTCCTCGAGCGAGAGTTTTTCGGCCAGCAGTTGCTGGACCTTGTTGGCGCCCTCGTCGGCCGGCGGCGCGGTTTCCTGGAGCAGGGCATTGAGCTGGGTCTCGGCGCTGGCGAGGCGCGCCTCGGCGGTGGCGAGATCGGCATTGAAGGCGTCGGCGGCGGCATCGCGGGCGGCCAGCGCGCGGCGCAGTTCGGCGATGGCCGCGTTGGTGTCGGCGGAGCGCTTGGGCGACGCGTCGAGCTTTTCGATAAGGGCGCGGGTCTGCGCCTCGAGGAAGGCAGCGCGCTTGCGTTCGACGGCAAGCGCGGCCAGGAGCCGGTCGGTATCCTGGTCGTAGTCGCCCGAGAGGGCTTCACCATCGATTTCGGTGCCGGCGGGGAATTCGGAGCGAATGGCGCTGCGGGCCTTGTCCAGTTCCTCGGTGCGGCTGGCGAAATCGCGGTCGCGCATGCGCAGGCGCTGGTTGAGGTCGGTGCTTTCCTTTTCGAGCTCGGCAACGCGGCGGTTGAGCTCGGCCTCGCGCGCCTCAAGGTCCGCGACGACGGCCTGGTGCTGCTCGCGCTCGGTCTTGATGCCGGCAATGTCGGCCTTGCGGCGGCTGACGTCGCCGAGCTCCTCGGCCAGGCGCTTGCGCAGGGTCTCGATAGTCATTTCGAGCCGGCGCGTGGACAGGGCGAATTCGGCGCGCAACTGATCCTTGTCGGCCCGGAACTCGGCCATCGACATGGGCGTGGCCGCTTCGATGCGGCGCTTGGTGAGACGTACGGCGCGCTTCCAGATGGCGGGCATGATCGCCAACGCCAAAAGGGCCGCCAACAGCAGCCCCAGCGCGAAGTACATGATGTTCTCGATACCCATGGATCACTCCGCAACGCCCGCGGGAAGGGCGGCAACCGCGCACCCCCGCGACAAAAAGCAGTTATGGCGGCAAGGGGCCAGTCTTGCCAAGGCTTAACCTTACCGGCTCAGCCTAATGTGAGGGGCTGTTGCGTGGCGGAGACTCGATGCGTCTCAGAAGGGATTCCAGGTGGGCTCCTGGGTGAATTTGAGGTAGCCGACATTGACGCCGAGCCGCGCGCCCACGCCCGAGCGGATGGGGACGAGCACCACGTTCTGGCGCTTCATCACGGTCATGCCGAAGCCGCCCACGACATAGGCCGAGCCGTTGACGCCCGGATAACGCTCGTAGATGGAATTGATGTCGGGCAGGGAATAGACCAGCATCATGACCTTGGAGCCGTCGCCGCCGAAATCGAGGCCGACAGAGGGACCCTGCCAGTAGACCGGGTATTCGCCCAGGTTGCGGGTATAGAGCACGCCCTGGCCGTACTTGGCGCCGGCAAAGAGGGCGCCGCCCGCTTCCTCGCCAAGGATATAGCCGTTGGGCAGGCCATACTGGGACACCACTTTTTCGACCAGCGAAGCCAGGCCCTGGGAGACCGAGCCGAAGAAAGCGCCGCCCTTGTTGACCAGCTCCTCGCCCGAATAGGTATCGCTGAGCGAGCCCTGCTGGGCGAGCGAAAGCTGCGGGGCCAGGAGGCCGGAGAGCACGACCAGGCCTGCGATCAGACCCTTAGCGAGCCGATTGAACATCTCGAGTTCCTCCATAAGGGCTTGCGGCCCATCCGGCATTTACCTGCGGCTCATGGTTTGTGCGCTAGGGTGATGCCCGATTCACGTCGCGCTCAAGCTGAGCGTCCATCGGGGCAATGATGCGGCAAATCCGTAAACAAATCTTAACCATAGGGCTGCTCATCCCGGCGTTCTGGCCCGGATTTGCTCAGGTTTCGCCGGCTCTGGCGGCCTCAGTGGTCACTACCGCCATAGTTTCCAATCCCTTAACGGGGGTGGCGCTGGATGGGAACGATCCGGTGAGCTATTTCACCGAGAAGGAACCGCTGCAGGGCACCGTGGACCTGGCCTATGACTGGGGCGGGGTCACCTGGTATTTCGCCAACAAGGCGAACCTGGACGTGTTCAAGGCCGATCCGGAGGTCTACGCCCCCCAGTTCGGCGGCTATTGCGCCATGGGCGTGGCCCGGGGGTTCCTGTCGGACGGCAATCCACGTGTCTATACGATGGTGGGCCAGCGGCTCTATCTCTTCTATTCGACGGCCAATCGCGACGCGTTCCTGCTTTCGCCCAAGAAGGCGATGACCGACGCGATCGAGCACTGGGCCGAACTCTCCAAAGACCTTTCGACAAACTGATCGGCTTGATTGCCCAAGGCGCGCGGCTGCGTCATGGTTGCAGAAATTGATTCTATGCGGGGAAATGTCATGGCCGACATCATCGAGCTCAAGGCGACCGACCTGGCGGCAATGCTGTGTTCGCGCGTGTGCCACGACCTGATCAACCCGGTCGGGGCGATCGGCAACGGGCTGGAAGTGCTGGCCGACCCCGGACAGGCGGAAATGGCGCCCTTCGCGCGCGACCTCATCGCCAACGCGGCCAAGCAGTCGCGCGCCAAGCTCGAATTCGCCCGCCTCGCCTATGGGGCGTCCTCGACGGCGGGCACCGATTTCGATACGCGCGAATGCGAGCGCGTGGCCAAGCTGCTGTTCGAGATCGAGAAGGCCGAGCTCGACTGGCAGGTGCCGGCGATCCTGATGCCCAAGCACAAGGCCAAGCTCTTCATGAACATGCTGCTGATCGCGGCCGGTTCGGTGCCGCGCGGCGGGTATGTCAAGGCCGAGATCTCCGGTCCGGCCGGGCAGGAAGCCTTCCGGCTGACGGCCAAGGGCCCCAAGACGCTGATCCCGGCGGGCTCGGAAGGGCTGCTCTCGGGCGCGCCCGAGGAAGGCGTGGACGCGCGGGGCATCCAGCCGTTCTACACCGGCATCCTGGCGCGCATGACCGAGATGGAACTCAAGATCGGCATCGAGAACGAAGAGTTCGTGTTCACCGCCACGCCCAAGGCGGCCGCGGCGGAAGCGGCCTGAGCGCCAATCGTTCGCTAACCATTCGTAGGGACTTTCGCCCCATAATCGGGGCGAAAGCCGTTTTGCGAGCCGCGCCATGAAATCCTGCCTGATCGTCGATGACTCGAGCGTGGTGCGCAAGGTTGCCGCGCGAATCCTCGAGGACATCGACTTCATCGTCGGGGAGGCCGAGGACGGGCAGGAAGCCTTCGACAAGTGCCGCCAGGAAATGCCCGACGCGATCCTGCTCGACTGGCAGATGCCGATCATGAGCGGGCTGGAATTCCTCAAGCTGTTGCGCGCCTATGTCGGGGGCGAGAAGCCGCATGTGGTCTACATGACCACCGAGAACGACATCGGCCAGATCGCGCTGGCGCTCAAGGCGGGCGCGGACGACTACGTGATGAAGCCGTTCGACCGCGATATCCTGGAAGCCAAGTTCCAGCTCGAGACCGCCGGCTAGGCGGGCGCGGGACCGCTCGAACCGCGAATATGGAGACGTGCCGGCAGGATATGCCGGGCATGCGGCTCCAGCCCCAGCACCATGGCGGCGGCGAGGCGCGCCTTTTCCCTGATCGGCTGGACGACCGTGGTCAGGCGCGGACTGGCATGGGCGCCCTCGGGAACGCCATCGAACCCCACGATCGATAGGGCGCCCGGAACGGCGATGCCACGCTTGCGCGCTTCGCGCAGCACCGTGAGAGCCTGCCGGTCGGACATGACGAGGAGAGCGGTGGCGTCGGGCGCGGCCTCTAGGATGGCCGATCCGATCTCGGGGTCCCAGGGGACGCTTTCGACGATGGACATGTCGTCGATGGAGAGGCCAGCTTCGGCCAGCGCCTCGGCATAGCCGCGCAGTTTGGCTTCATCGAGCGGAAAGGCGTCATGGAGGCGGCGGCCGCGACCGGGCGGATGGACGATCGCGGGGCCGGGCTCGTGCCGCACCGAGACGATGGCGAAGCGGCGGTGGCCCTGCGCGAGAAGGTGCCGCGCCGCCTCGAGGGCTCCGCCATGGGCATCGATGCCTACCGAGGGAAATTCGGGCGCGGCGGGCATGTCGATGATGGTGAAGGGCAGGGCGCGCTGGGCCATGGTCCGGGCGAGGCCGGGGTCGCGGGTGTTGGTGAGCACGAAGCCATCGACGAGGGCATTGGCGACGGCGGTATTCGCCTGTTCGCCCCCGCCATCGACGAGGGTCAGGGAGACGCCGGCGGCGTCGCAGGCGTCGGAGAGGCCCAGGATGAGCTCGCGCCCATAGGGGCTCTCGATGAGATTGACCAGCCCATAGGTGCCGGGAATGATGAAGCCCAAGGCGTTGAACTTGCCGGCGCGAAGCCGGCCGCCGCGCGGATCGGGGCCGAGATAGCCAAGCGAACGGGCGGCTTCCTCGACGCGCTGGCGGATGGCGGGCCGGACGCGCTGGGGATGGGCGAAGACGTTCGAGGCGGTGCTGCGCGAGACACCGGCAGCCTGGGCGACATCGACCAGCGTGGGTTTGGACTGGCTGTTCATGGTGACACGGTAGCCGATTTCTTGGATCGTTCCAAATCCTTCTTGACTCCGGAGCGGCGGGCGCGCATCCATTTTGTGGATCGATCCAAATTTCTCTCTCTGCGACTTGACCGAACCCGAGACAAGGAGCCGACGATGACGATTTCTGATTCACCGACGACGATGGATGCCGAGCCGGTTCTGGACCTGGCGCACCTGGCGCATATCGAACTGCTGACACCGGACCTCGAGGGGTCCGTCGCATTCTTTACCGAGCTGATGGGCCTGCACATTACCGAACGGAGCGGGCAATCGGCCTATCTGGCGTGCTACGAGGAGCGCTACCACCATAGCCTCAAGCTCACGCGGTCCGATCGACCCGGGCTTGGTCATGCCGCCTGGCGGACACGGTCGGCGGCGGCGCTGGCGCGGCGCGTGGCGGCGATCGAGGCCAGCGGCCGCGGACGGGGCTGGATCGAGGGCGAGCCCGGACACGGGCCGGCCTATCAGTTCGACCTGCCCAATGGCCAGCGCTGGGAGATCTTCTGGGAGGTGGACTATGCGAGCGCGCCCGATGGCCAGGCCTCCGGGCTCCTCAACCGGCCGTTCCGGCGCCCGCGCACCGGCATCCCGGTCCGCCGGCTCGACCATTTCAACCTGACGGCCAAGGACGTTGAGGGCACCCGCGACTTCCTGGCGGCAACGCTCGGCTTTGCCGAGCGCGAGGCGGTGGTCGTGGATGGGAACGGGCCGACGGTGGCGAGTTGGCTGAGCGTCACCAATCTCTCGCACGACATGGCGCTGGTCCCTGAACCTGGTCCTGCGGCGGGGCGGCTGCACCATGCATGTTTCTGCGCGGGGACGAACGAGGCGCTGTTCGACTTTGCCGACCTCTGCCGGGAGGAGGGCGTGCGGATCGAGCACGGCCCGGGCCGGCACGGCATAGGCAAGACCACGTTCCTCTATGTGTTCGAGCCGGGAGGCAACCGCATCGAGATGCTGGGCGATCCGGGCGCGTTGGTGTTCGATCCGAGCTGGGCGACCGTGCGGTGGCCGGCTTCGCAGTTGCCGGTGGCGGCGGTGTGGACGGGGACGGGACTGCCGGGAAGCTTCTGGGAGTATGCGACGCCGCCCGATGCGCCCTACCTGGCTGAAGCGGTGGGTGCCGCGTAGGGCGAGGGGACTGCGCGGCGGTTTCCGGACCCCAGCGTTTGCCGGGGAAGCGGGTCTTGTTGGTTGAGTTGACGATCCCTCAAAACAAGAACCCCGCACCATTCTGGAGCGGGGTCAGGTTTTGTGACGATGGAGCCAAGCGCTTATCAGGCGCTTTCGGAGTAGACTTCGTTCTCGTCGGGTTCACGCAGCACGTAGCCGCGGCCCCAGACGGTTTCGATGTAGTTCTTGCCGCCGGTCGCAACGGAAAGCTTCTTGCGCAGCTTGCAGATGAACACGTCGATGATCTTGAGTTCCGGCTCGTCCATACCGCCGTAGAGGTGGTTAAGGAACATCTCCTTGGTCAGGGTCGTACCCTTACGGAGTGGAGAGCAGTTCGAGCATCTGGTATTCCTTGCCCGGTCAGATGCACGCGCTGGGTTGACCACCTCGACGGTCTTGGTGTCGAGGTTGACGGTGAGTTCGCCAGTCTGGATGACCGACTGGGCGTGGCCCTTGGAGCGACGGACGATGGCATGGATGCGGGCCACCAGCTTCGTCCTTGTGGAAGGGCTTGGTCATGTAGTCGTCGGCACCGAAGCCGAGACCGCGAACCTTGTCCTCGATCCCCGCAAGACCCGAAAGGATCAGGATCGGCGTCTGCACCTTGGCGACGCGCAGGGTCCGCAGGACTTCGTACCCGCTCATATCGGGCAGGTTCAGGTCCAGAAGAATGATGTCGTAATCGTAAAGTTTGCCGAGATCGACGCCTTCCTCACCCAGATCGGTGGTGTAGACGTTGAAACTCTCGGACTTGAGCATCAGTTCGATGCTCTGTGCCGTAGCGCTGTCGTCCTCAATAAGGAGTACCCGCATGTTAATCCCCTTGCCGTCAGGTTCCTGCTGGAACTCGGGGCCCGACGTCCATGCGCGACCGGCCGCCCCAATCCAACCCTACTGGATATGACTCCACACTAAGCCCGATTAGTTAACAAAGTTTAATTCTGATCCGCAATACGCAATCTCTGGTAACCTCAATTTAGGCTAAGTCATTGAGTTGCAAGGGTTAATTGTCTCAACTTTTCTTAAGAAAATGGATTAAGAAGGCCCAATAAGAGACTCTTTGGACTCACTGAATTGCAGGTCTGGAAGGGGGAATTGTGGCGAAATGTGGCAACCCGACGCAGGGCGGGTGGAGTGACGCCAAACTCGCTGGTAACGCTTTTTGCTTAACGTTCGGTTACGGTCTGATCACGAAATGATTCGCACGGAGCGGGCCGCTTGAAGTCGCTCACCACCGCCATCGATGCCATCGACGAGGTCGAAGTGTTCGGCCGCGTCAAAACCGTGCAGGGCCTTTTGATCGAGATCGTGGGCCCGGTGCGCGAGTTGCGCGTGGGCGGGCGCGTATCCATCGAGACGCAGGCGGGCGAGTTCCTGCCGGCCGAGATCATCGGCTTTCGCGAGGGCCATGCGCTGTGCCTGCCGTTCGGGCCGCTCTCGGGGGTGCGGCTGGGCTGCAAGGCAATCTTCCAGTCGAGCGACGGGGCGGTCTATCCCTCTTCGGCCTGGCTGGGGCGCGTGGTCAACGCGGTGGGCGAGCCCATAGACGGGAAGGGACCGATCGCGACGGGCGCTGTGCCCTATCCGCTGCGGCAGAACCCGCTGGCGGCCCATGACCGCGTGCGCGTGGGCGCGCCGATCGACCTGGGCGTTCGGGTGCTCAATACCTTCACCACTATCTGCGATGGCCAGCGCATGGGCATTTTCGCCGGATCGGGCGTGGGCAAGTCGGTGCTCATGTCGATGCTGGCGCGCAATACGGACGTGGACGTGGCGGTGATCGGGCTCATCGGCGAGCGCGGGCGCGAGGTGCACGAGTTCATCAGCGAATACCTGGGCGAAGAAGGGCTGCGGCGTGCCGTGGTGGTGGTGGCAACCTCCGACGAAGCGGCGCTGATGCGCCGGCAGGCGGCCTATCTCACGCTCTCGCTCTCCGAATTCTTCCGCGACCAGGGCCGGCGGGTGCTCTGCATGATGGATAGCCTGACGCGCTTTGCCATGGCGCAGCGCGAGATCGGGCTGGCGATCGGGGAACCCCCCACGGCCAAGGGTTATCCACCGACGGTATTCACGGAATTGCCGCGCCTGTTGGAAAGAGCGGGACCCGGTACGCCTTCTACCGGTTCTATTACCGGACTATTTACCGTTTTGGTTGAAGGTGATGATCACAATGAGCCCATAGCGGATGCCGTGCGCGGCATTCTCGACGGGCACATCGTGATGGAACGCGGCATTGCCGAACGGGGACGTTACCCGGCCGTCAATGTCCTGAGGTCCATCTCGCGAACCATGCCGGGCTGCGTTCCAGCGAACCTGCGGCCAACGCTCAGCAAGGCGCGCGAACTGATGTCGGTCTACGCCGATATGGAGGAACTGATCCGGCTGGGGGCATACCGGAAAGGATCAGATCCCAAGGTAGACCGCGCTATTGCCATCAACCCGGCGCTGGAGGCGTTCCTGAGCCAGCTACGGGAAGAGCGGACATCGATCGCCGACGGCTACAACATGCTGGCTGCGATCGTGGACATGGCGGAAGCGCAGCAGGCCGGCTAGGGCGAGCGGGGGCAGTTATCCCTTTAGGCTCTGAAGGACTTGATGGGGTAAGGAGTACAAGTCGTGAAGTCGCGCAGCGAGAGCCTCATACGGCTCAAGAAATTCCAGGTGGACGAGAAGCGCCGGCAGGTCACTCAGATCGAGATGATGGTTGCCGATTTCGAACGCATGGCGTCCGACCTCGATCAGCAGATCGAGATCGAACACACCAAGACGGGCATTTCCGACATTGCCCATTTCGCCTATTCGACCTTCGCCAAGGCTGCGCTGCAACGGCGCGACAACCTGCTGGCCTCGGCCAACGACATGCGCGAGAAGCTCGAAAGCGCGCAGGACGCGCTGGCCGAAGCGCTCGAGGACCTCAAGAAGGTGGAACTGCTCGACCAGCGCGAACACCAGCGCGAAGTGGCCGAGCAGAACAAGATCGAGCAGGCCGAATTCGACGAGATCGCCCGGCTGCGGTTCCGCAATAACGGGCGCTGAGCGCATCGCGCAACGAGATCAGAGGGCTCCGCCAGGCGGAGCCCTCTTTCGTTTTGCGATCCGTCAGGGATGGACGACGAGGCGCTGGGCGGCGCGGTCGGCCGCGTAGGTGGACTTGTCGAAAGCCGGCTGGTCCTCGAGCTCCTGCTTGGAGGCGCTGAGGAAGAGATAGCGGTTGTCGTTGGCATCGACCGAGAACGAGAGGTTCTCGAAGCCAACCGCGACCGGCTTCTTGCCCAGGCCCAGGAAGCCACCGACATCGACGACCACGGCATCGACCTTGCCATCGGGGCTGAGGACAAAGTCGCCGATGGTGCCGATGAGTTCGTCATCGGGGCCATAGACGGCGATGCCCTTGAGGTCCTCGGCCGTGAGCGCGGCGGCATCGATCGGCTGGAGGGCGGCGCTATCGACATGGCCGGGCTCGGGCATGTCGGTGGTGGCGTCCGGGCTGATATTGGAGGCGTCGTTGGGGTTGGGCGCGAAGTTCTCCGCTTCCGCCTGCTGCTCGGCGAGATCGGCGCGGGCGTTGCTCAGGTCCTGGTTCCAGGTGAAGTCGGGCGCGGCGGCGAGGGCATCCTTGGTGACGTTGAGCACGATGCGGTCGGTGCCGTCGGGCGCCTTGCTCCACTGGAGTTGGGAGTAATCCACGGTGACGCTCTTCTCCCCGATCCCCAGGTAGCCGCCAACGCCCAGGACGACGGCGGCGATATGACCATCGGCGGCGACGACAAGGTCATCGATCGAGCCGATAAGATCGGCGGTGTCGGAGGGGCCGGAAAAGACGCTCATGCCGATGACGAGCGAGGCGAGGTTGTCGCTCGAGAGCGGGTGGTAGCCTTCCGAAAGAACGGTGGGGCGGTGCAACTGGGTCTCGGTCATGCCGGCATTGGGCGCGACGGGAGCGTCGAGGGCCGAGGGCTTGGTGGCATCCTGCGCGAAGGCGGGAGACGCGGCGGCGAGGAGCACCAGGACGGGCAGGGTCTTGGGTAACAGATTGGGGAACATTGCAAACCTCCTCGTCGGCAAACGCGGCGAGGGGCGGGGATGTTCCGCCACATGCAAGTGAAAAGGCCGGCCCGCTCTTTGCGGGTCCGGCCCTTGCCGCCTCCCTGGCGGATCAGGCGCGCGCGGTGCGCAGCCCTCCTGATGTGAAACACGATAGCGCAGGGAACGCGGCGCGGCAGCAGCAAAGCCGGGCTGGGGTTAAGCAGTTGCTAATTGGTTAACGGAAAGGGCCGTATCCTACCGAAGCGAACGGGCGCCGAGGCTGAGAGCGGGGGCCACGGTTTCCGGGGGAACGCGGCGAGTTATGACCAACTTGCAGCGCGCCGGAGCCGCGTTTGAGTTGACCTCACCCCTCAATGCTGTTCAATCCGAACCAAGGCGGTGGCAACAACCGCTTTGGAGACAGGAACGGGAGGACTGGAGAGTTGCTTGGGCTCGCCTGGCTCGTGAGAGCCATCAGCGGCGTCAACCGTGTCGTGGGGGAAACCCTGTGCTGGCTGGCGCTGGCTTGTGTGCTGGTTTGTTTCACCGTGGTGGTGCAGCGCTATTTCTTCCACACCTCGGTGCTGTGGATGCAGGACCTCTATGTGTGGATGAGCGGCGCCATGTTCACGGGCGTTGCCGGCTATGCCCTGCTGCGCGACGACCATGTGCGCGTCGACATTTTCTACAGGCCCGCCCCCGTGCGCCGCAAGGCGATGGCGGACCTGTTCGGCGTGGTGTTCTTCCTCTTCCCGTTCATTTTCGTGGTGGTGCACTATAGCTGGACGGCGGTGGCGCGCTCCTGGGGCTATTACGAGGGGTCGGCCAATATCGGGGGCATGCCGGGGCTCTTCATCCTCAAGAGTTTCATCATCGTGTTCGCCGTGCTGGTGGGACTCCAGGGCCTGGCCATGGCGGCACGCTCGATCCTCGTGCTGGCGGACCGACAGGACCTGCTGCCGCCCGCCCTGCGCTACGGCGCCAACGAGCCGGAAGAGGCGCCCTGATGGATCCCGTCATGCTTGGAGAAATCCTCTCCGCCCTCATGTTCCTGGGCGTCATCGGCGTCCTGATGCTCGGCTTCCCGGTGGCATTCTCGCTGGCGGGCACCGCCCTCATCTTCGGCCTCGTCGGCTGGCTGCTCGGGGTCTACGACCCCTCCAACTACGCATCGCTCGTCGGGCGCTATGTGGGCCTGATGACCAACGAAGTGCTGGTGGCCGTGCCGCTCTTCGTGTTCATGGGCGTGATGCTGGAGCGAAGCGGCATCGCCGAACAATTGCTGCTCACCATGGGCAAGCTTTTCGGCAACCTGCGTGGCGGGCTCGGGCTCTCGGTGATCGTGGTCGGGGCGCTGCTGGCAGCCTCGACGGGCGTGGTCGGGGCGACCGTGGTCACCATGGGGCTCATCTCGCTTCCGGCCATGCTGCGCGCCGGGTACGACCCCAAGCTCGCGACCGGCGTCATCTGCGCCTCGGGCACGCTCGGGCAAATCATCCCACCCTCGACGGTGCTCATCTTCATGGGCGACATGCTCTCGGGCATCAACGCCCAGGTGCAGATGGCCAAGGGCAATTTCGCGCCGGCGCCAGTGTCGGTGGGGGCGCTCTTCGCCGGCGCCATCATTCCGGGCCTGCTGCTGGTGGCGCTCTATTCGGGCTTCGTGATCTTCAAGGCGATCACCGATCCCAAATCCTGCCCGGCAACGCCGGTGCCGGAGGCCGAGCGCGGCTCGCTGGCGCGCGAAGTGGTGGTGGCGCTGCTGCCGCCGCTCCTGCTCATCGTGGCGGTGCTGGGTTCGATCCTGGGCGGGGTGGCGACCCCGACGGAGGCGGCCTCTGTGGGTTCGGTCGGCGCGATGCTGCTGGCCGCGTTCCGACGCAAGCTCGATTTCGGCATCCTGCGCCAGGTGGTGATCTCGACCGCCACCATCACCTCGATGGTGTTCATCATCCTTTTCGGGGCGGCGGTGTTCTCGATCGTCTTCCGCATGATGGGCGGCGACAACCTGGTGCACGAGTTCCTCTCGGCCATGCCGGGCGGGGCGATCGGGGCGATGATCGTGGTGATGTTCGTGATGTTCCTGCTCGGGTTCATCCTCGACACTTTCGAGATCATCTTCATCGTGATCCCGATCACCGCGCCGGTGCTGCTGGCGCTCGATGTCGACCCGATCTGGCTGGGCGTCATGGTGGGCGTGAACCTGCAGACGAGCTTCCTGACGCCGCCCTTCGGCTTTGCGCTCTTCTACCTGCGCGGGGTGGCGCCGCCGCGGGTGAGCACGGGCATGATCTACAAGGGCGTGCTGCCCTTCGTGATCCTGCAGATCATCGCGGTGGCCTGCCTGTTCCTGATGCCGCAGCTGATCACCTGGCTGCCGAGCGTGCTCTACCACTAGGCGGCATCAACAGCCCAAAAGAGAAAAGCCCGGGCGGGAGCTCGGGCTTTTCGATGTGTGGGTTCCGTTGGTGTCAGGTGTACTTGATGTACTTCTGACGGGCGGCGAGGAACGGCATGTCGGTGCCTTCGGTGCGCTCGCGCAGCAGGTTGAAGGCGGACACGAAGCTCTCGGCCACTTCCTTGGTCTGGGCATCGCCGCCTTCGCGGATCTCGGCGATCAGCTCCATGGAGGCCTTGGCGCCGGCCTCGAGGATTTCCTCGGGGAACTGGCGGACCTGGACGCCGTGATCGGTGACCAGGGCGCGCAGGGCGCGCGGGTCGTTGGCGTACATGTCGGAGGCCACGTCGTCATAGGCGGCCTGGGCGCAGCTGCGGACGATCTCCTGGAGGTCCTCGGGCAGTTCCTGGTACTTGGACTTGGAGACCGCGATTTCGGTGGCCAGGCCCGGCTCGACGAAGCTGGGGAAGTAGTAGTTCTTGCAGATCTGGTAGAAGCCGAGCGCCAGGTCGTTATAGGGACCGACGAACTCGGCGGCATCGAGCGTGCCCGACTGGAGCGCGGCGAAGATGTCGCCGGCGGCCATGTTGGTCACCGAGGCGCCGAGCTTGCCCCAAACCTGGCCGCCCAGGCCCGGAGTGCGGAAGCGCAGACCCTGCAGGTCGGCGACGCCAGTCAGCTCGTTGCGGAACCAGCCACCGGCCTGGGTGCCGGTATCGCCCGAGAGGAAACCCTGCAGGCCGAACTGGTCGTAAATCTTGTCCCACAGCTCCTGGCCGCCCAGATAGCGGACCCAGGCGGTGAGCTCGCGGCTGGTCATGCCGTAGGGAACGCCCGTGAAGAACGAGAGGCCCTGGCTCTTGTTCTGCCAGTAATAGGGGGTGCCGTGGCTCATTTCGGCCGAGCCGTCGATCACGGCATCGAGGGCCTGCAGGCCCGGGACCATTTCGCCGGCGGCGAAGACCTGGACCGTCAGGCGACCGCCCGATGCCTTGGTGATGCGATCGGCCAGGTTCTGGGCGCCCACGCCCAGGCCCGGAAAGTTCTTGGGCCAGGTGGTGACCATGCGCCAGGTGATGTTGCCCTGAGCGATGGCCGGAGCGGCCAGGGTCGATGCAGCGGCGGCACCGATCGTAGCTGCCGACGCCGATTTGAAGAATTCGCGTCTCTTCATCAATTTCCTCCCAAAGGCGCGCGCCCCGTGCGCACGCCGCCGACGCCCGGGCTTTGCGCCGGTAGCATCAGTTGCCGCTAACAAAGCAACGTCGCGTAGCCCTGTCCAGCTTGTTGTTGGATACATTGGGCAATTACCGGCATAGGCCGCGGGCCGGAGGGCTCAGTAGGTCTTCATCTCAAGGTGCGGGATGCCGGCATCGAGGAATTCTTCCCCGAAGGCGACGAAGCCGAGCTTCTCGTAGAGGCCGAGAGCGGCGATCTGGGCGGTGAGATAGAATCGCTCCTGTCCACGGGCGCGGGAGAGTTCCATGGCCGCGCCCATGAGGGTGCGGGCTATGCCGCGGCCGCGATGCAGGCGATGGACGGCGACGCGGCCGATCTTGGCATGCTCGGGCAGGAAGACGATGCGCAGCGTGCCCACGACCTCGCCCTCCAAGACGGCGACGAGATGGGTGGCGGTGAGGTCATAGGCATCGTGCTCTTCCTCGGGCGGCACGTGCTGCTCGAGCACGAAGACCTCGCGGCGCAGCGCGAAAGCGGCATTGCAGAGGGTCGAAAAGGCCGGGACTTCGAGGATGGCGAGCGAATCGGGTCGGATGGCGGGCAATTGCCTCGTCTCCCAGGGATGCGGGGCGGGGAGCGAATCTCCCCGCCGCGATGGCTAGACGCTGCCGATGGTCTTGAGGCGGACGCGCGGATGGACTTCGTTCTGGCTCATGACCACCGTCTGCGGGCGGAAGCGCTCGATGATGGCACGAACGTGCGTACGGATCGAGGGCGAGGTGATGAGCACTGGCAGCTCGCCCATCTGGGCGGCGTTCTCGAAGGCCTGCTGGACCGAGAGAATGAACTGCTGGAGGCGCGAGGGGGCCATGGCCAGGTGCCGGTGGTCGCCTTCGCCGACCATGGCCTCGGCGAAGTCGCGCTCCCATTGCGGGGAGAGGGTGAGGAGCGGCAGGTTGCCGTCCGGACCGAGGTTGGCGGCACAGAGCTGGCGCGACAGGCGCGAGCGCACGTGCTCGGCCATGGTCTGGGTCGAGCGACCCGAGCCGGCGATCTCGGCGATACCCTCCAGGATCGTGGGCAGGTCGCGGATGGAGATGCGCTCGTTGAGGAGCGCCTGGAGTACGCGCTGGATGCCCGAGACCGAGATCTGGGAGGGCACGATGTCTTCCACCAGCTTCTGTTGTTCCTTGGAGAGGCCGTTGAGCATGGTCTGGACGTTCGAGTAGCTCAGCAGGTCCGCCACGTTGGACTTGAGCACTTCGGTCAGGTGGGTGGAGATGACGGTGGACGGATCGATGATCGAGTAGCCGTGCAACTCGGCCTCGTCGCGCAGGGCCGGGTCGATCCAGGTGGCGGGAAGGCCGAAGGTGGGCTCGACGGTGTGGTAGCCGGGCAGGGTGATTTCCTTGCCCATCGGGGTCCATCACCATGAGCTGGTTGGCGTAGATGTTGCCGTGGCCGGCCTCGACTTCCTTGATCTTGACCTTGTAGTCGTTCGGCTCGAGCTGCATGTTGTCCAGGATACGCACCGGCGGCATGATGAAGCCGAGTTCGCTGGCGAGCTGGCGGCGCAGGGCCTTGATCTGCTCGGTGAGGCGGTCGGTGCCCGTTCTCGTCTTCCTTGACCAGCTGTAGAAGGCCGTAGCCGAGCTCGAGCTTGAGCTCGTCGATCTTGAGGCTGTCGGTGATCGGGGCTTCCTCGAGCTGCTCGGGCGAGGAGACGCCGGCTTTGGCCATGGCCTGCTCGACCTGGGCCTCGACCTTGGCGGCGGCCTTCTTGCGGGCCGAGGTGAAGGCCAGGTAGCCCATGGCGCCCGAAACGGCGACGAAGGGGATGAAGGGCATGCCGGGCAGGAAGGCCATCACGGCCATGACGGCCGAGGACATGCCCAGGGCCTTGGGGTAGCCGGTGAACTGGCTGGCAAGGGCCTTGTCGGCCGAACCGGTGACACCCGACTTGGAAACGAGCATGCCGGCGGCGATGGAAACGACGAGGGCGGGGATCTGGCTGACGAGGCCGTCACCGACGGTGAGCAGGGTGTAGTTGTTGCCCGCTTCCTGGAAGGAGAGCCCCTCCTGCACCATGCCGATGACCATGCCGGCGCAGATGTTGATGAAGGTGATCAGCAGGCCGGCGATGGCGTCGCCGCGCACGAACTTGGACGCACCGTCCATGTTACCGAAGAAGGCGCTTTCCGATTCCAGCGTCTGGCGGCGCTTGCGGGCCTCGTTCTCGTCGATGAGGCCGGCCGAGAGATCGGCGTCGATGGCCATCTGCTTGCCGGGCATGGCGTCGAGGTTGAAGCGCGCCGCCACTTCGGCGATACGGCCCGAACCCTTGGTGATGACGACGAAGTTGACGATCACCAGGATGATGAAGACCACGACGCCGATGACGAAGTTGCCGCGCATCACGAACTGGCCGAAGGCCTCGATGACGTGGCCGGCCGCATCGGTGCCCTCGTGGCCGTTGGCCAGGATGAGGCGGGTCGTGGCCAGGTTGAGCGCCAGCCGGATCATGGTGGCGATGAGCAGGACCGTCGGGAAGGACGAGAACTCGAGCGGCGTCTGGATGAAGAGCGCCGTCATCAGGATCAGGATGGCGAAGACGATCGAGATGGCCAGCAAGCCGTCGAGCAGGAGCGGCGGCATGGGCAGGATGAGGACCACGATGATCGACATGATCCCGAGCGCCAGGATGATGTCGCCGGAGCGGAGCGTCCGGTTGATCTCGGCGAGGGTGGGGAGCTTGAAGCCTCCCAGTTTCGGGCCGGTGCTCGGAATATCGCTCATTGATGGTCCTTAGATGGGCCGGAGGTCTCGTGGCGGGGGCTCGCCCCGCTCCCGGCCTCCCCCGCAAGGGGGGAGGAGAATGTCTGGCGCGGCCAGGGCCCCAGCGGCATCCTTCCCCTTGCGGGGAGGGACAGAGCGGGGATGGACAGCGTGCCGGATGCTTGCATCAGCTAGGCCGCGCTCGAGCGCTGTTCGCCGGGGCCGGGGACGGAAATGCCCTCGTCGGCGTACTGGTTGAGCTTGTTGCGCAGGGTGCGGATCGAGATGCCCAGGATGTTGGCAGCGTGGGTGCGGTTGCCCAGCACGTGGTCGAGCGTATCCAGGATCAGGTCGCGTTCCACATCGGCCACGGTGCGGCCGACAAGGACGCGCGAGAGGGTCTCGGCGGTCTGGGCGGCCTGGCTGGCCAGGCTATGGGCGCGGACGGCGTCCGAAAGACCCGTGCCGTCGGGCATGGCGATGGCATCCGGCCCGATGGCGTCGCCCGAGGCGAGCAGCACGGCGCGGTGGAGGGTGTTTTCCAGCTCGCGGACGTTGCCGGGCCAGGGCGCGCGCAGTAGTTCCTCGCGCGCCTCGCTGGTGAGCGCGCGCGGCGGCAGGCCGTTGGCGCTGGTGTACTTGGCCACGAAGTGCTCGGAGAGCGCGGCGATGTCGCCGGGGCGCTCGCGCAGCGGGGGCAGCTTGAGGTTGACCACGTTGAGGCGGAACAGCAGGTCCTCGCGGAACGAGCCTTCGCGCACCGCTTCGGCAAGGTTGCGGTTGGAGGTGGCCAGGATGCGGATATCGACCGGGACCGGCTTGGTGCCGCCGACGCGATCGATCAGGCGCTCCTGAATGGCGCGGAGAAGCTTGGCCTGCAGGCGAATGTCCATCTCGGAGATTTCGTCGAGCAGGAGGGTGCCGCCATTGGCTTCCTCGAACTTGCCGATGCGCCGGGCGACGGCGCCGGTGAAGGCGCCCTTCTCATGGCCGAAGAGTTCGGACTCGAGCAGCGCCTCGGGAATGGCGGCGCAGTTGACCGAGATGAACGGCTTCTGGACGCGCTTGGAGCGGGAGTGAATGTACTTGGCCATCACTTCCTTGCCGGTGCCGCTCTCCCCGGTGATGAGGACGCTGGCATCGGAGGGCGCGATCTGGTCGGCAAGCTTGACGACGCGGCCCATGGACGGATCGCGGAAGAGGAATTCGGAGGAGTCGCGCGCCACCGCGGCGATGACGGCGGCGATCAGCTCGGCGTCGGGCGGCAGCGGGATATATTCCTTGGCCCCGGCGCGGATGGCGTTGACCGCGGCAGCGGCATTGGTCTCGGTGCCGCAGGCGACGACGGGTACCGCGATGCGCTCGGCCTCGAGGCCGGCGATGAGGGTCGGGATGTCGACCATGACGTCGACGAGCAGCAGGTCGGCGCCGCGACCGGCGCGCAGGGTGGCCAAGGCGATTTCGACCGATGGGGCGTGGGCGACCTTGGCCCCGCCTTCCATGGCGAGCTTGGTGGCCTGGCTGAGCTGGCCCTCGAGCGCTCCGACAATCAGGAGTCTCATTGTAGTCTCCTTAAGCTGCCTTGATGATTTCAGTCATGGTCACGCCCAGGCGGTTTTCCACGAGGACGATTTCCCCGCGGGCGACCAGCCGGTCGTTGACGTAGATTTCGATGGCTTCGCCGACCTGGCGGTCGAGCTCGATGATCGAGCCGGTGTCGAGGCGCAGGAGGTTGGCGACGGGCATGCGGGTGCGGCCCAGCACGACCGAAACGCGCACCGGCACATCGAAGACGGCTTCGAGGTCGGCAGCGGTCTTCTCGCCGGTCAGCGGCATGCCGTCGGCGGCGCCCGGGGCGTCCATCTCTTCGAGGTCGAGGCCGTTTTCGGTGGGATCGCTCATGATCAATTCTCCTCTCGGCGCGCGGCGCCGCGGGCGGCCACGTATGCCGCTATGCGTTTGTCGATTTCACTGGAGATGGCGGACATGTCGCGGACCAGGCCGCCGTCCACCCATTCGATGCGGCAGTCGCCCATGGCGACTTCGGGATCGCCCATCACCACGAGCCGTCCGGCAAAGCTGGACGTGGCCATGCGGGCAGTGGCGATCTCCTTGACGGCGTCGGCCAGGGCCGGATCGCACCGGATGACCAGGTGCGGGGCGTTGTCGATGGTCGAAAGGCACTCGGCGATGAGCGCCTCGATCTCGGCCAGCGGGTAGCGGGCGATGAGCGAGGCGGCCAGCTTGCGGCCCACCGAGGCGGCAAGGCCGACGGCATCGCGTAGCGTCTCGGCGCGGGCGTCATCGAGGGCGGCGGCCATTTCGACGCCCCGCGCGGCGATGTTCTCGGCGGCGGTGGCAAGGGCGCGGGCGGCGAGGACCGAGGCGCTGTTCTCGCCATCGGAATAACCCTGGGCGTAGCCTTCCTGGCGGGCATCGGCAGTGGCTTCGGAGAACTGGGTCTCCGAAAAGGTCTGCTTGGGCTCGCTGGCGCTGCGGCCGAGGTCCAGATCGAAGGTGAAGCGGCGAAGCGGGTTGGCCATGGCTACATCACCATCTGCTCATCGCCCTTGGACTTGGCGATGACGATTTCGCCGCGGGCGGCCAGGTCCTTGGCGATGCCGACCAGGCGGCTCTGGGCGTCGTCGACGTCCTTGAGGCGAACCGGGCCCATGTCGGCCATGTCATCGCGCAACAGCTTGGCCGAGCGCTGGGACATGTTGGCGGTGAAGAAGTCCTTGATGGCATCGCTGGCACCCTTGAGGGCCACGGCCAGTTCCTTCTTGTCGACCCGCTGGAGAATGGTCTGGATCGCCGAGTTCTCGAGCTTGGTCAGGTCCTCGAAGGTGAACATGAGGGCCTTGATGCGCTCGGACGCCTCGCGATCGCGATCCTCGAGGGTGGTGAGGAAGCGCGCTTCGGTCTGGCGGTCGAAGGAGTTGAAGATCTCGGCCATCTGCTCATGGCTGTCGCGCCGCTTGGTGGTCGAGAGCGTGGACATGAACTCGGTGCGCAGGGTCTGCTCGATCTTCTCGATGATGTCCTTCTGCACGGGGTCGAGGCCGAGCATGCGCTGGACGACGTCGATGGCCAGTTCCTCGGGGAGGATGGCCAGCACCTTGGCGGCGTGTTCGGCGGCGATCTTGGAGAGCACCACGGCGATGGTCTGCGGGTACTCGTTCTTGAGGTAGTTGGCCAGGACGTCTTCCTGGACGTTGGACAGCTTCTCCCACATGTTGCGGCCGGCGGGACCGCGGATTTCCTCCATGATCGCATCGACGCGGTCGGCGGGGAGGAAGGAGGAGAGCAGGCGCTGGGTGGTCTCGGCGTTACCGGCCAGGGCGCCCGAGGAAGAGATGTTGGTGACGAACTCGATCAGGAGTTCGTCCAGCATTTCCTGGGTGATGGGACCCAACTGGGCCATGGCGCGCGACAGGGTGCGGATCTCGACGTCGTCGAGCTCGTCCCAGATGGGCTTGCCGTAGTCCGGGCCGAGCGCCAGCAGCAGCACGGCGGCCTTCTCGTCGCCGCCCAGCGCGCGCTGGGTGGCGTTGGCGCCGACGATGAGCTGGGGACCCCGCGGGGCATTGTTGGTGGTGAGCTGGGGAGAAGTGGCCATCTGGATTACGCCGCAGCGCTATTGCTGTTTGAGGAGAGCCAGTCGCGCACGATGAGCGCGGCCTGCTTGGGGTTCTCGTCGACGAGCTGGCCGACCGACTTGAGCGTTTCGAGCTGGGCTTCGCCCATGGCCTTGGCGCCGTTGACCCAGGGGGCCGCCGTCGGCGGAACGGGTTCCTCGGGCAGTTCGGGGATCGCCGGCAGGCCGGGCTCGATCTCGGCGCTCTGCGGCAGGGCGAGCGGCGCCTTCTCCTCGGGGGCGAGGACGCGCTTGACCAGGGGACGCATCACGAAGAAGACCAGAGCCAGGGAGATGATGAGCGTCACGCCCATCTGCGCCCAGTTGATCAGGTCGTCCCGCGTGAAATCAAAGAGGCCGGGACCGTCGCTGCCGGGGCCCTGTGCGTCGGGGCGCTCGGCGAACTGCATGTTGACCACTTCGACCTGGTCGCCGCGGGCTTCGTCGAACCCGATGGCCGAGCGCACCAGGGCCTTGATCTGATCGATCTCGGCGGCGTCGCGCGGGGCGTAGACCGAGTTGCCGCTGGCATCGGTGGTGTAGCGACCGTCGACCACGACGGCGACGGAGAGCTTCTTGATGCCGCCGGCCTCGGTGACCGCCGTCTCGGTGGTCTTGGAGATTTCGTAGTTGGTGGTTTCCTCGGTGTTCTGCTGCTGGTCCGAGCTGTTGTTGCCGGCGCCGCCATTGGCGGTGGAGCCGGGCAGCTCGTTGGCAACCGAAACACCGGCATCGGTCTGGCCGTTGCTGGAATTGGAAGCGTTGTCGCGCGTTTGGGTGGAGCGCACGACCTGCCCATCGGGGTCGAAACGTTCGGAGGTCTTGGTCGAGCGATCGAGGTTGAGCTCGGCGCTGACCTGAACGCGCGAGCGCCCGGCACCCAGAACGTTGGCCAGCATGTCCTCGACGCGGGTGCGGTAGCGCTCTTCGAGGCTGACGACGCGATCCTGCGCTTCGGCGGTGAGCATACCGTCCACGCCGTCGGTGGCGCCCGAGGCGAGCAGGCGGCCGGAATCGTCGATGATCGAGACCTTGTTGGGGTTGAGCCCCTCGATGGCCGAACCGACCAGGTGCTGAATGGCGCGGATTTCGCCGTTCGAGAGCTCGCCGCGCACCGACACCACGATCGAAGCGGTGGGGTCCTTGCGTTCGCGGCGGAAGAGCTCGCGCTCGGGCAGGACCAGATGCACGCGGGCGCTCTTGATGCGGGCCAGCGAGGAAATGGTGCGTGCCAGCTCGCCTTCGAGAGCCCGCACGTTGTTGATGTTCTGCACGAAACTGGTGGCGCCCAGCGTGTTCTGCTGGTCGAAGATCTCGTAGCCGACCTGGCCGCGGGCCGGCAGGCCGTTGCCGGCCAGGTTCATGCGCACCGTCGTGATCTGGTCACGCGGTATCATGATGGTATCGCCATCGCCGCGCAGCTCGAAGGGCGTGCCCATCGATTGCAGTTCGCGCACGATCGCCGACGAGTCGTCGAGCGACAGACCTGAATAAAGTGGCGCTAACTGGGGACTTGAAGCCCTCATGACCAGGAATGCAAAGAATCCCAGCATGAGCACCGCAACCACGCCCATCGCCGCTACCCGGGCAAGCCCCAGGCGATTTAGAAACTGACTTAAAGTATCCACAACCGAGCCCCTAAATCGGACCGCCGTTGCCTCCTTGGCGGCCCGATAGGCAAAAATTACCGAGCCGATGGTAAATTTTGTATTAACCGGCCGTTGCGGAATGCGACACGCGGCAAAAATTGCCGGGTGGCCGCACAGGGCGAGATCGTTGGAATTGCTAGGATTTCCGGCGCATGGCGTGCTTTTGCGCGGCGGCAGGGCATGGGAAAGAAGGCGTTAACAGAGGCGTTAACGGGCACACATGTCGCACCCCTGGAACCGGTCATAGCCGGCGATATGGGGAACAAACGGGCGCCAGGAGCGGGGCGCGATCCGAATCATGGGACGGGCTACCCGGGCGTGGCGGGATCGACCCGTCCCGGCAGCGCGGAAGTCATGGTGCGAACCGGTGGCGGCAGGCGAGGATCAATCGCCCTCCGGCGACTGGTTCTTTTGGATCACAGTGCGGACCTCGTGTGGAATGATAACGATATCCGCATATCCCACTATATGAATACTGGTCCAACCGGGCCGAAATTGGTCTGGTCGTTAAGGGTTTCTTCACATGAAAATATGAGTATTTACACATATTTACTATGCGTGAGAAGCGCCATGACTGTGTCCACGAATCCGCAGGAACGGCCCGTGAACGTCAGCGACATCCGGTATGTCGGCGTGCTCAGTGGCTGTTACACACTCTCCAACAAGCGCGACCCGCTGACGGGGGCGCTCAAGGTCTATGCGTGCCGAACGCAGAGCATCTCGCCGGACCGGTTGGTTCTCGACGGCGCGCTGTTCGGCGAAGCCGGCGACCGCATGGCGGTCAAGCTCGAAGAGCTGGGGCTCCTGCGCGGGGAAGTGGAGAAGAAGCTCTCCACCGGCCTGGCGGTGACGCTGCATCTGGACGAGGACGAGCGCGCCAAGGTGGGCGCCAAGCTGGCCTGGATCAAGAAGCGGCGCTTCAAGCACATCATCGACAAGCGCGCCCATCCGCGCTGGTTCCCGCGCAATCCGCGCACCAGCATCATGTTCGCCGATGGCGAGAAGCTGGACGCCTTCATCATCGACCTGTCGCGTTCGGGGGTAGCGGTGTCGGCCGAGGTCAAGCCGCCGCCGGGTACGCCGCTGGCAGTCGGGGGCGTGCTGGGGCGGGTGGTTCGCCATATCGAGGGCGGCTTCGCCGTCGGCTTCCCGGCGCTTCACGACGAGAAGGTGGTCGAGGACGAACTGACGACGCTCCTCCTGGGTGGGGACGAGGTCCGGCTGGCCAATCTCAAGACCTACAGCGCAATCCTCTCGGTCGTGCCCTAAGCGCGCAGCGCCGACCGACCGAGCGAGCGGACAACACAAAGCCCGTCCCGGCAAGCCGGAACGGGCTTTAGCTTTTCGCGATCGAGCCAGGCTCAACCTTCGCGGTAGTGCTGAATCCAAGTCGTACGCAAGCCGGCAAGCCCGTGCTTGTCGATGGCTGCCTGCCAGTTGAGGAACTCGTCCACGCTCAACGTGTAGCGTGCACAGGCCTCCTCAAGGCTCAGCAGCCCACCGCGCACGGCGGCGACAACCTCGGCCTTACGGCGTATCACCCAGCGACGGGTGTTTGTTGGCGGCAAATCGGCAATCGTCAATGGACTGCCATCAGGGCCGATAACGTACTTAACGCGAGAACGCATTTGTACGGTCATTTTACTCTCTACTGAACCTGACCATATAAGTTCAGAAGGTAGCCCGTTGCGCTTAAAATTTGACTAAGGGGAAACTTACAACCAGTTAAGATATTGAGGGATTTGAAGAACTGGATGGCAAAGCTTTGGTGGGCGCCGGTCCTGCCGGCACCCACGCTAGGGTCTGGCCTCAGGCGCGGATCGAGGTCACGCTGCCCAGGCTGAAGCGGGCCTTGCCGACCAGGAGGTAGGGCTGGGCGCCCGAGAGGTCGACGCCATCGACCTTGCCGGCCATCTGCGAGGTGACGCCAACCGTGCCGCCGGCGGCATTGGTCGCCGAGATCGCGATGGAATAGACGCCATCCGGGCGCACCTGGCCATCGTCGCCCTTGCCGTCCCAGACGAAGCTGTTCTCGCCGGCCTCGAGCGAGGTCTCGGTGGAGTAGACGACGTTGCCGCTGCTGTCCTTGACCTGGATCTTGGCGCTGGCGGCCCGGGAATCGGCGTCCAGAACCCAGCTCGCCTTGCCGTCGCGCAATTCGGAGGCGACAGTTTCGGCCGTGACCTGCTTGCCGATCAGGCTCATGGCCTGAGTGCCCGTGGTCGTGGCGTTCACGTTGAGCAGGGCTTCAAGGTAGGAATTGGTCTTGAGCTGCTGCTCGACACCCGAGAACTGCACGAGCTGGGCGGTGAACTGGTTGGTATCGAGCGGATCGAGCGGGTTCTGGTTCTTGAGCTGGGTCGTCAGGATCTGCAGGAACGTGTCGAAATTGCCCGCAATGGTCGCGCCGGAGCCGGTGAGCGAGGTGGTGTTGGTCGAGGTGTTGTTGGCAACGCCGCTGACGGACATGAGGAAGTCTCCTAGACGAAGAGGTTGAGGCCGCTCGCAGAGGCGGTGCCGCGGTACTGGGTGACGGTGGCGGTCTCGGCCGCATCGTCATTGGCAGCGGTGCCGGGGCCCGATGCAAACGGGGAGCCGCCGCCATCACCCTGCTGGTCGCGATGGGACGAGGGATTCTGGCGCAGCGAGAATTCGAGATTGGTCTTGCTGCCTTCGAGGCCCGCCTGGGCGAGCGCCTTTTCCAGGCTGCGCTGGTCGCGCTGGAGCAGATCGAGGGTTTCGGACTTCTCCACGGTCAGGCGCGTGGTGACGTTGCCGGACTTGTCGACATCCATGCGCACGTCGATCCGGCCGAGCTCAGGCGGATCGAGGCGGACGTGGAACTTGGAATTGCCCGCCTGGACGTGCCGGACGATATCGAAGGCGAGCTGGGGCACGTTCACCTGGGTCGGGGCGGCCTGGTAGGCGGCTTGCACGGCGCGGACGCCGCCCACGACTTCGAGCTTGGCCACGGCCGAGGTGCCGGGGAGCTGCGCCGGCTGCGGATCGGCATCGGCGTCCACCTTGGCGGCGGCGTGCGTTTCGGCCTTGGGCTTGTCATCCACCTTCTTGACGGCGACGTCGGCGCCCGGATCGGGGGATTTTTCGGTTTTGCGATGCGCTTCGGTGGCGCTGGGAGCGGGTGCCTGCTCGGGGGCCTTGGCGGGAGCGATTTCGGCCGGCTTGGCACTGGCCTCGGCGGTCTTTGTGATGGTGCTCGTCTCGGGAACCTTGAGCGCGGGCGTCGCCAGTTCGGGCGCGGGCAGCGGTTCGGGCTCCAGCGCGAAGCCGAGCTTGGCGAGGGTCTCGCTTGAGAGGCCGTTCGACTGGAGCTTCTGGGTCAGGGCGTCGAGCTTGCCGGCGAGCTCGGACGTGTCCCCGAGAAGCTTGGAGAGGTCGCCGGCCTTCTGCGTCAGCTGGCCGAGCAGGGAGGTCGGATCGATGGCCTTGCTGCCGCCTTCGGTGGGCAGGGACGAGGGATCGATGTTCGAAATGTCGATGCCCAGGTAGTTGGCGAAGGCCGAGAGGGCGCCGTTGACGTTATCGACCAGCGCGGGATCGACGGGCTGGTCGCCCTGGAGGGCCGCGTCGAGTTTGGTCAGGGCGTCCAGCAGGTCATCGAGCAGGGTCTTGCCGGGGTCCTTGGCGGCATTCTTGTCGTCTTCGGTCGCGGCAGTCGTGTCGACGGCTGCGGTGCTGTCGCCGGAAGCGGCCGCGGTCTGGGCGGGGTCGGCTGCGGGAGCCTTGGTGTCCTGGGCCGGCTGGTTGTTCAGCAGGTCGGCAAAATCGTTGCGGGACTTGGTCTTGGGTTCGGCCGGGGTCGCGGCCGGCTTGGGCGCGACCGGGGGAACGGGGCTGATCGTCGGGATGGCTGACACGGACCTATGCCTTTGAAACGAAACTCTCCCGATGCAGATGCAAGGGCTTTGCCAACTTGAGTCTGTCAGATTTTCATTCGTGAATTCAAAGCGTTAGTAAGTCTCGCTTGGTCGGGTGGCGGGGCGAGAAGCTGCTGGTCGGCAAAAGCTGCCGGGTCGTGCGTTGCCGGGCGGGCGGAAAACCAGTAGAAGGCGGCGATCCGCTGGCCCTTGAACCCAACCGGATGAGAGAAGAGATGTTGAACTCGCTTGATATTGCCAAGCGCCCTGAGGACACGCGCGTCGTCGTGGCCATGTCCGGGGGCGTGGACAGTTCGGTTGTGGCCGGACTGCTTGCCCGCCAGGGCTATGACGTGGTGGGCGTTACCCTGCAGCTTTACGACCATGGCGAAGCCACGCACCGGAAGGGTGCGTGCTGCGCGGGCCAGGACATTCACGACGCGCGGCGCGTGGCGGCGATGCTGGGCATTCCGCATTACGTGCTGGACTATGAAGAGCGCTTCAAGAATGCGGTGATGGAGCCGTTCGCCAATGCCTATCGGCAGGGCGAGACGCCGGTGCCCTGCATTGCGTGCAACCAGTCGGTCAAGTTCGTGGACCTGCTGGCCGTGGCCCAGGACCTGGGGGCGGACGTGCTGGCGACCGGCCATTACGTGCAGAGCGTGTTGGGCGAGGACGGGCAGCGCCATCTCAAGCGCCCGGTCGATGCGGACCGTGACCAGACCTATTTCCTCTTCGCCACCACGCGCGAGCAGCTCGATTTCCTGCGTTTCCCGCTGGGCGGCATGACCAAGCCCGAGGTGCGGGCGCTGGCGCGCGAATTCGGGCTCGAGATCGCCGACAAGCACGACAGCCAGGACATCTGCTTCGTGCCCCAGGGCAAGTACACCGACATCATCCGCAAGATGCACCCCGAAGCCCTGGCGGGCGGGGAGATCGTGCACATGGACGGGCGCGTGCTCGGCCGGCACGAGGGCATCATCAACTACACGATCGGGCAGCGTAAGGGGCTCGGCGTGGCGGCGGCCGAGCCGCTCTACGTGGTCAAGCTTGACCACAAGAGTGGCCGGGTGATCGTGGGGCCGCGCGAGGCGCTCAAGACGCATACCGTCAAGCTGCGGGACGTCAACTGGCTGGGCGCCGGAGCCATCGAGGCCGCCGCAGCAGGCAACGGGCTGCCGGTGCAGGCCAAGGTGCGCTCGACGCGGGCGCCGCAGGAGGGTGTGCTGTTCGTCTCGGAGGGCGAGGTGTTCGTTACCCTCCTTACCGGCGAATACGGCATCTCGCCGGGGCAGGCCTGCGTATTCTACGCGGATGAAGGCGCCACGACCGAAGTGCTCGGTGGCGGGTTCATCGCCGAAGCGGTGCCGCAGGCGCTGGTCGCATAGCACTGAGGCCAAACCGATATTTACGCTAACGCGCGATTTGCATCGCGGCGTGCCGGACATCATTGCTCAAAACCGGCTTTTATGGGAATATCCCACATTGTCATCGCGCGGCGAGCGCCATTGGCGCTTCCCCCGCAAGTCATGACCTATCGGCGTGTGACGCGCTGATGTTCTGCCGGCGGGGGCGAGCCCCCAAAATCTCATAACTCCCGCCGGTAGAAACGTTTCCCCGAGAGCTGACCGGACCTGCGCTAGTTGGATGTGGCGGCGGGCGCCGGCGTGTCGGTGGCGGCGTTTTCGGCACGCGTGGCGAAGGTGTTGTAGATGGTCATGCCGGCGAGCACGAGCGCCAGCACCACCATGGCGGCGATGATGATCCGCTGCCGAGTCTTGTCGATTTCCGCCATTGCCTGCCGCCTTTCGTTGGATCGGTCCTAGACCGAAGAAAAATTCCTGTCCAGCACCCAAAGGAATGTTGCCAGCGCGGCGTCCTATCCGCGACAAGAGGCAGGTTCGGCGGAAAGAGCTGGAAGTGGACTTGGACGCAACGGCGCAAACCAGCGAGCTTATCAAGCGCGCCGTCAACGGCGATGGCGAAGCGTTCGGGGCCATCGTCGAGGGCCATTACGACCTCATCTATCGCACCGCCTACAAATGGTGCGGCAATGGGGCGGACGCCGAGGACGTGGCGCAGGACGTGTGCGTAAAGCTGGCAACGTCGCTGCGCAGCTTCGACGGGCGATCGGCATTTTCGAGCTGGCTCTACCGGGTCACGCTCAATGCGGTGCGCGACATGCAGCGCGCCCGCGTACGGCAGGGGCGGCGCGCCGACGCGCTGGCGCTGGTTTCGCCCGAGGACGCGCCGGCCGAACAGGAAGAGGCGACGGCCGCCGGAGAATTGTGGACCGCGGTGCGGGCGCTGCCCGACCAGCAGCGCGATGCGGTGCTGCTGGTCTATGCCGAAGACATGAGCCACCGGCAGGCCGGAGAAATCCTGGGCTGCAAGGAAGCGACCGTTTCCTGGCACATCCATGAGGCGAAAAAGACCCTGAGGGGGCTTTTATGAGCGATGACATGAAAGACGATCAGCTCGGCAAGCTGAGAAACATCCAGACGCCGGCCCCCGACGAGGCGGCACGGCGCCGCGCCATGGCGGCGGCAATGACGGCGTTCGAGGCGGCGCAGGCCGGGGAAAGCAAAAAAACGCAAGGGCAGGCCCAAGGTTCGCGCTGGGCCGGGCGTCTCAAGTCCATCTTCGCAAGCAAGAGGACTTGGATCATGGACTACCGCATTCCCATCGGCACGGCCGCCGTCGCTCTCCTGCTCTTTCCGCTCGGGCTCCAGCTCTATTCGAGCACGTCGATGACCCCGCCCGCCGCCGTCACCAGCCGGGAGGCCGCGCCTCCACCCGTTGCGGTGGCGCAAAGCCAGCCGGCAGAGGCCGCCAAGCCCGCGACAGAGGGGCTGGTGGCGCAAGAGCGCGTGGCCAATGCGCCCGTGTCTCCCGAACCCGAGGCCGAGATCGCCGCCGACAGCATGGCCGCGCCAATGGCCGCGGCCGCGCCGCAGATGCTGACCGAGATGGCGCCGAGCCCCATGACCGCAGGGGCCCCGGCCATGCTGGGCAACCGGCAAGAAAGCGGGGACACGTTCACCAAATTCGACGAGAGCCCGGTCAAGGCGGTATCGGAAGCGCCGGTTTCGACATTCTCGATCGACGTCGACACGGCCTCCTATTCCTATGTCCGGCGCATGCTGGGCGAGGGTTTCGTGCCCGCGCCGGATGCGGTGCGGATCGAGGAACTGATCAACTATTTCCCTTACGACTATCCGGCAGCGGCAAGCTCGAGCGAGCCGTTCAAGCCCGCCGTCGAGGTCTATCCGACGCCCTGGAACCCCAAGACGCAACTGGTCCATATCGGCATCAAGGGGTACGAGCCACCGGCAGGGGAGCGCAAGCCGAACAACCTGGTCTTTCTCATCGATACGTCGGGATCGATGGACGAGGCCGACAAGCTGCCGCTGCTCAAGCGCGCCTTTGCGCTGCTGGTCGACCAGCTTTCGGCCGCCGACACGGTTTCGATCGTGGCCTATGCCGGCTCGGCCGGAGTGGTGCTGGAGCCGACCCATGCCGACCAGAAGGCGCGGATCCTGGCGGCACTCGACAATCTGGAGGCGGGCGGTTCGACCGCAGGGGCCGAGGGGATCGAACTGGCCTATCGGCTGGCCGAGGAGAACAAGCTCGCCAATGGGACCAACCGGGTGATCCTGGCCACGGACGGGGACTTCAACGTGGGGATCTCGGATCCCGAGGCGCTCAAGAGCTTCATCAAGGACAAGCGGGCGGGAGGCGTCTCGCTCTCGGTGCTCGGCTTCGGGCAGGGCAATCTCGATGATGCGACCATGCAGAGCCTGGCCCAGAACGGGAACGGCAACGCCAGCTATATCGACAGCTTCCGCGAAGCGCAGAAGGTGCTGGTCAAGGAGATCGGCGGCACGCTCGAAACCATCGCGCAGGACGTCAAGATCCAGGTGGAGTTCAACCCGTCTTTCGTCTCGGAATATCGACTGATCGGCTACGAGACGCGGGCGCTCAATCGCGAGGACTTCAACAACGACAAGGTCGACGCGGGCGACGTGGGGGCGGGCACGACGGTGACGGCGCTTTACGAGATCACCCCGACCGGATCGGGCGCCGAACTGATCGATCCGCTGCGCTACCAGCAGCAGGGGCAGGGCGTCCAGGTGCCGGCGGGCGACGAAATCGCGTTCCTCAAGATGCGCTACAAACTGCCGGGCTCGGACACGAGCACGCTGATCGAGACGCCAATCACACGCGCCATGGCGGTGGACGATATCGCCAGGGCCTCGAGCGACGCGCGGTTCTCGACTGCGGTCGCCGCTTTCGGGCAGAGGCTCAAGGGCTCCAACTATGGAGGCGAGATGAGCTGGGCGGCGATCAAGGCGCTGGCGCAAGGGGCACGCGGTACGGACGAGGACGGGTATCGGGCCGAGTTCGTGCAATTGGTCGATACGGCCGCGGCACTCAAGCCGGACGCGAAGTAGCTTTTTCGATTTCTGGCGCAAGAGGCCACCGCCGCGGGAGATCGCGGCGGTGGCCTCTTGCAATCCAAAACTAATAGTATTAGGTAATTGGCAGAATGATATTGGAATTTGGCTGAAAGACTATGGCACGGGCGGGACTGACTGCCGAGAAGCTGGTGACGGCGGCGGCGCGCATGGCCGATGAGATCGGCTTCGAGCAGGTGACGATTTCGGCATTGGCGCGCGCCTTCGACGTGCAGGTGGCGAGCCTTTATTCGCACCTGGAAAGCTCGAACGACCTCAAGACGCGCATTGCGCTGCTGGCGCTCGCCGACCTCGCCGAAAAGGCCTCCGAAGCGGTGGCCGGGCGCGCGGGCAAGCAGGCGCTGGTGGCGCTTGCGAACGTGCATCGCGACTTCGCCCGGGAGCACCCGGGGCTCTTTGCGGCCACGCAGTTCCGGCTGGATGCCGAGACCGCGGCGGGGAGCGCGGGCGTCAAGCTGGCGCAACTGATGCGGGCCGTGCTGCGCGGCTATGAGCTGGGCGAACCCGACCAGACGCATGCGGTGCGGATGCTCGGGAGCGCCTTCCTGGGGTTCACGACCCTCGAGTCGGCCGGCAGCTTCAGCCACAGCGAGCCCGAATCCGAACAGTCGTGGGTGCGCATGCTCGATGCGCTCGACGAGATGCTGAGGCACTGGCCGCGGGCCTGACCACGAAAGACCACATCATGGACAATTCCGACCACCTGATCGCAAGGACGATCACGCCCGATATCGTGCGCGGTGCGCTCGAACTCGAAGCGACCAGCCGCGGGTTGCTGCCGCATCGCCTGCCGGGCTGGGCGCGGGCACAGGGCGCGGACGCGCAGATGACTATGGCCGAGGCGCAGCCGGCGGGCGTACGGCTGGCGTTCCGCACCAGGGCGCGCACCATTGAGCTCGATACCATCCCGACCAAGAGGATCTATGTCGGCGCGCCGCCGCGGCCGGACGGGGTCTATGACCTGTGCGTGGATGACGCGCTGCGGGCGCAGGCACGCGCCGTGGGCGGGGATGTCCTGCGCATCGACATGAGCACGGGGTCGGCCAGCCACGAGACGGGCACGGCCGCGACCTTGCGCTTCGATGGGCTGGGGACCGAGGATAAGGAAATCGAGATCTGGCTGCCGCACAACGAGACCACGGAACTGGTGGGGCTGCGGGCAGACGCGCCGATCCAGGCGAGCGCCAGGCAGGCGGGGCGCGTGTGGCTGCACCATGGCAGCTCGATCAGTCACGGCTCCAATGCCGAGCATCCGACCGGAACCTGGCCGGCGATCGCGGCGCGCCTGGGCGGGATGGAGTTGATCAACCTCGGCTTCGGCGGGAGCGCGCTTCTCGATCCCTTCGTCGCGCGCACCATTGCGCGGACCGAGGCGGACCTCATCAGCCTCAAGCTCGGCATTAACCTGGTCAATACCGATCTCATGCGGCTGCGCGCCCTTGCGCCGGCCGTGCACGGGTTCCTCGACATCATCCGGGAGCGCCACGCGCTCACGCCGTTGCTGGTGGTGTCGCCGATTCTCTGCCCGATCCACGAGGACACGCCGGGCCCGAGTGCGACCGACACGAGCGAACTGGCGGCGGGACGGCTGATGTTCCGGGCGGCTGGCGACGCCGCCGAACGGGCCGCAGGCAAGCTGACGCTCAACGTCATTCGGGACACGCTTGCCGGGATCGTCAGGCAGCGGGCGGCGAGCGACGCGAACCTTCACTATCTCGACGGGCGAACGCTTTATGGCGAGGCCGACTATGAGGCGCTGCCGCTGCCCGATCGGCTTCACCCCGATGCGGCGACGCATCGGCTGATGGGAGAGCGCTTTGCCGATCTGGCGTTCGGCGACGGCAGACCGTTTCGGGCCTGAAGAATTGGCCGGGCAGGGGTGTCCTCGCCCGGCCAATTCGGCCCGATCAGGCTTCCTTCATATGGAATTCTTCCTCGCTCATGTTGGCTGCGGCTGCCATGTCCATCCACATCGGCTCGAAGACGTTTCCGTCCGGATCGGCGAAGGTGCGGCTATACATGAACCCCATGTCCTGGATCGGCCGCACGTCGGCGGTGCCGCCGGCCTTCCCCGCCGTTTCGGTGATGGCATCGACGTCGGCGCGGCTGTCGCGCGAGAGCGCCAGCAGCATGGCGCTGGCCTTGGCGTTGTCGGCGATCGGCTTGTCGGTGAAGGTGCTGTAGAATTCGTGGGTGAGCAGCATGAAGAAGATGCTGTCCGACCACACCATGCAGGACGCCCGCTCGTTGGAGAACTGGTCGTTCTTGGTGCAGCCGATCGCCAGGTAAAAATCGGTAGCGGCGGTAAGGTCGGCGACGGGCAGGTTCACGAAGATCATCTTGGTCACGGTGTTTTCTCCTGATTTTTCGAGTGAGTCTTCTCACTTCTCGATGACACGACGAACAGGTTGGGCCGGGCTCGACAAACGCGCGGCAGATTTTTTTCGATCAGGAGCGCACCAGGCTGAGCTTGCGCCCGGGCGGCTCCGGCGCCGACATGGCACGGTTGCGGCCGGCGGCCTTGGCGGCGTAGAGCGCCGCATCGGCGCGGCCGAGAAGCCATTGCGGGGTGCGGTCCGGGAAAGTCTCGTTCGGCACGACGGAGGCCGCCCCGATGCTGATCGTGGCGACCTTCCAGGGCGGGTTGTGCTCGTGGGCGAGGCCCAGCCCTTCGACCAGTCCACAGAGCTTGTTGGCCATGACCATGGCGCCCCGGGTATCGGTCTGCGGCAGCAGCACCACGAGCTCTTCCCCGCCATAGCGGGCGGCGACGTCTCCGGGCCGCTCGATGCCGCCTTCGACGGCCGCGGCGATCTTGATCAGGCACTCGTCCCCGCCGAGATGGCCGTAGTGGTCGTTGAAGTTCTTGAAGCGGTCGACGTCGATGAGCAGCACCGAAAGGGGCGCGCCCTCGCGCTGGGCGCGGCGCCACTCGACATCGAGCGCGGCATCGAAGGCACGCCGGTTGGCAAGGCCGGTGAGGCCATCGACGCGAGCCATGGCAATGAGCTGGAGTTCGAGCGCCTTGCGCTCGGAGATGTCACGGGTGACCGAGATGACGCCCGGCGGCGCACCGTCCTTGCCAGGGACGACGGTCAGCGCCGTTTCGAGCCAGATCTCGTGGCCATCCTTGTGGAGCGCGCGATAGGCCAGGGTTTCCCCGCCGGCCTCACCGCGCCGCATGCGGTCGGCCGCTGCCTTGAGACTTTCGACATCATCGGGGTGGGCGATCTCGAAAACCGAGCGACCGAGCAGTTCCTCGGGTTCGAAGCCCAGGACGCGCGGAGCGGCGGGCGACACGTAGACGCGCCGGCCATCGTTGTCGATGTGGGAGATGAGGTCGCTGCTGCTCTCGGTGATGAGGCGGAACTCGGTTTCGCGGGCGGAAAGCTGGGCTTCGGCCTTGTGCCGGCGGCGCAGCTGGTCGGCAAGGCGCAACCCGAGCAGCGCCACGGCCATCACGAAGGCGATCATGACGCAGAGGCGAATGGCGGCATCGCGCCACCAGGAGGCCAGGGCATCGTCGCGCGCCACCCCGGCGACGGTAACCAGGGGAAATTCCGGGCTGCGGGCGAAGCCGGCAATGCGGGCGGTGTCATCGATGGAAGACACCAGGTGGTAGGCGCCCTGCATGGGCATGGCGTCGGTAAAGAGGGCCGCGCTCGAAAGGTCTATGCCCACGTCGTCGGGATTGAACGGGGAGCGGGAGAGCAGCGTGCCGTCGGTCAGCAGGAGCGAGATCGAGCCGCGCCGGCCAACATCGAAGCGCTGGTAGAAACTGGCGAAATAGGTGGCGTCGATGGCAGCGAGGACGATGCCGAGGAAACTGCCATCTGGTCCGGTGATGCGGCGCGAGAGGGGAATGAGCCAGTCGCCGGTGGCCTGTCCGCGGAAGGGGCGGCCGATGACCGCGCCCAGGTTGGGATCGTCCCGATGCATGGTGAAATAGGGGCGCGCGGAGACATCGGGCACCGGCTTGCCCGAATGGTGCGAACCGGTGAGGAACTTGCCATCCGGCCCGTAGAGGAAGAAGCCGCGAAAGTGGCGGGCGTTCTCCAGGCTCGCATCCATGATCGCCTGGCTATGGCGGAGCGCGGAGGCCGTGATGCCTTCATCGCCCAGTTGCTGGACGACGATGGCCAACGTGCCATCGGCGATGTTGAAAGTATCTTCGGCGTGCTGGATGAGCGAGCCGGCGAGGTTGGCGGTTTCGGTCTCGGCCTGCTCGATCTCTTCGGAATAGGTATCGAATTCGTGCCAGATCTCGAGCGCAAGGAGCGAGAGACAGATACCGATAACGTAGATGACCGTCCGCCGGGTCAGGGACATTGGTTGCTTGTCTGGCACGTCATTCCTCACGCCCTACGCTGCCGGAGTGGCGCCGGCACCATAGAATGCATCGGGATGCGTCCCGGTTCACCGCGAGCCGGGATATCGCTTTGAAGCCATGACGCTTTTGGCTTTCCATCACGATATTAGCATGGACGCCCCGGTCAATCCTGCCGACCGGAACTTCCAGGCTTTTCGACAAAGAAGTGATCAGTCGATGGGCTTGAGGTTAGCCTCGATAGCGGCGCGGTTCGGTTCGAGGAACGGGGGCAGGGACAGGTGCTCGCCCAGCGTCTCGAGCGGTTCGTCCACCGCAAAGCCGGGGCCGTCGGTGGCGATCTCGAAGAGGACGCCGTTGGGTTCGCGGAAGTAGAGCGAGGTGAAATAGAAGCGCTCCACTTCCCCGCTCGAACGCAGGCCGGCCGCCGTGACGCGCCTGATCCACTGGTCGAGGCCGGCCTTGTCCTGCGTGCGGAAGGCGACATGATGGGCCCCGCCGGCGCCCTGCCCGGCAAAGGAAAGGTCCGGTTCGACCGCAACATGGAGCTCGGCGGCGGCCCCGCCCTCGCCCATCGAGAACACGTGCACCTCCCCGGTGCGCTCGCGGGCAGGATGGGTGCGCGTTTCGCGCATGTTCATGACCTCGGTGAGGACGCGCGCGGTGCGATCGAGCTGGGGAACGCTGATGGTGACGGGGCCGAGCCCGAGAATCTGCCGTTCGGCGGGGACAGGGCTCTTTTCCCAGGGATGGCTTTCGGCCGCCGCCGGATCGGCGACGAGCCGGAAGCGCTGGCCTTCGGGATCCTCGAATTCGAGCGAGGGAAAGCCGAAGCGCTCCTTGATATTGCCGCTGTCGATGCCCTGGGACTTGAGATGTTGCTTCCACCAGGCCAGGTCGTCTTCGCTGCGCACCCGCAGGCCGGTGCGCACGATCGAATGGGTGCCGCGCCGCTCGCGGGCCACGGGCCAATCAAAGAAGGTGAGATCGGCGCCCGGGCTCGCCACGCCATCGCCATAGAAGAGGTGGTAGGCGCTGGTGTCATCCTGGTTCACCGTCCGCTTGATGAGGCGCATGCCCATGACCTCGGTATAGAACTTGAGGTTCTCGCGGGCCTGGGCGGTAATGGCGGTAAGGTGGTGGATGCCGGAAAGCTGCAAGGTCATGTCGTCCTCCTGAGGGCGGATCGTTGTGTCTCATCGCCAAGGTAGAGACTGCGATTGGTATTCTGAAGGCCGATTGCAACAACTGACTGTTGCGTCCAAGCGAACGAAACACGGCAACTCCTGCGTTCGCGCGACATTGTTGGTGGGAGCGGGAGACAAAGCAATGGCCGAGCAGCATGGACACGCCAACCCGGCAGGGGCGTCAGGAGAGGCGCCCGAGAGCCTGGCCGAGGCTCGCCGGGAGGTTCAGACCTGCAGGCGCTGCGACCTCAATCGCGATGCCACCCAGGCGGTTTTCGGGGCAGGCGCGGCGCGGGCGGCCTTGATGCTGGTGGGCGAACAGCCGGGCGACCAGGAAGACCTCCAAGGCCTTCCCTTCGTCGGCCCGGCGGGTCGGGTGCTGGAGGGCGCCCTGCAGGAGGCCGGCATCGCGCGGGAGGACATCTACCTCACCAATGCGGTCAAGCATTTCAAGTTCGCGCCGCGGGGCAAGAATCGGCTGCACCAGAAGCCGAATGCGGGGGAAATCCAGGCCTGCCGGTTCTGGCTCGGCCTCGAGCTCGGTTTCGTTCGTCCCAAGGTGGTGGTGGCCCTGGGGGCCACGGCGCTGCGCGCCCTGCTCGAGCGCAACGCCACCATATCGAGCCTGCGCGGCACGCCGATGGCACTGGAAAACGGCACGAAACTCATCGCCACCATCCACCCCTCGTTCCTGCTGCGCATGCCCGACAGGGAGCGGGCGGAGGCCGAAAGACAGCGGTTTATCGAGGATCTGACGGCGGCGCGAAAACTGGCTTTGCATTAGTGCCGGCTTTCCCTTGACAGGGCGCGGCCACAAACCTAATAAGCAGCCCGCACGCCAGTGCCGGGCCGGCTCCGCCGCCCACGTTCTGGGGCGGAGTAGCTCAGTTGGTTAGAGCAGCGGAATCATAATCCGTGTGTCGGGGGTTCAAATCCCTCCTCCGCTACCAAAAATCTTCTCATTATATCAATATCTTGCGTCGGTTGTAGTGAACGAAACGGCCCACACGGCAGAGTCTCTAGGTAGCAGCTAGGTAGCTGGTCATGCCGCGCAGGGCGCTAAGGAACCCAGGTCACTCGCGTTCATCCTGCAACGCTCGGCAACTTCCGCAACGGGGCCGGTAGCGGACCGTCGGCTTGTGGGACCTGAGTTACTAAAAGCGGTCTGACTCCAAGGTCGCCTCCGCTGCTTGAGCGTCGGAAGCCGGCACAATTTCTCGGTTTAAAATTGCCGCAGTCCAGTTCAGTGGAATAGCGCACGGCACTCGGGCATCTCGTTGACAAAACGTCGAAAGTTGCCACGCTCTGCCCATGGCGGAGCCTAAAGATCCATTACCGTTGGAAGAGCAGCTCGATTCGAGCGCGGAGGTGCGCGTGCGCCATAATTTCAGCGCACAAACGAAGCGGCTTCTCGCGGAAAGGGTGGGCTACCTGTGCTCCAATCCGGGGTGCCGCATCCTGACAATCGGTCCCCGACGTGGCGAGGCCAAGAGCGTCATAACCGGCGTGGCCGCCCATATCGCGGCCGCAAGCATAGGTGGACCGCGTTACGACGCGACCTTTAGCCCTGAAGTCCGTGCATCCTACGACAACGGGATTTGGTTGTGTGCGAACCATGCTCACCAGATCGACCACGACGTGAGCCATTTCACCATCGAAGTGCTCAGGAAGTGGAAGTCGGACGCTGAGGACTTTGCGGGCAAATTGATGACGGGAGGCGGCGCGAGGGTAGCACTTAGCGACGGATGGACGTCCGTTTCGCCCGACGCCGATCACGTCGTCATGGTCGAAATAGCCCGAACGGCATCTCTTGAGCACCTCGCGTCATTTAAGAAGCTGGACGAATGGCCACGACATGCCGTGCAGCTAAGGATGTCATTCTCCAATCTGGCCGGCAACGGGCAAGAATTCACTGTCGACCAGTTGGTCGGCATCGTGCGCCTGAGCCGGGAGATCAAGCTCGTCGCCCCGCCAGGCACCGGCAAAACGACGACAATGGTTCAGCTCGGTGATGCTATCGCAGCCGGTGGCGCTGTTCCCCTGCTTATTCCATTGCCCGAATGGTCAGGGTCCCCGAAGGACCTGTTGGAATGGGCCGCAGACCTCCATGCCTTCGCGCCCTCCCGGCCGGAAGCATGAGACAGTTGATTGCTTCCGGCGACCTAATCCTGCTGCTCGACGGCCTCAACGAGTTGCCGGTTGATACACGAAGCCGCTTGATCGCCCATTTGGACACGTTGCGACGTGAATACCCCCTAATGATGCTCGTGATCAGCACCAGGCGACAAGCTCTCGACATCCCGTTCGGCAAGGCCACGGTCGAAATTCAAGAACTCGCCGATGACCAGCAGGAAGAGATCGCCCGCACCCTCAATGGGGATGAGGGGCTGGAAATGCTGGATCATGCATGGCGCACCGCAGGCCTTCGCGACCTAGTTGGCATACCCCTCTATCTTTCGGCGCTCCTCCGTCTGGCACCGGACGGGGCGTTGCCCGAGACAAAAGACGAGGTGGTCGCTGCTCTGGTCAAGGACCATGAGAAGGACTGGCGCAGGACAGACGCCATCGAGACCACACTCGGCGGCCAGCACGCGCTCTTGCTGCAAGAAATAGCCACCGCCGCAACAAAGGCCGGGCAGACCAGCATAGGTCCAGAGCTTGCCATGGCAGCGATCGCGAGCGTCGCTGCGTCATTGCCCTTCGCGGGACTGCCGTCCCCGAAACAGGTGCTGGATACACTGGTCAACGTCCATGCCTTGCGACGTGATGAAGACGGCAAGGTGCGATTCAGTCACCACCAACTCCAGGAGTGGTATGCCTCGCAGACGGTCGAAGTGATGCTGCTTGCCCACAGGTTCCCAGACTTGTTGTTGAGCGATGCTTTGTGCATCGACGTCATCAACGTGCGTGCTTGGGAAGAAAGCGTGCTCTTCGCTTGTGAACGGCTTTCTCGCCGGGATGCGGCTGGGTTGGCGGCCGTGTCCAAGGTCGTACGTGTCACCCTCGGCATAGACCCGAGCTTGGCGGCCGCCGTCATTCGGAGAAGTTCTGCACAACTTTGGGACTTGGTGTCGGAGATCGTCATGCAGTTCAGCTTCGCATGGCATCAACCGGACAGCGCGGACCTTGCACTTTCATTCATGGTGGCGACGGGCCGCCCGGAATTCGCCGCGACCGTCTGGCCCCTCATCAGCCAGTCCGATCGCCAGAAACAGCTTGAGGCGCTGCGCATGGCGGGAAGGTTCACGCCCACTGCTTTCGAGGCACAGTTGACAGCAGGCTATGACCGATTGGCCGAGGAAACTCGTGCCACCCTACTCGGCGAGTTTGTCGATGCCGGCGGCATGGACGGCATTGACGGTGCTGTCCGGTGGGCACTTGGCGACGCCAGTTCAAAGGTCAAGATCGAGGTGATTGAATCACTGATATTCCGTCGAGCAGGCCGGCACGCGTCTAAGATCCTGGAAGTATCAGGCCCTGATGTCTGGGCCGCTGTCGCAACAAAAGGCTATTACGAGGAGGGCATCGAGAAGCCAGACCAAATTGCACGGCTTCGCGCCGAGCGTGCCGCCGCCATTGGTCGGGAAACGTCCTTGGCGCGCAAGCTGTCGCTCATCCTCGAAGTGAGGCGCAACCCGCTGGATGAGGATGAGATACTACCCATCTTGGAAAGCCCGCAATTGGACATGCGCAAAGAGGGCATCGGGTGGACGCTGACACGCCTCAACGAGATAGCCCCGCAAATGCTCGCCAAAGCGCTGGTTTCCCGGCTCGGCAAAGGTTTGACGATCCCCTACGGCTCAGAGGCCCTGCTGGAGACCATTCAACCCCAAGATACCGGCCCCGTCGCCCAGGCCGCCCTTGAAGCAACGAGCCGAGACGTTGGCATGGCCGCGGCCGCCGTCGTTGGGGCGATCATTGTGCGTCGTACGATTGACGAATGGCTTGCCCTTGATCAGGGCATTCGGGCCTTGGGACGCGCTGCAACGAAGGAGCAGCGCGATACTGAGAACCTCAAGGCAACCGTGATCCAAGCCACCAAGCCAGCGACATTTCTGACCGTCCTTCTTCAATTCGCTGACGAAACCAACCCTCAGACCATCGCAGCGCTCAGCGAACTCCTGCGCGGCCATGGCTCGGACAGGGAGAGCAAGGTCATACCGGTCGACGAGGATATGCGGGGTCGCGTGGTCGACATGTTGGTCACATGGACAGGGGCGTTGGTTTCAAATCCCGGCACCAACCGGGGGCAAATGAACGATTTGGCCACCGCAATGCGGCGCTTTCCGGATTCACGTCTGGTGAAGGCTGCGGAACAATTGGACGCCGATATCAAAGGAGCGGCGGAAGAACGGACCACCGAATTGGCTGAGTCGCGCCGCAGTGGCGTGCGCTATGCGCGCATGTCCTACGACTGGACGTATCGTGACCTGCTTCGGGAAATTGGCGATACAGCAGCCAAGCAGGCGCTGCTTGCTCGCCTTGGTAATGAGCAATTTGGCAGTCACGCCGCATGTGGGCTGGCCCAGCTGTTTGCTCCGTCACCCGACACTACAGAGACAGGCAATCCCGTGTTCCGGCACTGGCTAGATTACAAGCGAGCCGCTCTTGCGCGTCAGGCGAGGCAATCCGCCCCAAACCTGTCCTTGCCAGAAGCGGATGCGATACTCGCTGAGGCAGAGCGTCACCTGTTGCCGGAGTCGATTGCTCCCGCTCGTGCCATCACCATGGCGGGATGGGGCTTCATGATCCCCCATGGCAATCGCGACGAGCTCATTCGTCGGCTATTCGAGTTCGCGGTGACGTCACGGAGTAAGTTTGACCTGATCACCAAGCTTTTCCTGGGTGGCCACAAGCCCGATCACACAGTCCTGCTTGAAGGCCTGCAGCTTTTGTTTGCCGAGAACGACCGGAACATGTGGTCATTGGAGAATGATCCATGGGAAGTATTCCGATGGCTCGAACTGTTCCCCCAATCGACAAAGCCCGAGAGCCTGTTCGACGCTCTCGATATCGTAGCGAAGCACTTCAGGGGTAACTTGCGCGGGGGCATCGACGGGCTCCTCACGTCCGTACGCAACATGCCCGGTAACGGCGGACCTTGTCTCCTTCGTGACCTTGCTAGGCACCACCCGGACTTCCTGCATGATCACAGCTGGTATCAGGCATTGATCTCATTGGACGCCATGGATGCTCTTCGGGTGGTCGTGGAGATGTCGGACGATCTTGAAAGCGGGTGGTCTCCCGACAGGACGGCATACAGTTTCCCTGGCGATCTGGGCTATGCGCTTGAGCAGCTACCAAGTGGCTTGGAAAATCTAAGCAGCGCCTTTGCCGCTGCGACTCTCCCTCGCACTAAAGCGTTTCTTGCGAAGGCGATGTTGGAAACCGGCAGGACGGAATTGTTCATGCAGCTCGTGGAAGACCCAGCAGGTCGGGAAACCATAAGGCGACAGCTGCATATGGCCCTGCAATCCATAGCCTACAGGCGCGACCCGCCCGTTCGCGGCAGTGGAAGCTTCACGCTTATCCCGGTCGATGCATCGCCCTTGCGAGCGGCGTTGCTCCGTCTTGCCAATGGCGGCGACGCAGCGGCAGCGGAGTTTGGGAAGCGATGCCTGACCGAACTTGAAGCGTTAAGGTCAGACTATGGCCGGGTCGATACCGAACCAAGACATCCAGACATCAGGCAAGGTGTGGCCTGGCCGAACCCGCTGGGGGCTTAGGCGCTACGCCGCATGACGACGTTCCAGTCCACCGGATACCCCGCCGCATCAAGTTCGCGGGCCAACTTCGTCTGCCAGCCGTTGCTTGCGTCCATGTCCGTCCACACGACACCGGCGAAATCACTCGGGATATTCACTGAGCCTTTGCGGAGAGCGCATACATGGATCGCCCAAGCCGGCCAAGAAAGTAACCAAGCTCCAGGATTACGTTCTGCCGCGCGCGGTCCTCCAAGTCTGCGTCTCCTTTACGACGGCCTTCGTCGTCAGGGGTGAGCAAGACGACCGCGAAACCCACATCACTGGCAGCTTCGACCTTTTCAATGACCGTGCGGCCCTGATTAGCCTGTTCGTGAAGTACGATGGCCTCAAAGCCGATCTTTTCGATGAACCGCGCAGCAGATTCACGCGCTTCCCCGTCGTGTCCGTGGACAATGAAGACTTTGGTCGATTGCATGGAACGCGGGAGCGGCCGGGTTGAGCCCTGATTCATGACGTATTCCTTGTAGTCACGAACGAACGGAATGATTAGTTGCCCGACGATCGAACGCACCGAAGCAATCAGTTTTAAGCTCGGATTGTAGTACGTGTGCCCGAAGTGCAGCATAAAATTTGGGTCTGCCGCAAAGCGGTCGATAAGCTGCAGCGAAATGCTGAGATAGGCCCCGGTGTCCTCGGGCCAGTTGAGCACATCGCTCCCGGCCATACCGCCACCGCTTGGATTTCCGTTCAAGAAGTCTTCCAAGTCAGCGGCGGCGATCAACTTCTGGTTGAAGGTTTCAAGATCGGGGTGATGAAGCAGTTTTGCCAAGGCCTTGAGCGGGCGTTCGAAGGTCTGGTATTCTGCAGCCTGCAGGTCAAGAACGGCATTATTGATCTGGTCAAAGACGTTCGACGTCGCCATCACTCACTCTTCCCTTTGAGCCTTGCCCGCGCGGCCTTTTCGAGAATCTGCGCCCGGACGTTTTCTCGAATCTCTTCGGCCATTGGCCCTACAATGGGGCTATTCGAGTATCGCCCGAGGCGCTCGTCAATCAGCGCTTCCATCTGGTGGATGGCGGCCTCGATACTACCGGGGTCGTTTGGATTGAATGCTACAGATCCCAGCTCTCCGTCTAAGTCCTTGAAAGCCCGTTGGGCCTCGTCGAGTTGCTTCGTCAGTTTGTCGAAACCCTGCACTTTGACCATGTCCCCTCCGACTTGGGGGCATTATAGTTCCGTTTTTGTTCATGAAAGCACCAGTTGCCTTGAAGCGCTTCTGTCCTTCTGCTTTTCCGTTCGGCGAAGTGTAAGAAGCGCATCCTTCGGACTCTCGCAGGAAACGACCGTGTTATCCTCGAACGCATTGGATTCCGAGGCATCTCACGCTTAGATGTAAGTCCCGCACGGGACCTGAATGAAATCCGATATAGGCTACAACGGTGGAACACCCCGATCTGCTTTCAACAGATAGCGTTGCTATCTGCATCGATACTAACATCCTTATCGAGTTTCGTGCCTTGGGTGATCTGCCATGGAGCGAACTGGCTCCCGCCGCATCTGCGATCCGTGTCATCGTTCCGACAAAGGTCAGTGCGGAGATGGACGCTCACAAGTCGAGCGGCGGGCGCCTCCGAAAACGGGCGGTTGACTTCAGCCGCCTGGCGGCTCGTCTCGAAAGCAATGGCTACGCGCCAATAACGCTGCGCGACTCGAAACCGTTGGTCACGCTTGAGTTCGGGCCGCTGTTCAAGACCAAGGATCTTGACGGAGAGCTTTTTGATCTGGACGATGCGGATAATCGGATCGTCGCCGAAGTCTTTAGGATGGCGCAAGATATCGAAGATCTCACCTTCATGTCCGATGACGGGCTTCCCATCCGTCTCGCCCATCATGCCGGCCTGCCCGTCGTGAGACCTCCTGTGAGCTGGAGACGACCAGACGGTCCCGACGAGCGGGATCAGCAGATTGCAGACCTCAGGCGCCAACTCGGCCCGCAGCCCGAGCTGTTCATCGAATTTCACGACGGCGATGGAGAAACCGCCTTTCACACCCTTCAATATCCGCCCGAGGCCATATGTTTCCATTGTGCCGCCAGGGTTGCCGGATCGGTTCTTGCGGCCTATCCCGAAATACCGCGACACCAGCTGGAGGCGCGCCATCCCAGCGCTCTGATCGGCACCGGCGTTTTCAACATGCCGTTCCCGACCCGGCTCGGCGAAGTGACAGCAGCTCACCTCGATGATTACAAATCCGACTACAGGGAGTTCGCCACCCAGGTGCAGGCTTGGGCGTATGGACTCCCCGTTGTCTTCAGTCGCCGGGGACCGATAACGATCGTGCGCCTGCTGGCCGGCAATAAGGGCGATCGCGCTGCCGATAGGGTTCATTTGGAAGCGTCCTTGACCGGGCCGTTTCGCTTCCTCGACATCGATGACTTTCGGGAACTGGGAGACGGGTTCATCCGGCCACCGGACGAGCCTACGCCATTCGGCCCACTTGCATCGACTGCCTCCTACCTGCCGACCGAGACAAGGCGAGTCGATCTGTTTTATGCGCAGGACGCTCCGGGCGAATCCGACGGAACCACGATGATCTCCTGGCGGTGCGAAGAGTTCCGGCAGGATTCGACGTCGTCGATCGTCATGCTGATCGCGGCCGATCGTGCAGATGCGAAGGGTGCGATCACCGTGCGCATGCGCGGTGGGGACCTGGCGAAGGGCGCCACGCTGACCGCCGCGTTGCGCACTGCACCCGATCCCTCGATGGTCCCGTTTCACCGATATCTGCGAGACAGGCTAGAACTTGTGCCAGAAAGGTTTTCCCGGGCGCTGCGGAAAGAGCTCGACTTGGCGGCACGAGCATGTACATGCCCGACCGGTGCAAGCCATAACGCTCCCGACTGATCGCCCGCTTTTTGGGGAGGTCGAGTGTTCAGATGATCGCGGCGCGAGGCGGTCGAGCAAGGTCAGGCCGGTCAAGCGTGTTGGCGAAGAAGACTTGCATCGCCGATATATTGCTGTTCATGGAGGGTACCGGAACGTTGGCCTCGCTCTGGGCCAGCTGGAACTGCCGCACATCCTCGGTGGTCGCGGTAACTGGTGGCCGCCGCAGGAAGCTGGCGAAGCGCTCGACGTCGCGGATGTAGTTGCCCTGGGTCGCCGCCGAGAAATGCCGCATGGTCATGTCATCGATCAGCGTCTGGCGCAGGGGGCTGACAGGGAGGTTGGGAAGGGTCGTCGTCATCGTTTGGCTCCTGGGTTGAAGGCGCCAATAGGGAGCGCCCGAGCCACGCGAACCTCAACCAAACCGTGGCGACCGGTGCTTCGCCGTTCCTCACCGCGCGCACCCTCCCGCGGCAGCGGGTTCGTTCTTCCAGGCCTGACAACTCGCAGACCTGTCAGTTCGGCGGTGTCCGCTTTCGGGCATCTCCGCGTGCCGGTCCAATGACCGAAATGGGGCGCGTTGACGACCGGCAGATGCCAACCCGGCAGATTCCCTAGAAGGTGTCATTATTCTTGACTCCATAGTCCAGAACCATTACTCCAGCCGTCATGGCAAGACCCAAAGAGTTTGATCGCGACGCGGCGCTGGCCGGGGCACTCGAAGTGTTCTGGGCCAAGGGCTATGAGGGCGCGTCGACTGATGATCTGCTCAGGGCGATGAAAATCGGCCGGCAATCCATGTACGACACGTTCGGGGACAAGCATGCGCTCTTCCTCGAGAGCCTGCGCAGCTACCATAAGCTCGACCACAAGAACTTCTTTGACCACCTGGGCGACAATCCGTCGCCGTTGAAGGTACTGCACGGCTTCCTCTCCATTTTTTCCCGCCGGAGCGCGGAGGAAAATGCCAGGGGCTGCATGGGCATCAACGCCACGACCGCCTTCGGCCGCACCGAACCGGAGGTTGCAGAACTGGCGCGCAACACGGCCGCCGGTGTCGAGGCTATGCTTGTCGAACTTGTTTCGGCCGCGCAGGAGGCCGGCGAGCTAGCAGAAACTCTCGATGCAGGGCCAGCCGCGGGCTTCCTCTACGCTGCCCTGCAGGGCCTGACCGTTCGTGCCCAGGCCGGGGCCGGTCGAGCTGAACTGGCCGATGTCGCCAATTTCACCATAGAGGCGCTCAAAGCCATGCGGTAGGCGCACTCAAGCTACTCAACCAAAAGCCCTACTCAATTCTGGACTCACCAGTCCAGAAATCGTCATCCATGTCTCTTGAAAGGATTTTGACATGACCAACTACCAACCTCTGCGTGGCAAGCGCGCCATCGTCACTGGCGGCTCACGCGGCATTGGCGCTGCCATTGTTCGCAAGCTTGCGGAGCAAGGCGCGACCGTGGTTTTCACCTATTCGGCAAATGCCGAAGCGGCGCAAAGTCTGGTCGCTGATATCAAGGCAAGTGGCGGTTCGGCCTTCGGGCTCCAAGCCGACAGTGCCGACGCAACGGGGCTGCAGGACGCGATCCGCGAAGCCGTCGAAACCCTTGGTGGCCTGGACATCCTCGTTAACAATGCCGGCATCCTGGTTCATGCCCTGCTCGAGAACATGAGCCATGCGGACTTCGACAGGACTATGGCCATCAATGTTCGGGCGCCGTTCTTTGCCATGCAGGAAGCGGCTCGTCATATGCTGGCGGGCGGCCGCATCATCAACGTATCGAGCAATGTCGCAGTCAGCGCAGCGGTGCCCGGGTCCAGCGTCTACGGGTTGTCGAAGTCCGCGGTGACGGCCATGACGCGCTCTCTGGCACACGAGTTTGCACCCAGGGGCATCACGGTCAATGCGGTGCAGCCCGGGCCGACCGCGACCGACATGACGTCGGGCATGGAAGACTTCATCATCGGACGAGTACCGGCGGGTCGCATGGCGGCTGCCTCCGAACCGGCGGCGCTGGTGGCCTATCTCGCGGGGCCGGACGCCGGCTTCATCAACGGCGCAGCGGTTACCATCGATGGCGCCATGACCGCCTGATCCGTGAACTTGGCCCTCGCCGAAGCACAGCGAGGGCCCTGACGTCGGAGGTGCCATCTAGTGTATGGCGCCGATCTGCCCGGACACATGCGCAAGCTTGTCAGGGTTCCGTATCTTGTAGATCGCGGTAATGCGGCCATCCTCGATGTCGAACGAGGTCGTCTGCAGTGTGCCGTTGTACATGCTGACATAGCCCGGCAGCCCGTCGATCCAGACCTGCCGAACCAAGCTTTCGGTATCGCCGTATTTCCGGAAGAGACCTTCGTAGAGGCGGAGGGCCTTTTCCCGGCCAACGATGGCATTGGGGAAGGCCAGCACTTTGCCACCACCGTCCGAAACGATCCTGACCCCTTCGGCAAGGATGGTGCGGAGCGCGCCGACATCTCCCGTCCTGGTCGCGTCGAGGAAGGCCAGGGCAATGCGCTCGCCGTCGTCGCGAGCAACAGGATAGCGCGGCTTGTCCGCCTGCACATTACGGCGGGCGCGTGATGCCAGTTGCCGCACGGTCGCGACGTCGCGGTCAAGCGTCGCGGCGATCTCGTCCATGGGGGTGTCAAACACGTCGTGCAGAAGGAAGGCGGCGCGTTCGAGCGGCGACAGTCGCTCCAGTGCCAGCATAAGCGTCAGGGTGAGATTGTCAGCCCTCAGATCGTCGTCGGGCTCGGGCAGCGGGTCTGGGAGCCAGCTGCCGATATAGGTCTCGCGCTGGGCGCGGGCCGATTTCATTGCGTCGAGGCATAGCCGGGTGACGATACGGGTCAGAAACGCCGGCGCGTTCTGAACCTCAGACACGTCCGCGCGCTGCCAGCGCAGCCAGGCGTTCTGCACAACGTCCTGCGCCTCGGCCACCGAACTCAACATCCGGTAGGCAAGGCGCAGCAGCCTTGGCCGCTGCGCCTCGAACAGACGGGTTGCTTCAGGCAGCCTGTCCATTGCTCTCCTCGGGTGGATGGACGGCGCGCAGACCGACCTGCAGCCTGTTCCAGAGGTTGATCGCGCCGATTGCCAGGGTCAGATAGACCCGCTCCGTTTCATCGAACGAGGCTTCCACCAGTTCGTAGTCTGCGTCGGATGCTCCGGTGCGCGCGACGTCGGTCAGGGCTTCAGTCCAGGCGAGCGCGGCGCGCTCGCGTGCCGAGTAAACGGTGGACTCACGCCAGGCGTCGAGCAGGTAGATGCGCATTTCGGTCTCGCCGTCAGCACGGGCGGCAGTGGCATGCATATGCAGGCAGAAGGCGCACCCATTGATCTGCGAGGCGCGCAGCTTGACGAGGTGGAGGAGTGTCTTGTCCAGGTTCCCTGCAATGGCGGCCTCGACGGCATACATGCCCTTGATGCCTGCGGTAGCCTTAGAAAACGGGTCGATAATTCGCGGTATCATCATGATCTCCGGGGTAAGTGTATCAGATTTTGAGGTCGGCGAGACCTTCGGCGGCCATGGCAGCTGCGACGGCAGGCCGCTCACGCATCCGCCTGCGCAGTTCGGCCATTGGGACGGGCACCTCCACATTGAACCGCTCGGCCCAGAGCAGCATGACGAACAGATAGAAGTCGGCGACCGTCGGCTCTTTTCCGAACAGGAATGCGCCCTTCATGCCTTTCGAGAGCATCAGCAACAGACCTGTCACCGTGGCATCTGCTTGCGCGCGTTCGCGCTCGGAGCCGCCATGCCACATGGGCTTGAAGGCCCGATGCAGTTCGGTCGAAATCGTTGCGAGCGCCTCGATCATCCGGGTGCGGCCGAGCGGGCCGGCAGGCGCAAGCTGCGGATAAAGCGCTGCCAGATGGTCGAGCACGGCAATGTTCTCGGTGAGCAATTGGCCATCTGGGAGGATCAGCGCGGGCACATAGCCCTTGGCGCTTATGGTCCTGAAGTCGATGCCGCTCTCGGTGTTGTGGGTGTAAAGATCGACGCGCTCGATATCGAACGACGCCCCCGCTTCATGCAAAGCGATGTGGTCGGCGAGGCTACAGGCGCCTGGCGCGTAATAGAGCTTCAGGCGGCTCATGTACGCAGCTCTTCACGAGCAAGGAAGGCGTCGAACGTGGTTCTGGCGAGACTGGCGTCTCCAGCCGGCACGAGCGAGGTCTCCTCGAGCACGACGCCAAAGTAGGGCGATGCAGGATCAGTGACGACCATGCGCGGATCATTTGCGGCCGCCAGAAAGCGTGCGACCATGCGATCCATCGGCTCGCGGTCTGGGCCGGCAATCTCGACCAGTCCGTTAACCGGCGCGCCCAGCGCGATGTCGGCTACGGCTTCAGCCACGTCGTCGGAGATGATTGGCTGTATCAGCGCCGAAGACAGCCGGACTTCGTTGCCCTGCGTCGCGGCGCGCGCAATGGCGCCCATGAATTCGAAGAACTGCGTGGAGTGGACGATCGTATAGGGCGTGCCAGACGCTTCGATCAGCTCTTCCTGCGCCTGCTTGGCGCGGAAGTAGCCGCTGGCCTGGAGCTTTGGGGTGCCCACCACCGACAGGGCTATGTGGTGAACGACCCCCGCCTTCTTCCCGGCCGCCAGAAGGTTGCGGCCCGCGGTCTGGAAGAACTCCATTGCTGCCGCATCCTCGAAAGAGGGCGAGTTGGCAAGGTCGATGACAACCGAAGTGCCGACCAAGGCTGCGTCCAGCCCTTCACCCGTGATTGTGTCCACCCCTGTAGAGGGGGCGGCGGCGATTGCCTCATGGCCGCGTTCGCGCAGCTTGGCGACGGTTTTCGACCCAATCAGGCCGGTTCCTCCAATGACGAGGATCTTCATGTTCGTGGCTCCTTTGGGATGCTTCACGAACAAGACGAGATGGCGCGCGCCAACGTGACATCAAAATGGAATTATTCTTCGACCGAGCAAAAACCGCCAGGGCCGCCCGCCGAACGGCGTGGTGAAGAGACGTACCAGTGAACCTTTGAGAGCGGAGCCCAAGGCACCTTTAGGCACTTAGCTGAATTAGTCGATGGCGGTTGGCGCTGAGGTTCGAGCGCTGCTGGACATTAAGGGTCGGCAGCTTTTGGGAAACCGCAACGCCCGTCTGAAATGACTGATTTGGGGCGCGAAGCGGCTGTGCTGCCGCTAGTAAACGCTAGTGGCATCATATCAGGGTATATCCCGCCGTTACGTCACTCTACGCCGTCAAGCTGCGTCACTTCTGGGTTGACGGGCACTATTTGTGACGCGCTAGCCTTGGGTCAAAACCCTGAGGTTACAGATGGCACTTATTGGCTATGCTCGCGTCAGCACCACCGACCAGGACCTTGACGGCCAACGAGCAAAGCTCGAACTAGCCGGATGCTCGGTCGTTCGGGCAGAGAAGGCATCTGCTGCCAGCAGGGCAGGCAGAGATGAACTCCAAACCATCATTGCCTTCCTCCGGCCGGGCGACGAATTGGTGGTTACACGGCTAGATCGTCTTGGCCGCGATACCAGAGACGTCCTCAACATCGTTCATGAATGCGAGCAGCGCGGGGCTTCGGTAACGGTGCTCGACCCCGCGGTCTCAACCAAGGGCGAGATGGGGCAGATGGTGATCACGGTGCTGGGCATGGTTGCGCAGATGGAGCGACGTTTCATCAGGGAGCGCCAGCGCGAGGGCATTGAACGGGTGAATTTAGCGTTCAGAATTTCTAATTTATTTCAGTCAGTTAGCCCAGTCGACACGCGGACGAATTGTGGCAGCCCATCGGGTTCTTCAGCTCGATTTCCGTGGAAATCGCTGTTTTTCCTGCATGATCCCGGCGTTAGCATCGGGGGTGCATATGGGCTGCATAGCCCGCAACCACCTGAACGCTGGACACGCGGACTATGTCTTCGAGAATTGCCTATCAGCTTGGCTGTTGCTCATCGAGAAGCTTACTCACCGTTGCCACCGGCAAGAGCATGCGTAGCTGGTTCGAGGGCAGGGGCTGAAATCCATACTTTGTGTAGAGCGCTTGACGTCGCGCTATTAGGCCCGCGTTGCCATCATCCAGCACATCAAGGATGACGACGGCGATGCCGATGCTCTCGGCGGCCGTGCCGATGCGGATGAGGGCGTCGACGAGTAGATCACCGCCGTATCCTTGTCCTGCGTAGCGCTGGTCGACTCCGATCATGGATAGGAATGCGGCGGGAACTAATCCGTGCGACGGACGGTTGCGCGCGAACTTTGGCGGCAGGTCTCGATAATCGATGGCGTGAGCGTTGAGCGCATAAAATCCAACGACGGCGCCATCCGCTGAGGTCATCACGTAGATGCGTGCATTGTCGGCTTTGGAGAGCTTATTGGCTGTCTTCTTGAAGAAATTATCAACCTGCTTGACGCCACAGGAAAAAGCCGTTCGATCGTGCTTGTCTGGATCGAACGGCTCTATGGTGAACGTGCCGGTTGCCTCGTCTGTCACCTGGACAGAACCCGCTTCTGGTGTCGGACGAGTGCTTCACGCAGTTTCGGCGTGGCTTGTGGTGGATTGTCGAGAGCGCTGAAAAAGGCCGCGTGATCGACAGGCTCAAGCACTGTGCGCTCGTGTGCCGCAATGGTCTCAAGCGCTGAGGCATAGGCCGCGTTCATGGTGAAGACGCTGTCGTCCACACCACTCAGCGTTGCCGCCCGGTGGATCGTAGCCTTGATATGGGGCTTGGTGCGAAAATTCATCCGCTCGGTTGCCCGCTCATCAATGTCTTTGGTCGTGTCGTGGAAAGCGCCCATTGCCGCCTCCTTAATTTCCATGATTGGAAACGTACGCTCTTGCGACGTACATTTCAATGGGACCAAAGAGTTTGGACGGTCACTGTCTGCGGAGACCGAAGCACAGAGTGCAATCTGAGCGTCATTTCTGACGGTTTTCGAATTTGAACGTCTATTTTGTGATGACGGTCCGAAATGTCAGGGACACCCGCCGCCCGCGAGCGATTTTCTTGCCATCAATCACGTCTGATTTGCGCGCGGGAATGCCGTGGGTCCAATTGAACCGGGCATCGTCGCTCAGTACAAGCAGGCTACGAGGAGCAAGAACCTGAGTTGCGGTGTGTCCGGAATGGATATCTGAGAATTCCATCAAGCATGCCGAGCCAAGACTGAGCGACGCGATGATCTCGCCAAAACAGGGCTCGCAATCCACGTGTGGGGCGATGCCTTGGCCAGGAAAATACTCATTGACGATCACCTGGTCAGGGTGAGCCTGGAAAATGCTATCCTTCCGCAGCCGATCTGAGAGGATCGCCAGCCAATCAGGCAAAGGGCCTAGATAGGATTCGTTCGTTACACGTCGGGCCTTGTAGTCATAGCGAAAGCCATAGTGTTGAACACGCCGCTTGAGGTCCCCGAGCCACGTGGATTTATCGATCGAGTGCAAGAGCGCGAGTTCGTACGCTTCATCGACATAGTCCGGCATATAACGAGCGGAGGGTGGCAACATTGGCGAATCTCACATTCGGCCACAAGCTAACAGTCCATCAATGCCCCGTCATGGCAATTGAAATACCCAAGAGCGGAAGTTCCGATACTTCGCCAAAGCACTCTGGCCGCCAAGAGTATTGGCGTGAGCATAGCCAGAAAAATGGCTTGGTTTGAACGCGTAGACGTCGGGCTCTTTGTAACCGGCAAATTTCGCTGCCGCCGTTAGGCCGAATGCGCCCGAATAAAATGGTGTGTCGACGACAGTGATAATGACACGTCCATTTCGCGCGAGCCGCTGTGCTGCATTGCGTAGGAAGCGTCGTATGAGATTGTGATTAGGGTTGTGACCATAAACAGGGATACGGCTTGCCACATTCGGAAAGTTGAAAACAATCGCAGAGAACCTGGTCGCGTTGAAATACCTATCCAGACGTGTCGCATCGACGCCGTGTAGGACTTTCGCACCAATCCTCGTCAGCTTGACTGCATTCTGATATGCCGCAAGAGAAACTCGCATTCTGGGCTCAAAGGTCGTCACTACAAAGTCCTGTGCAGCCCTAGGTGCCAGCTTGGCTAGCGCCAGAGAGAAGCTCATGTTGCCTTCTCCCACAAACAACGTTGGTCCGGTCGATACAGCAGCCGCAAAATCAAAATTGCCAAGTTTTCCTTTGTGAACGACCAGCTGATCGCCGATGGCCCATTCAAGAAATTCCTGAATAGCCTTCACTTCAGCGAACACCTCATTCCTCGGCGTCGGTCTTCCAAGTGCCTTGTCTATTGCTTCCACCACCGTCGCCGCTTCTGCAAATCTCTGGTTCACGCCCCGTCTCCGTTGTTTAAACGTTGATCGTTAGTTAACTCGCGCGCGAACGGCGGGGATAACTCTGCCACGAGAGGCCCTTAACTGCTGTATTCTGGGTTGCAATAGGGGTGCAGGCACCACCGGGCTTGAATGCGACGGGCTGAAAAGCTTGAGACAGTTCAGTGACTTATTCCTGAACACGTACAATCGGTCCATGAAACGGGCTGGGTCGAATTGTTTCTAAGTGATTGATATATAAAGCGTTATCATAATCCGTGCGTTGGGGTTCAAATTCCTCCTCCGCTACCATTCGCGCTTAAGCCATTGATCTTAAATTTATTTTTTGACCGTGTACTACGCGCTGGCCTCAGATTTTTTTAAGAATTGCGGGGTTCGGAAGCCCACGGCGCAAGAACTGATCAGGGACACACTAGTGGCGATCGACGCCCATTGCAGCCAGAGTGCTATCGACATCAGCCGAGATCAGAAACTCCGACAATCGCCTAGCAGCTTCTGTGTCCCTTGGATCGGCGCTAATGCCAATGGCAAAGTCGATGTAGCTTTGGAGTTCCGCCGGAAACCGACCGACAAGCATGACTTCGGGAGCGGCGGCGAGAATGGAAGTCACGGGAACCACCCCCAACTCGGCTTTCCCGCGGGCTACGGCCAGCGCTGTCTGTCCTCCTGGAATGCCCACCAGCTTGGACTTTACCTGGTCAGCGATTCCCAAACGCTCCAGTAGGCCGGAGAAGTAGGCGCCGCTAGTTCCGTCGGCGGCGTAGGCGATTGATCCGGCGCTCTTCAGCACATGTTCGAACGCTTCCACGGAACCTATGTCGAGCGGTCGACTGCCTGCCTTGGCCGCCATTCCCATCGCTATCCGGCCAAAGGCCACCTGACTCTCCGCCTCGACCTTTCCCAAATCAGTCAGATCCTTTACCAGGTTCGGATTGGTGATCACGACATCGAACGGCTCGCCTGCCTCAATCTGCCTCTTTACTGCCGGATTGAGCTCGAACTTGACCCCAACTCTGTGTCCTGTCTCTGCTTCGAACTGAGAAATAAGAGCAAGGACGGCGGGTCGGACCGCAACGGCGCCAAAAAGCCGGATTTCCTGGTTCATGACCTAACCTGAAAGTGGTCGGAAGCGCCCCTTCAATCGCGTTTATAGCTTGCTCAGTGTCATGTGGGGAAGAAGGCGAGTGCTGGCGCCTCAGCACCCCGGCGTGAAAACCACCGGGGGACGTCAGGTTCCGAGGCGACGATTTCAATGCCTGCTGGATATTCACGTACGTCAGCCGGTCAGTCTTTCATACGAGAACAGAGGCCGGTGCGGGGGTACGCATCGAAACGCTCCTCCGCTACCAATCTCGATCAGAAGTACAGCCGATAGTTCGTGACGTTTGCCGACATCTGGTGGGCGCAGCGGGGGGCATGCTTCGTCGCGACGCGTTCGGACGCCAGGGTTTCGCCTGGCGGTCCGCTCGCTTGCATCATTAAGACCTTAGGGCCCTTGGCCGGGACGGGCCTGGCCGAGAATCAGAACTTGCCGGTCAGGCCGGTCGTGACGCCCAGGCCGTAGCTCTCGCCGAAATTGTTGAGGCTGGAGGTGACATTGGCCTCGCCGAAGAGCGAGAGCTTGTCGTCGAGCCAGTTGAGCGAGCCGCCGATGCCGACGCTGCCCCAGAGCGGGTCGCTCTTGCTCGCGACGCTGTCGCCGCCGATCAGGGTCGCGGTGCCGTCCAGGAATTCGTAGGTGACATTGGCGAGGCCATAGAGATGGGTGCTGCCCGCCCTGCCGGCGGTGTTCTGCCAATCGGACTTGTAATCGGCGGAGAGGCCGAGGCGTCCGACGAGGCTGTCGCTGCGATCGAGGCTGACGGTGTTGCCGAAGGGATCGAGGAAGTCGGTGAAGCTCACGTGCGAATAGGAGAGCTGGGCCTGGGGCCCTACCGACCATGTGTCATCGATGGCAAAGCGCTGCCCGGCCTCAAGGCCAAACGCATAGCCGAAACCGTCATTGCCTGAAACGATCGAGCGGCCGAGCGTGGTCGAATAGAGGCTGGTGTCAAACCAGTTCAGCTTGCCCTGGGCATCCAGGTAGAGCCCGCTGTCGGCCAACCAGGTCACACCGCCGCCAAGGCCAACGGCGGCGCCGGAGACCGTGCCGCTGCCCGAGGTGGAGCCGATGCTGGCCGAGATTCCACCGAGTTGCAGATTGCCGCTGCCGATGAGCTTGCCGCCATCCCATTGGCGCGCCACCGCGTCGAGGCCGACCTGGAGCCTGATGGTATCGACGGTGTAGCCGGCTCCGGTGGTGGACGCACCCGGGACATCGACCGTGTGCTCGCCTTCGACGCGGCCCCAGAGGCCGCCGCCGTCATTGGACTTATCGACCCACCAGCGGCCACCGAGGCGTTGCTGCATGCTCTCCATGGTGTTGAGGCTCTGAAGGGCGGCGGCAACATAGGCTTCGACGACCGGCGCGGCCGGCTGAACCAGCGGTGTATCGGGATCGGATGGGTCTGAGAGGGTGCGCAGATACCAATCGCCATCGGCGCTGCCTGGTGTGCCTTGGTAGAGGCCATAGAGATAGGCGCCGGCGGCAACGGCCTGTTCGCCATTGACCACTACGTCGCCGAGAAGCGTAAACGTGCCGAGGGATGATCCACCGATATCGACGACCTTGATGCCGTTCACGGTCATCGCGCTCGTGCCGCCCGACTTGGTCACGGCGACATTGGTATTGCCGCTGTAGTTGCCGGTGATGATCAGAAGGTCCGAGGTGGCGCCGTCACCGGCGAGGGTGGACTGGATGTTGAGTGTGGCGCCGGTGCCAGCATAGTCGCCGTCGAGGGTGAGGGTGCCGATGGCGTTGCCGCCTGGCGCGATCTGACTTACCGTCAGCGTCTTGCCGCCCAGAACCACTGTTCCCAGCCCCTCAAGACGCGAGATGGTAATGCCCGCAGCTGCCATGCCGGAAACGTCGAACGTGCCGTCGGCGACCAGCCGGCTCGAAGCGATGGCGCCAGCGCCCGAGAGGGCCAGCGTGCTGCCGCTGCCGACAATGGTGTCGCCGGTATAGGTGCTGACATCGTTCAGCGTCAGCGTTCCCGTTCCGGTCGTCGTCAGGCTGCCGGTGCCGCTGAAGCCGGGGGCGCCGATCGCAAAGCCATTGGTGTCGACGGTCAGGCCACCCGCAGCGATGACGAGTTCCGAAGCCGTCAGCGTGTCGACGAAGGCGGGGTCGCTGGCCGCCGCGCGCAGGATCGCATTGTCGAAGTTGACCCGGGCGGCGCCCGTGCCTTTCTCCAGGCCGGTCGTTTCGAGCGTGCCATTTGTGATATTCAAGATGCCCCGGCTGGTGGCCTGGCTGCCGACGCGCACACCGTTGAGCGCCTTGACCAGTGCGCCGTCCGAAATATTGAGCGTGCCGATTCCTGCGCTGCCCACTGCAAGGGTTCCGTTGACGATCCACTGCGAACCTTCGCCCGTGACGCTCATCGTGGCCGTGCGAGTCGAGGGAGAGGCAAGCAGTCCCGCGCCAGCGCTGTTCAGCGTACTGCCACTCTGAACAGTCAGATTTCCGTTCAGAATGAGGCCGTTGGTGAAGCCGCTTGCGGCACCGTTTACGCCCAGAACGATGGGCGAGGTCAAGTTGATGGTGACGCCGGCAGCACCGCTAGGCGCTCCTCCGCTGGACCAGTTCGCGCCATTGGTCCAGTCATTGTCGGCGCTGCCGTTCCAGGTCTGGGCCACGGCCTGTCCGCCCGTGGCAAGAACGATCATGGCCGTCGAGGTGGCCGCCAGCGTTCTGGCCAGCGTGGATATGGAGGCATCGCGATATCGGCGTGAATGATCGCCTTGGCGCCCGGAGCGGGCGTTTGCAAAAATGGTCATGGTAATTCTCTTTGTCGGCGAGTGGCCGCGCCGATGGTCCGCAAAAGGGTGTGTTGGGCCTTGCTGAATTGCTCAACAGGAACAGTACGTTACCCGAAGGCGAGGTTAGCGGACTGAATTCGTTCTGCAAATGACCCGCTCGCGTTTTTCCGGGCTATCCCGCGCCCCGTCAGGTCTGCGGTTAATTCCGCGTTAATCCGGGCGCGGCGGCTGGCAGACCTTATCCTTTTTCCCGCACGGATCGGTCGCCGCTGGTCCGGGCTTGGAGCCCCGTGCCACGACCTTTGGTGGTTACGCCCATCCCGACGAGGCACGTGCTGGGGCGATGAAGACGCCCAAGCGCCCCGGCGCCCCAGCGCGGCTGATGCATTGGCCGACGTGGTCCTCGACACCAGCCTTACCCGCGCCGCGCGCTTCTCCTTTCGTCCCAGGGGAAATTCGAGCAGACCACCACCATCGCGCGTTGCAACAACGCGATAGGGCCCTGCAGCGAGGGCAAGCTTCTGCCTATGCGCTCAATTCGACGATCAGCCTCGCAAACCCGGCAGCAGCCGAGCCGACTTCTACGGGCGATTGAATGCCGAACTGGTGCAGGGCTCGCCGGTACGATTGGGCGACCGGGTTCTCGCCCAAAACGACCACCGACGACAGGTCCGGTTGCCCGGCAAGAACCTCGGCGATTTCCGAGCCGATCATGACGCCAGAAAGATAATCGCTGATCTCGTGCGGCTTGAGCTGATCGAAGAGCACGAGGGATCGCGCCGAGAAAAGGCGCTGCAAGACGCCGCCGGGCAGGGCGCCTTTGTCCCTAGCGATGGCCACACCACGGTCAAACGCGGCTTCGCTCGGGGCATAGTCCGCCGGGATCAGTTTCGACAGCAGCGAATCCTTGCGCAGCAAGTTGAGGATTTCACCCGACATGTAAGTGCTCAGATCGACAATGCGTTCGCCATCGGTGCGCACCCATTTACTATGGGCGCCTGGGAGTACGAGTAGATCCGGCAGCGGCAACTCCAGTCCGAAAATACTCATTTCTTCGCCCCTCATGACGTCGGGCAGTGGGCTGAGGCGCGCGATGCCTGGCAGGAAATAGAGCGGCGGGAGGCCTGGCAGGTCGCTTCGTATGGCCTGGGCCAGCATGTCGGCAATTCCGGCAGGGGCCATGGCGAAGGGCGTTTCCACCCAGCCGGTGCGGCTTGTCACCATCCCTGACAGCAGGATCGCCTTGCTTTGGGGCAGCCATGCGCCGATTTCGCTGCGAAGGCACGCTTCGAAAGAACCGTCTCGCACGGAATTGACGCCGGCGAGGCTCTGGTGTTCAGCCGCGACCGTGCCGTTCGCTTGCATGAGCCAGGCGCGAAACGCCGACGAGGTCCACTCGATCGCAATATACATGTCGGGCCTCAATAGGCGGGTTTGATGGGGAACCAGTTCTTGCGGGACGTATCGAGATAGGCCCCGGCGATGGCATCGACCTTGTAGCGCTCAAGCATGTCGACATCGATGTCGACGCCCAGGCCGGGTTCCTCGGGGATGGCAAAGCGGCCACCGGTCAGGACGGGGGGATTGGGGCTGATATCGCCGCCGAGATAGGCGCGTTCCGTATCGACGGCCAGCGAGAGATTGGGAATGGACGCGGCGAGGTGAATGTAAGCCGATTGCGACAAGGCAAGCTCGGCGCCGGAATGCAGTGTCACCGGAATGCCGACTGCTTCGCAGATCGCGGCAGCCTTGATGGTCTGCCACAAGCCGCCCGCTTCATGCGGATCGAGCAAGACGACGTCGGCTGCACTGGCACGAACGATATTGCCGACATCGGCAAGGGTATAGGCGCTTTCATCGAGGGCGATCGGAACGGGCGAGTTGGCGACGAGTGCGGCGTGCCCGGCCAGATCGTCAAGCTCGAGGGGTTGCTCGACATAGGCGGGATCGAACGGGCGTAACTTTTCCAGCTGCCGCTTGGCGGTGCCGGGGTGCCAGGCGCCGTTAACGTCGAGGCGCAGCGGGTGCGAACCGATAACCTTGCGGGCCGCCTCGGCGAGGATGATGTCGGTGTGTTCGTCAAAGCCGATCTTGACCTTGAACGTCTCGTAGCCGCGATCGAGAAAGCGCTGCAAGCGCTCGGTCAGGCCCTTGGGCTCGTTGGTAAACAGATAGGCGGCGGCTTCCACGTCCTGCCGCCACTTGCCACCCCAGAGTGCGTAAAGTGGCAATTTGGCCTGCTTGCCCAGCGCATCCCACATTGCCATTTCCAGCGCGGCGATCGCCATTACGGCGGCGCGTTTGTGGTGATAGAAGCCGGCGCCGAGGACGTGGCGGTGCAGGCGCTCGACATCGGACACCTGATAGCCGATGGCCAGTGGCGCGACTATGTCGGCAAAGACCGCCGGCACATTGGCTATGAGCGAAATGGTCTCGCCCCAGCCGACGATTCCGGCATCGGTCTCGATGCGGCAGACCAGCCTGGTGGTGCCGATGCGCCGCCCCGAACCCCATAAGATGTCTTCGGTAAACGGCATTCGGACCAGCCAATGGTCAACTTTGGTGATGCGCACTTTTCCTCCTGCACGAGACCGTTCGCGCTTGGCGTGTTGACATGGAACTTAGTTCCAAGATATTCGATTGGCAACATGGCCAGCAAGCCTTGGGTCGATCAGCCGGGCAATACCGGCGGCGGGAGAGAGTATGAGCAAGCCCCAGTCGAGCACGATCGTGCCGGAAAAGGAGGTCGAGGCGGAGAGTCCTTCGACCCCCGGCGTGCAGGCTTTGACGCGCGGAATCCAGATTCTCGACATCGTGGCGTCAACCCCGGCCGGACTACGCTTTACCGAACTACTGGAGCAGACCGGCATGCCCAAGGGCACGCTGCATCGGTTGCTGCAGGCGCTGGTCGAAGAGCGGCTCTTGGGTTTCGATCCGCGTAACCAGACCTATCGACTGGCCACGCGCCTCTTCCAATGGGCGCATAAGGTCTGGGACGATTTCGACCTGCGCGGTGCCGCCGAGCCGGAACTGGAGCGCCTGCGCGACCTCACCGGCGAGGCTATCCGGCTCGGCGTGATGGATGGCGGCAGTGTCCTTTACATCGACCAGCGGGAAGTCCCGCAGCCGCTGCGGCTCAACAATGGCGTCGGCAGCCGCGCAAGCGCCTATGCCAGCGGTCTGGGCAAGGCCATTCTGGCCCACATGTCGCTGGAAAAAAGGCGCGCCTTGCTGGTGGATACGCCGCTTGAAGCCCTGACGCCCCACACGACGACGGACTTCGACGAACTGATCCGCCAACTCGATCTGACCAAGGCGCGCGGCTATGCCGTCTCAATCGACGAGCAGAATATCGGGATTTCGTCGGTCGCCGCGCCCGTCCTCAACCATCGCGGCGAGCCTATCGGGGCCATCGGCATTATCGGCCCGTCCTTCCGTCTGCCGGCCGAGCGCCTGCATGCGCTGGGACGCGAGGTCATTGAGGCTGCACGCCGCACATCCGGCAATTTCGGAGAGTTCGCCATGTCGCTTGGCATCCAGCCCCGCCCGCTGGGCGTCGACCGAGCCGACGTGCGTTGCGTGATTCCGGCCAGCACCTTCCTGGGGGAGGGGCCGCATTGGTCCCAGCGCGACGGCAAGCTCTATTTCGTCGATATTCTGGCGCCGGCCGTGCACACCGGCGACCCCGTCCAGGGGACCTACACGAGCCTGCCGGTGCCCGAATTGGTTGGCTTCGTCATTCCCCGCACGCGGGGCGGATTCGTGACCGCGATGCACGGCGAAATTCGCGGGCTAGACCTGGCCAGCGGCAGCATCACCACCATTGCACGGCCCGAGGCCGACCGGCCGGGCAATCGCTTCAACGACGGCAAATGCGACCGCAAGGGGCGCCTCTGGGCCGGATCTCTGGCCATTGATACCTCGCCCGACCAGGGGCGGCTGTGGCGCCTCGATCCTGATGGGCGAACCTATGAAATGGACCGCGGTTTCCATGTTGCCAACGGTCTGGGCTGGAGCCCGGACGACAGGACCTTCTACTTTGCCGATACGGCCAAGCAGGTGATCTATGCCTATGACTTCGACCTTGAAGCGGGCGCCATCGCCAATCGCAGGACCTTCGTCGCCGTGCCCGCATCGGAAGGCAAGCCGGACGGGCTGACCGTGGATGCCGAAGGCTTTGTCTGGGTCGCTCATTGGGATGGCTGGTGTGTCACCCGATACGATCCCGAGGGCAAGGTCGAGCGCGTCATCAACCTGCCGGTACCGCGCCCCACCTCCTGCGTCTTCGGCGGCCCCGATATGCAGACCCTGTTCGTCACGACGGCCCGCATCCGCCTCTCGGCCGCTCAACTCGCCGACGCGCCGCTCTCGGGCAGCGTCTTCGCTATCGATACCGGCATCAAGGGTCTGGCTGACCCGATGTTTGCCGGCTGATTGAAAGAATATCATGGCCAAGCTCGAACTCAGCGGCATCAAGAAGTCATTCGGCGCTACCGAAGTGCTCAAGGGCATCGATCTAACCGTCGAAGACGGTGAATTCGTCGCCTTCGTCGGCCCTTCCGGCTGCGGCAAGTCCACCCTGTTGCGCCTGATCTGCGGGCTGGACGAAATCACTGCCGGGCAGATGGCCATCGAGGGCGAGATCGTCAACGACGTGCCCCCGGCCAAGCGCGGCATCGCCATGGTGTTCCAGAGCTATGCGCTCTATCCGCATATGTCGGTGGCCGACAATATGGGCTACGCGCTGCGCCTGGCCGGCACCAGCAAGGACGAAATCAACAAGCGCGTCGAGACGGCCGCCAAGGTGCTGCGTATCGAAAACTATCTCGACCGCAAGCCGCGCCAGCTTTCGGGTGGGCAGCGCCAGCGTGTCGCCATCGGCCGCGCCATCGTGCGAGAGCCGCGTATTTTCCTGTTCGACGAGCCGCTGTCCAACCTCGATGCCTCGCTACGCGTGGAAATGCGCATTGAAATCGCGCGCATGAAAGAACGGCTGGGCACCACCATGGTCTACGTCACCCACGACCAGATCGAGGCGATGACGCTGGCCGACAAGATTGTCGTGCTCAATGGCGGCCGCGTCGAGCAGGTCGGCTCGCCTCTCGATCTCTACAACGCACCGCAGAACCGCTTCGTCGCCGGCTTCATCGGTTCGCCAAAGATGAACTTCCTGACGCTCGGCGGGGCGGTGGGCGAGCAGCGGTTCACCGTTGCGGGCGGGGAGGTCACTGTTCCCGCAGGTCTATCAACCGCGCCGATGGAGATCGGCATCCGGCCCGAGCATCTCCAACTGGTCGATCTGAGCCAGCCGCATGCCCTGACCGGCGTGGTCAGCATGACCGAGCATCTGGGCAGCGACACCTATGCCTACGTGGTGCTGGCCGGCAGTGATGACATGCTGGTCGTTCGGCTGTCGGGCGAACGTGCTGTCACGCGCAATCAGCCCATCGGCGTCGCCTTCGATCCCGAGATGATCCATGTCTTCGCCGCCGATGGCCGCTCCATCGCCTCGGCCCGCGCAGTGGCGCTGGAGGCGCTATGACCATTCATCCCGAACTGATCGCCAAGGTCGAAGTCGCCACCGCGCGCTATCCGAGCCTTGTGGGCAAGAGCGTGCTGATTACCGGCGGCGGCTCGGGCATCGGTGCCTCGCTGGTGGAGCATTTCGTCGGGCAGGGCTGCAAGGTCGGCTTCATCGAACTGAACGGCGCGGTTGCCGCGGCCCATGCCGACGCCGTCGAGAAGACCAGCGGGACAAGGCCGTATTACGAAGTTGCAGACCTGCGCGACATTGGCGCCTTGCAGACCGCCATCGCGCGCCTCGCCGAACGGACCGGAGCCTTTCACGTACTGGTCAACAATGCCGGCAATGACGATCGCATGGCGATCGAAGACGTGACGCCGGAATACTGGGACGAGCGGCAGGCCACCAATTTGCGGCACCAGTTTTTCGCCGCGCAGGCGGTGCTGCCCGGCATGGCGGCAGCCGGGGGCGGGGCCATCATCAATATGGGCTCGATCTCCTGGATGAAGGGGGCGGCGGGCCTGATCTTCTATACCACGGCCAAATCGGCGGTGATGGGCATGACCAAGTCGCTGGCCCGCGAGGTCGGCGAGCGCAATATCCGGGTCAATTCCATCGCGCCGGGCTGGGTCTTGACCGAGCGACAGGTGGTGCGCGCCAAGGCCATCTACCAGAGCAAGTTCAGCGAATATCTTGAGAGCCAATGCCTCAAGGAACACCTGCTTCCTCCTGACATCGCGCGCATGGCGCTGTTCCTGGCCGCAGACGACTCGCGGTTGGTCACGGGGCAGACTTTCATCGTCGATGGAGGGGTCATCTAGGCATTGACCGCCGGGAAAATGCCGATGCTTCGACTTTTTTTACTTTGAAACACAGTTCCATAGGGAGGACAATGTGAGGAAGATTACCAAACTGATGGCCACTGCCCTGGCAGCAGGCATCTTCACCGTCGGGGCCGTACAGGCCGCCGATCTGAGCTGGATGGGCTACAGCTACGCTGAAGACTCTGCCAAGCCCTCGGTCGAACGCATTATCGACGGCTTCACCGCCAAGACCGGCCTGACGGTCGAACCCATCGGCACCGCCTTCGGCGACATGCAGAAGACCATGTTCCTGCGCGCCCGTTCCAAGACGCTGCCCGACGTCGCGCAGATTTCCGAACGCTGGCTGCCCATGTTCAGCACCCTGCCGGGCCTGGTCGACTACAACGAGGTGTTCGGCAAGGATTACCTCGCCCAGACCTATGCGCCCGAAGCCCTCGCCATGGGCCAGTTCAACGGCAAGCAATATGCGCTGCCGCTGATGTCCGGCTCGATCGGCATGGTGGCCAACCAGGCGGTGCTGACCCAGGCCGGCATTACCGAGCTGCCCAAGACCGTCGAAGAGTTCAAGGCCGACCTGATCAAGGTCCGTGACGCCGTGCCCAATTCGGTGCCCTATGCCATGGCCACCAAGAACAATAGCGACATCCTCGTCGACTTCTTGATGTGGGTGTACAATTTCGGCGGCCACGTGATCGAGCCGAGCGGGAAGGTCGTTGTGGACAGCGACGCCAGCCGTCAGGCCCTGACCTTTCTCGTCGACCTGATGAACGAACGCCTGGTTGCTCCCGAAATCGGCCGGCCCGATGCCCGTCGCCTGGTGGGCCAGAGCGCGGCAGCCTTCTATCTCGACGCGCCGCAATCGCGTGCCTTCCTGCGCAGCTTCTCGGGCCAGGACAAGGCCTTCGACGTCAACGTCAAGCCGATGCAGGTTCCGGTCGTGCATGAGGGCGACGAGGCCGTGTCAATCCAGTGGGCCCACCTGATCATCTCGTTCGCGCAGAGCAATCCGCCGACCGAGAAGGATCCCAACATGCAGTTCGTCAAGTATCTTGGTGACGATGCGGTGGAGACCCAGTTCCCGGTGGAACAGAGCGCCCTGCCGGGCACGATCTCGGCCCGCGCCAATCCAGTGGTTGCCGATGACGCCTATCTTAGCGCCTGGGCTCAGAACAATACCCACCCCCAGGTCAACGAAGTCGGCACCTGGAGCAATGGCGGCGAACTGACCGAAATCCTGGCCGAAGAAGTACAGGCAGCCCTGCTGGGCCAGAAGACGCCCGATGAGGCCATCACCTCGATGAGCCAGCGCATGGCTGCCTCGATGACCAAGGCCGGTTTCGCGCAATAGGCAGACCTGGAGCGGGCGCCCGACACGCGCGGCGCCCGCTTATCTTTCCCGACACACAAGAGAAGTGACGATGACCGATCTCGCGCCGCCCGGCGGTCGCCGCCTTGACTATCCGGTTTCCCCCCATGCGCGGCGTGGCGGGTTGCAGGCCGCGCAGCGCCGTATCGGCATGCTGATGCTGCTGCCAGCAGCCACAGCGTTTGTTCTGATTATTCTCTATCCGTTTGCGCAGGCGCTCGGCCTGTCCATGTTCGAGGATACGCTGCAGACCATCGAGCCCATCTTTGTCGGGCTGGATAACTTCAAGGAAGTTCTGAGCAATCCCGACACCTGGCAGTCCTTCCTGCTGACGGCGATCTATGTCGGTTCCGCTACCGCGGGTACGCTGGTGCTTGGGCTGGGCTGGGCGCTGATCCTCAACCAGCCGTTTCGAGGTCGTGGCGCCATTCGTGCGCTCACGCTGCTTCCCTGGGTGGTGCCGAGCACGGTCAGCGCCTTTATCTGGGCCTGGATTTTCAATAGCCGCTTCGGCGTCATCAATGGCATGCTGCTGGAATTGGGGCTGATCGACGTGCCGCAGGCCTGGCTGTCGACGCCCGAAGGGGCGATGGTGGCGGTGGTGCTGACGCGCATCTGGCGCTCGATCCCGCTGTTCATGGCGTTCTTCCTTGCCGGGCTGCAAAATGTCGACGGCGAGCAACTCGATGCCGCGCGCGTCGATGGCGCCAGCAACTTCGCCATCCTGCGCGATCACATACTGCCGCACCTGCGGCCCGTACTGATCGTTGTGGTCGTGCTGGGCGTGATCGGGGGCCTGCAGGACTTCGACACAATTTACGCCCTGACCGGCGGCGGACCTGTGCGGGCCACCGCGGTGCTGTCGATCGAGGTTTATCGCAAGGCTTTTGAGCAATGGGACATCGGCATGGCCTCGGCAATCGGCGTGCTGTGGGTCGCGACCCTGTTGCCGCCAGCCTATTTCTATCTGCGACTACTGGTGAAGGGGCGCTGAGATGTTCGACCTATCCAGCCGTACCGCAAAGGTCGTTTTCGGCCTCACGCTCCTGCTGATCGGCTTCTATCTTTTCTTTCCCATCTACTGGATGGTCACGTCCTCGCTCAAAGGGAATGCCGAACTCTATCGGGTCATCCCGACCTGGTTCCCTCAGGAGTTCACGCTCGCCCATTACTGGTCTGCCATCGCCGAGAGCAAGCTACTGACCTACCTGACCAACAGCCTGATCACGTCAGGATCGAGCGCCACCATCAATACGCTCCTGGCGCTCTATGCGGGCTACAGCTTTGCCAAATATCGCTATTTCGGTCGCCAGCCGGTCATGCTGTTCATGCTGAGCGCGCAGATGTTTCCATTCGGCCTGCTACTCATCAGCCTTTATCCGACGATGAGCAATCTGGGGCTGCTGGACACGCGGCCGGGCCTGATCCTGAGCTATATCGTCTTTGCCCTGCCGGTGGCCACCTACATGCTCTACAGCTACTTCACCCAGGTGCCGGACGAATTGATCGACGCCGCGCGCGCCGATGGTGCCAGTGACCTGCGCATCTTCCACACCATCATCATGCCGATCTCGATCCCGCCCATCGTCACGGTGTTCCTCTATTCCTTCATGTGGAGCTGGAACGATCTGCTCTATTCAATGACCATCATCGTGTCGGACGACAAGCGGACCATCGGGCCCGGCCTGCTGCTCACCTATCTCAACGAAACCAATGCCGACTGGGGCGGGGCCATGGCCGCATCCCTGATGGTGTCGCTGCCCATCGTCGTCGCCTTCATGTTCCTTCAGCGTTATTTCATCCAAGGCGTTACCGCCGGAGCCGTCAAATGAGCAAACCCCTCGCCGGTGCATTTCCCGTATTGCCCACGCCCTTCCGCGACGACGGCCAGATCGACACTGCCGATTTTCTGTCCATCATCGATTTCGTGCTCGAAAGCGGAGTGGATGGCGTCGTCTATCCGGGCGTCGCCAGCGAAGTCGATACGCTGACGCCCGAAGAGCGTCAGAGCCAGGTCAGGCTGTTGGCCCAGCGCATTGACGGCCGTATCCCGATCATCATCGGCGCAAGCGACCCCGATCCGGAGATGGCCGCCAGGCACATCGCGTTGGGCGCCGAGATCGGTGCCGCCGCTGCCATGGTCATCGCCCCATTTTCCCTGGGTAACAACATTGAAGCGCAGACTACCTACTTCAAGGCCGTCGCCGCCGGGGCAGGGGTGCCCATCATGCTGCAGAACCAACCCAAGCCGATCGGCGCTGGCCTGCTGCCAGAAGAAGTTGCGGCGATTGCCAATGCCGTCCCGGAAATCCGGTACGTCAAGGAAGAGACCGCGCCCTGCGGGCAGAACCTCACCCGCATCAAGGCCGCAGCCAATGGTGCGATCGACGCCATATTCGGCGGCGCCGGTGGACGTTATGTCACCGACGAACTGGCGCGCGGCGCTGCAGGCACCATGCCGGCCGCCGAACTGGCCGACATTCATGCCCAGATGATCCACGCCTGGCATTCCGGCGACGTGGCAACGACGCGCCGCCTCTACAATGTGTCGCTGCCGCTACTCAATTTTCAGGCTATCTTCCGCATGCACATGACCAAGGAAGTGCTGCGCCGCCGTGGCGTGATCAAGAATACCTTCGTGCGGGGCAAGGGTCCCAAATTCGACGAGGGCGACCATGCCGAACTCGCGCTACTCTTGGCCGAAGCCGATCTGCCCTACTCGAACCACAAGCCCGTCTGATGCCAAACATCGTCGATGCCATCGTCAGGGTTGAAACCTTCATCATCTCTATCCCCCGCGAGGTGCCCTATCTCGGCCCCCTCAAGGAGGGTGAGGCGATCAACGAGCGCGGCTATCTGGTTCGCAAGGGCAACCGCACGATCTATCCCTCCACCGACATGACGCTTCTGGTCAAAGTCACCGGCGAAAGCGGCAAGGTGGGTTGGGGCGAGTGCTATGGCATCGTCGCGCCCGAGGCGACCAAGGCTATCATCGATGATGTGCTGGGACCTGTGATCATCGGACGAGATCCGGCCGATGCGGTAGTCATCCACGAAGATCTCTATGACCTGATGCGGGTGCGCGGGTTCTTTGGTGGCTTTTACCTGGACGCCCTTGCCGGTGTCGATATTGCCCTCTACGACCTGACCGGCAAGGTGCTGAACGTACCGATCTCGACCCTACTGGGTGGGCGCCGCCGCGACACCATTCCCGCCTATGTCTCCGGCCTACCGCGTGCGACCATCAAGGAACGCTGCGATCTCGCGCTTGAATGGGTCAGCAAGGGCTACAAAGGCATCAAGTTCGCCGCTGCCGTCTCGGACGAAGGCATTATCGCCGAAATGGCCGCCCTACGCGAAGCGGTGGGCCCCGATATCGACCTGATGGTCGATCTTCACTGGAAGTTCGAGGCCGCCGAAGCCATCCGCCTGATCCGGAGGCTCGAGGCCTACAATCTCTATTTCGCCGAAGCGCCGGTCCAACCGGAAAATCTCGAGGGCCAGGCCCGAGTGGCCAATGGCATTGGCGTTCCTCTTGCGCTGGGCGAAGAGTTGCGCACGACCTACGAATTCCGCCCGCGTTTCGAAGCCCGCGCCATGAGCATCGTCCAGCCCGAAATCGGGCATACCGGAATCACCGAATTCATACAGATCGGCCGCATGGCGCAGGCCTTTCACATGAATACCATCCCCCATGCCTCGATCAGCATCGGTATCTTCATGGCGGCAAGTCTGCAGGCTGCATCAACTCTGCAGAACCTGCCCTATCATGAGTACCAACACTCGATCTTTGACCGCAATCTTGCTCACACCACTGGCAACATGGGGTGCGCGCAAGGCGCGTACCTGCTCCCGACCGGCTCAGGCCTCGGAGTTGAACCGACTGAGGAAATCTTCCGCTACGCTGTGCGTCGCTCAATTTAGCGATCCAGCACGATAGGCATTCTCGTAGGGGCAAAACACTTATCAGTAATCCAGCGGCTCGATTGTTGGGTGCCGAAAGCAGCAGTCCTCCATTTGCGGACGAGCCATGGCTATGCGCCTGGAGAGCCGTCCGGATGGCTGAACCTCCTTCCCGCCTGCCTAGCCGTTCAAGCTGTTGGCGCAGTCACCAGGGACTGCGCCAAGGACTTTCCAGTGATTCAGGCCAGGGCAACGGCATCGGCACCGGCAGGGATACGCATTGGCGCGGACGGATCAGTAGCTGCTTGCCAGACGGCGTCCACGACATCGGAGGGCAGTGTCTTGAGCATATCCGGTGCGCGCATGGCGGAGATAACGCTATTGGCGAAATCCGAGTAGGCGTTCGGGAAACCTCCATTGGCGGTTAGAAGGGCCAACGCGTTGTTGCCGAAGCTGGTATCCGGTGCCGCGCCAGGGAGGACGATCTTGACCGCGATCCCCAGCGGGGCCAGTTCGAGTGCCAGGGACTCTGTGAAAGCGTTCACTGCGGCCTTGCTGGCCGTATAGACTGATAGCAGGGGCAATGGCTTCATGGTGACGCTCGATGTCACGTTGATGATGAGCCCAGCTCCGCACTCCCGGAACTGCGGTAGGACGGCGCGGACCATGCGCATTGTTCCAAGGGTGTTGGTCTCAAAGACCGCCTGGGCCACGTCGATCGGCGTTCCTTCGAGCGCATTGAGCCAACCAATGCCAGCGTTGTTGACCAGTACGTCGATCGGACCGGCGGCGCGGATCGCATTGCGAACGCTTACATCATCGGTGACGTCGAGCGGCAGGATGACCAGATTATCGGATGCCGGCAGAAGGTCGGGCTTGGGTGACCGCATGGTGGCGATGACCTTCCAGCCCTGTTCGAGGAAGTGCCGGGCGGTGTCGAGACCAAAGCCGGAAGAGCAGCCGGTGATGAGTACGGTTTTCATGAGAATGTCCTTTCCCGTGGATAGGACGCTTATGTGGATCGCCAAGTTCGGACCTTCTATAGTGTTTCATCCTGATTACGTTAGAGATCGTCCGAATGATTGACCCGCTCGCCGAGATCGTCTCGATGCTGCAACCGAGCTTGCCCTTCTCAAAAGCGGCAAGCGGCTCTGGTTATTGGCGGGTGGACGGCGCCGGAGATGGCAGTCCGTTCTTCGCGGTCATTCTCGAAGGTTCGACAAGGCTGTCGATCAACGACCAGCCCGATATCCGCTTGGAAGCGGATGACTTTGTCCTCATCCCAGCGGCCTATACCTTCACCATGTCCAGCGATGAGGAGGCCGACGATGGCGAAGACCCGTTGCGGGTCACCAAGATCGGCGATGAAACGCGTCACGGCGATCCGTCAGGGCAGCCCAATATGCGTGTCCTGATCGGCAGGCTTGCTTTTGAAACGCCTGACACAACGCTGGTCTTCGCGTTGCTGCCTTGCCTGCTGCTTATCCGTGGTCAAGCTCGGCTCACCAACCTTGTTCGAATGATCCGTGAGGAGGCAAAGTCGGACCGGGCCGCGAAAGACATCGTGCTCGAGCGTCTACTCCAGTTGCTCTTGATCGAGGCGCTACGCTCCGATGCTGCCGGCCTTGAAGCGCCCGGCCTATTACGCGGCTTGGCGGATAGGCAACTTGGCCCCGTGATCCGTCTCCTGCACGAGGCGCCGTCCAAGGCATGGACAGTGGACGAGCTGGCAAGTGCGGCGACCCTGTCGCGGTCCGTTTTCTTCGATCGGTTTCAGAAGCAAACGGGCATGGCCCCAATGGAATATCTGCTGTCGTGGCGCATGGCTCTGGCCAAGGACATGCTGCGGCGCCGTGACGGAGGGATCAAAGAAATCGCAAGGCGTGTCGGGTATGGATCAGCCAGCGCCTTCAGCGTGGCATTCTCCAAGTTTACCGGCTCGCCACCCAGCCAATATGGCCGAGCTGACCAGACAACCTCAGTGTAAAATTCGCGGCAGGCAAGGTGCTAATCGACGCGCGGATTCACATGCGCAAGCCGGCGGACGGAGGCGTTCAACTCAATTCTTCGGAAAAGTCCTCGGGGAGCCGACTGTCGAAAGCTCCGCGATCCGAGCGCGCACGGAAATCACCTTCAATAGTGTCGCAGGCGTCGGCCAGCAGTTTCTCGATGTAGCCGACCACAAGGGGCGTATGCCGCAACCGGGGCTTGAGCAGCCAAAGATCGGTGTACTCGGCTGGCAGAAGTTTGCGCCGGACGACAAGGTTCGGATCGATATCCATGCCTGCGATCGGTGGCACCACGGCGATTCCGGCCCCTTGGGCGACCAACATGGCCGCCGTCTCGGAAAACGGCACTTCGATCCGTCGTTTCATGGTGCCGCCCAACAGTTGGAACCAGCGTTCGGCACGCGAGAAAGAGCAGTCGCTCGACGGGAGGGAAATGAATGGCTCGTTGCGTAGGTCGTTGACGTGCAGCTCGTCGCGATCTGCAAGCTGATGGCCTGCCGGCAACAGACAAATCAGGGGGAACGTCACGAGGAGTCGGCTTTCGATGTCGGGATGATCCACGGCAATCGCGCTCAAACCGATGTCAACCTGCTGCGTCGCCACCATGTCGATGATCTGAGGGGATGGGCGCGACAAGACCTGCATGCGCAAATCGGGCATCTGCATGTTCTCGGCGAGCAGCTGCGGCAGGAAGCGGATCGCGAAGGCAGGAGGGGCGGCTATGGAGATGTCACCCCATTCGTGGGAGCGCAGCGCCCGGGCAACCTCTTTGATCCGTCCGGCTCCGGCGAAGACTTTGGTGACTTCCGTGGCCAGAATCTGCGCTTCGCGCGTCGGCACGAGCTGGCCGCCCTTGCGCTGGAAGAGGCGAAAACCGCAGCTTTCTGAAAACGACTTCACCAGTTTTGAGACTGCGGGTTGGCTGATGTTGAGCCGTTCTGCCGCACGCGTTGCCGAACCGGTCTCCATAACTGCATGGAATGCTTCGATTTGCCGGATGTTCATGAGCCACCATGAGTTTGAGTTATATTGGTGGGTCGAAACGATATTTGACATTCATTCTGTTGCCTAGCTTTCATAAACCACCTTGCCGGTATCCGTTGGAGGGAGAATGGCTGCGCCACCTTGTGGCAAGCGGCCTAGCCCGGGCTCGGCAGGAAGAACCCTGGAGGCAGTGACATGAAGAAGACTATTGCTGCGGCGGCACTTGTGATGGCAAGCCTGACGGCTCCCGCCATGGCAGGCACGCTGACGGTGTGCCTGGAAGGCGCGCCGGAAACATTCAACCCGCAGCTCACCAGCAACGGCACGACGGCGACGGTGCTCGACCAGATTTTCGACGGCCTCGTCGCTGTAGAGGCCGGCGGCTCTCAGATCACCCCGGCGCTGGCGACGAGCTGGACCGTCTCGGACGACGGCAAGACCTATACGTTCGCGCTGCGCAAGGGCGTGAAGTGGCAGACAACGTCGGACTTCACCCCGACCCGCGAATTCAATGCCGATGACGTGGTGTTCACCTTCGCCCGCATGATGGACGAGAACCACCCCTACCACGCGGTCAACGGCGGCAACTACATCACCTTCGGCACCAAGCTCGCCGATGCGCTCGTCTCGGTCGAGAAGGTCGATGACTATACCGTGGCCTTCACCCTGAAGGAGCCGCTGGCGCCTTTCATCGGTATCATGGCTCACGGCTCGCTGACCATTTCGTCGGCCGAATATGCCGACCAGCTTCTCGCTGCCGGCACGCCCGAACTCCTCGACCGCAACCCGGTCGGCACCGGACCGTTCCAGCTCCAGGCCTACCAGACCGACGCGGTCGTGCGCCTGCTGCCCTTCGCCCAGACGTGGGGCGCCGAGCAGGGCGTGCGCGAGAACGCGCCGCTTGTCGACGGCATCATCATGACCATCAGCCCGGACGCTTCCGTGCGCGTGCAGCAGGCTTTGGCCGGCGAATGCCAGATCGCCTATTTTCCGAACCTGGCCGACGCCCCGCTGATCGAGCAGAGCGACAAGCTCAACCTCGTCACCGCCAAGGTGGCCTCGTCCGGCTTCCTGACCTTCAACTTCAAGATGGAGAAGTTCCAGGATATCCGCGTTCGCCAGGCGCTGGCGCATGCCATCAACATGAAGCCGCTCATCGACTCGGTGTTCAACGGCATGGGTCACCTCACCGGCGCCATCATCCCGGAAGCTTTCTGGGGGCACGCCGACCTGCAGCCCTATGAATACGATCCCGAAAAGGCCAAGCAACTCCTGGCCGAAGCCGGCTATCCCGATGGCTTCGAGACCCAGCTGTGGGCCGTACCGGTGTCGCGTCCCTATATGCCGAACGGCCGTCGCGCGGCCGAGATGATTCAGGCGGATTGGGCGGCGATCGGCGTCAAAGCCGAGATCGTGACCTATGAATGGGCCGAATACATCCAGCGTGCCCGTAACTTCGAATCCGAAGTGGGCATGTTCGGCGGCATCTACGACTTCCCCGATCCGAGCCAGATCCCGAACAACTATTTCACCTGCGATTCCGCCGGTAAGCCCAGTCCCTCGAACATTGGCTCGTGGTGTAATCCCGACTTCATCGCAACCATGGCCGAAGCCGGTGTCACCACGGATCAGGCCAAGCGCGCCGAACTCTACGTCAAGGCCCAGAAGATCCTCTATGACGACTATGCCGGGGTGATGTTCGGCGGCGCCGACCAGCTCATGGCGGTCAACAAGTCGGTCAAGGGCTTCGTCCCGGCCATCTTCGGCACCTCCCGCATGTCGGGCGTGACGGTCGAAGAGTAAGACCTTCAAACCTCTGGCGCCCGTGGCCGACACGGGCGCTAATTCCGACCAAAGTTCGCCGGGCAATCCTGAGCCGGGCAGGGGATATTCAGATGCGCGTAATCGTAATCGGCGGCGGCATGTTCGGCGCCAGCGCGGCCTACCAGCTGGCCCGCAGCGGAGCCGAGGTCAGCATCATCGACCACGTCCATCCGGGCAAGGCCACCATGGCCGGCGCCGGTATCGTCTGCCCATGGGCGACCAAGATCGACGACCCGGAGTGGTACGAGATGTATGCTGCCGGCGGCCGCTTCTACGACCAGCTCGTGGCCATGCTTGCCGAGGATGGCGAGACCGAATTCGGCTACCGCAAGGTCGGGGCGCTCGTGACCTCGTCCGATGCCGCCGAGCTGCGCTCCGCCGGCGAACGCATTGCCCGCCGCGTCGGGACGGCGCCCGAAGCCGGCGACGTGCGCCTGCTCACGCCAAAGGAAGCGCAGGGCATGTTCCCGGTGCTACGCGAAGGGCTCGAAGCCTATTTCATTCCGGGCGGCGCTCGCGTCGATGCGCGCCTGCTCTCCGCCGCAATGGTCCGCGCCGCCGTCAAGCACGGTGCGCAATACCGCAACGACTACGTGACGCTCGAACTCGCCAATGGCCGCGTGCGCTGCCGCGACGGCAGGGGCCAGCATCTGGAAGCCGATGAGGTCGTGGTCGCGGCCGGCGCCTGGGCCAGCCAGATCCTCGAGCCGCTGGGCATCACCCATCCGGTCAAGCCGCAGAAGGGCCAGATCATCCACCTGCGCCTCGCTGGCGTCGCCACCGCGCAATGGCCGGTGCTGCTGCCCATGACCAGCCACTACATGCTGACCTTCGATGACAGCCGCGTCGTGGTGGGTGCCACCCGCGAAGACGATTCCGGCTTCGACTACCGCGTCACCGCCGCCGGTCAGGCCGAGGTGCTGGCCGCCGGCATGGAAATCGCGCCGGGCCTGGTCAATGCCGAGATCATCGAGACCCGCATCGGCTTCCGCCCCGCCGGTCCCACCACCAAGCCGATCTTCGGGCGCATTCCCGGCATCGAAGGCCTGAGCGTGGGCAATGGCCTTGGCGCAGGCGGCATCTCCATCGGGCCGTTCGCCGGCAAGCTTCTTGCCGACATCGTCAGCGGCCGGACACCGGAAATGCCGGTCGCCGCCTACGCGCCGTAAGCCGCACCGGGCATCGACACCCACAACGCAGAAACACCAAGGCCCGAGCCGCACCGGCTCGGACCGCGGGGACGATTTTTCTCAACGACAAGGAAATGACTATGATCAAGCGGCATAAGAAGGCCCGCATCATGCACGCAGCCGTCGAGCATAACGGCGTGCTCTATATCGGCGGCCACGCCGCGCACGACCTCGAAAAGGGCATGGGCGACCAGACCCGCGAGATCTGCGAGAAGCTCGATGCGCTCATGGCCGAATGCGGCACCGACAAGACCAAGCTGCTGCAGGCCCGCATCTACATCACCGACATGTCCAAGAAGGAAGAGATGAACACCGCCTGGCTCGAATGGCTCGGCGGCGAAGATCTTCCGGCCCGCGCCACCATCGGCGTCGCCGACCTCGGCGACCCGCGTCGCCTGATCGAGATCGCCTCGATCGCCGCCATCGACTGATCCCGCTTCATGGAGGGTTGGCGCCAGGCGCGCCGGCCCTCCATCCCCATGACGGAACCGAACCATGCCCGACAGCACAGCACCAGCAGACGACGTCATGCGCGAGGCGCAGCGATGATCGGGTTCCTGCTGCGAAAACTGCTGGTGATCGTGCCGACCTTCATCGGCATCACCATCGTCGCCTTCGGTTTCGTCCGCATCCTGCCGGGCGACCCCATCATGCTCATGGCGGGCGAGCGCGGGCTGACCCCCGAACGTCACGCACAGCTGATGGCCCAGTTCGGCTTCGACCGCCCGCTCTGGGTGCAGTATTTCGATTTCCTCGGCAACATCTTCCACGGCGATATCGGCCTGTCGCTGGTGACCAAGAAGCCGGTGCTGCAGGAGTTCGCCACGCTCTTTCCCGCCACGATCGAACTGGCCGTCTGCGCCATCCTCATCGCGGCCCTGATCGGCATTCCGCTCGGCGTCTTGGCCGCGGCCAAGCGGGGCTCCTGGTTCGACCAGATCTCAATGAGCATCGCGCTTACCGGGTATTCCATGCCCATCTTCTGGTGGGGCCTTCTTCTCATCATCGTCTTTTCCGGGACGCTCGGCTGGACTCCGGTGGCCGGCCGCATCGGGCTCATGTACTACTTCCCCGACGCCACCGGCTTCATGCTGATCGACAGCTTGCGCTCGGGCGAGAAGGGCGCCTTCGTCTCGGCGCTGCGCCACCTCATCCTGCCCTCCGTCGTCCTCGCCACCATCCCCATGGCGGTGCTGGCGCGCCAGACGCGCTCGGCCATGCTCGAAGTGCTGGGCGAGGATTACGTGCGCACCGCGCGTGCGAAGGGCCTGGCGCCCAGGCGCATCGTCGGCATGCATGCCTTCCGCAATGCGCTGATCCCGATCGTCACGACGCTCGGCCTCCAGATCGGCGGCCTGCTGACGGGCGCCATCCTCACCGAGACGATTTTTTCCTGGCCGGGTATCGGCAAGTGGATGGTCGATTCCATCAGCCGCCGTGACTACCCGGTGGTGCAAGGCGGCCTGCTGATGATCGCCCTCGTCGTCATGTCGGTGAACCTCATCGTCGACTTGCTCTACGCCTTCATCAATCCCCGCATCCGACACAGGTGAGCCCGCGATGAGCGACACTTCCCCCGCCACCGCCGAACTTTCGCCCCGCATGGAGCGCGTGCGCGATTTCGTCCTCGGCTTCGCCTCCAACAAAGGCGCCGTGATCGGCTTCTGCGTCATGCTCGTGCTGGTCGTGGTCGCCATCTTCGCGCCCTGGATCGCGCCCTTCTCGCCATCCGAACAGTTCCGCGACGCCATGCTCGTGCCGCCGGCTTGGGTCGATGGCGGCCGCAGCGCCTACCTCTTCGGCACCGATGCGGTGGGCCGCGACATCCTCTCGCGGCTGATCTACGGCACGCGCTATTCGCTCTATGTCGGCCTTCTCGTCATCAGCATCGCCATGACCGGCGGCGTGGTCATCGGCATGGTAGCCGGCTATGCCGGCGGCTGGGTCGATACCGTCATCATGCGTGTGATGGACATTATCCTCTCCTTCCCCTCGCTGCTGCTGGCCCTGGTACTGGTGGCCGTGCTCGGACCGGGGCTCACCAATGCGATGATCGCCATCGCCATCGTGCTCCAGCCGCATTTCGCCCGTCTCGCCCGTGCCGCGGTGATGACCGAGAAGGAAAAGGAATACGTGACGGCCATCCGCGTCGGCAGCGGCGGTCCGCTGCGGCTGATGTTCCTCACCATTCTCCCCAATTGCCTCTCACCGCTCGTGGTCCAGGCGACCATGTCGTTCTCGACCGCCATTCTCGATGCGGCGGCGCTCGGGTTCCTGGGCATGGGCGCGCAGCCGCCGACGCCGGAATGGGGCACCATGCTGGCCGAGGCGCGCGAGTTCATCATGCGTGCCTGGTGGGTGGCGGCGTTCCCGGGCCTCGCCATCCTCATCACCGTGCTCGGCATCAACCTCGTCGGCGATGGCCTGCGCGATACGCTCGACCCCAAGCTGAGGAAGGGCTGAGCCATGGCGCTACTCGATATTCGCAACCTGCGGGTCTCCTTCGCCACCAATTCCGGTCGCTTCCACGCGGTCAAGGGTGTCGATATCTCGGTCGATGAAAGCGAAGTGCTCGCCATCGTCGGCGAGAGCGGCTCGGGGAAATCCGTCTCCATGCTCGCCGTCATGGGCCTGCTGCCGGCCGGCGCCCTCGTCGAGGCCGACCGCATGGCCTTCGATGGCGCCGACCTGCTGACCCTGACCGACAGGCAGCGACGACGCATCATCGGCAAGGACATTGCCATGATTTTCCAGGAGCCGATTACCTCGCTCAACCCGTGCTTCACTATCGGTTTCCAGATCGAGGAAGTGCTCAAGCTCCATCTCGGCCTAAGTGGTGCTGCCAGCCGGGATCGCGCCGTTGAGTTGCTGGAGGCGGTGGGCATTCCCGAGCCGGCCGCCAAGCTGGGGCGCTTCCCGCACCAGATGTCGGGTGGCCAGTGCCAGCGCGTCATGATCGCAATGGCCATTGCCTGCAATCCGCGCCTGCTGATCGCGGACGAACCCACCACGGCGCTCGACGTGACTATCCAGAAGCAGATTCTGGACCTGCTCAACACGCTCCAGCGCGACACCGGCATGGGCCTTATCATGATTACCCACGACATGGGCGTGGTCGCCGAAACCGCCGATCGCGTCATCGTCCAGCATATGGGCCGCAAGGTCGAAGAGGCTGGCGTGCTTGCGCTCTTTGAAAGCCCACAGGAGCCCTATACGCGGGCGCTCCTCGCCGCCCTGCCGGAAAACGCCGTTGGCGGACGCCTGCCTACCGTCTCCGAAGCGTTGGGGGAGGGCTTTGGCAATGGCTGACGACATCATCCTCGAGGCGGACAATCTCGTCCGCGATTATGGCGGCTCCGGGCTCCTCTCCAAGGGCAAGAGCGTACGCGCGCTCAAGGGCGTTTCGCTCGCTTTGCGCAAGGGCAGCACGCTGGCCGTGGTTGGTGAGAGCGGTTGCGGCAAGTCCACGCTGGCGCGCATCCTCACCATGATCGACCCCCAGACTTCGGGGAGCCTGCGCATCACCGGAAAGCCGGTCGACATCGCCCGTCACAAGCCGGACATCGAGCTGCGCCGCGCCGTGCAGATCGTTTTCCAGAATCCTTATGCCTCGCTCAATCCGCGCCAGAATATCGGCGACGCGCTGGCCGAACAGCTCTATCTGAACACCGACGATCCCGCGTCGATGCGGCGGCAGAAATCCATCGCCATGCTGGAGCGTGTGGGTCTTACGGCCGGCCATGCCCGGCGCTATCCGCATATGCTTTCGGGCGGCCAGCGCCAGCGCGTCGCGATTGCGCGGGCGCTGATGGTCAACCCGAAGATCGTAGTGCTGGACGAGCCGGTATCGGCGCTCGACCTTTCGGTTCAGGCGCAGGTGCTCAACCTGCTCAAGGACCTGCAGGACGAGCTGAGCCTGAGCTATGTGTTCATCAGCCATGACCTCTCGGTGGTGCGCTATCTCGCCGACGATGTCATGGTGATGCAGGCGGGCGAAGTGGTGGAAGCGTCCTCGCGTGACGCCATCTTCGGCGCCCCGCAGCATCCCTATACCAGGCAGCTTTTCGCGGCCACGCCTTCCACTGGCGTCGACGCGATCCGGGCGCGGCTCGATGCCAAGCGCGCCGATCCGCCCCGCAAAAGATCAACCAATCCCGCAGGCACGCCATGACCAGCACACCGATAGACAACCGCTATGCCACCAGCGAACGCTTCACGACCAACCGGGGCATTGAGGCCGAGGCGCGCCGGAAGCTGTCGCCTGTGGTCTGGAACTACCTCAATTGCGGCACCGGCGACGAAGTGACGCTGCGCGCCAACACCGCCGATTTCGACAAGCTGCAGTTCCGCACGCCGCTCTTTGCCGGCATTTCCAACCCGGATACGCGCACCAGCTTCCTCGGCCACGAACTGAGCTTTCCGGCCCTGATCGCGCCTTTCGGCGGCGGGGAGCAATTGCTCGATGCCGAAGGCCATTGCGCCACTGGCCGCGCTGCCGCCGCCGTCGGCATCCGCCAGATCGTGCCGGTCGCCGCCGCCCATAGCCTCGAAACCATCGCGGGTGCCACCGGCGTCGCGCAGATGTTCCAGATGACCTTCGTGGGCAAGGTCGATTCTGTGCTCGCCATGATCGAGCGCGCCCGCCAGGCTGGCTACCAGCAGATCGTCGCCACCTACTCCCCCATCCGCCAGTGGCGCGAGCGCATGATGGAAGATCGTTTCTCCATCGGCACGACGATGGAGGATTCCAACTATGCGCCGGGCAAGTCCGACCCCGAAATGCTGCGCGAACAGCTCGCGTTCGAGCACAAGCGCTGGGGCTGGGACGAAGCAAAGGAAGTGATCCGCAATTCGCCACTGCCCATCTTCGTCAAGGGCATCATGGAGCCGGGCGAGGCCCTGCAATCGCTGGAAGCCGGCGCTGCCGGCCTTTACGTCTCCAACTATGGCGGCCGCAGCATCGACCGCATGCCCTCCGCCATCTCGGCGCTGCCGAAGGTGCGTGCGGCGGTCGGCAACGACGTGCCGATCGTCTTCGATAGCGGCATCCGCCGCGGCTCGGACATCGCGGCGGCCATCGCACTGGGCGCCAACGTCGTCGCGCTCGGCCGCGCCGTAGGCTACGGCCTCGCTGCCGATGGCGAAGCCGGTGCCCGCCGCGTGCTCGAACTGCTCAAGACTGAGTTCTGGACCACGCTTGGCCATCTCGGCTGTTCGAGCGTTTCCGAACTTCAAGCCGCCACGCCCAACAATCCTCGCGTGGTGGTTCCGCCACTGTTCTAAGTCCAGAGGACAGGCGTCCTGAGCGCCAAGCAGCAGCGGCATCGACCCGGCGTATGGTTGCGGTCTGAATGGCACGCACAGCAGGCAGGTCTGCTGGCTCGACCTCACATGCTGCTCCTGACCGCGCAGATCGCGTTGCCGCGGCCAGGGACGTTACCGGCAATCCGCTCCTCGTTTGCGCCTATGCGGGGTGTAAGGCCTCGCACTGGGCCTTGATAAGCAGTATTTCGGCTTCATGAGTGGCGCAGAGACGATGCCAGCGCGCGACGTCCATGCTGCTGGTGCGCCATGCCGTCAGCGTCACGTAGGACTGATGCTCTGCCAGGCCGCAGGTTTCGGCGTCCATGATGCGGGCCGAAATCCGGGCTCGCATTTCCCCGGGTTTGCCAAGCCGATAGTCAACGATCATCCGTTCAGGATCTGCGTCGATCGCGACAAAACCCTCAACGCCATCAAAAAGCGAAACCCCGGCATAGATTCCGTCCCCGCCGGTTGGCTGAGTGTTCATGCAGCCGATTGACCAGCGGCCGAGCGCCACCGGATCGGCCATAAAGGCAAAGGCCATGCTGGCCGGCACGTCCAGGAGTGCTGTAACCGAATGCGAATAACCGTGCGATGGGTTCATGCGGCTGCCCTCACGATCGCGCCAAGGTTTTCTAGCAAGCGTTGGATACCGTCTTGCGTCGTGACGATTCCCGGCGAGAGCCGGAGAATGCAGCCGCGGACATCAGCATAGATATTTCTGTCGCGCAGGAGTTCCACCACTTCTGCAGGAGAGGCGCCGTCCGGCAGCCGAAGCATGATGCTGCCCCCACGCCGAGCCTCTTCAGGCGGGGTGACGAGCGTCATGCCGAGCGCGGGTGCCGCTTCGATGATTGTCTGACCGCATTCGCGGTTGTGGCGCAGTATGGAGGTGCGGTCCTGACTAGCCAGCCATCTCAGCGCTGGTACGGAGCCGGCGCAGGCCAGGACAGATGGCGTACCGTGATCGAAGCGTCGTGCGTCGGAGGCATAGGCAAAGGAATCGAGATCCCAGGAGAAGATATTTTCCTGGCTGAACCAGCCGCGCAGTTCCGGATGACATGTCGTCAAAAGAGACGGTGCGACTTGCAGGACGCCCGCACCTGGCGTTCCGCCGATCCATTTTAGGCTGGTGGAGACGACAAAATCTACCTGAGGCTCGTCCGCCCGGAAGGGCAGGAGGCCCACCCCTTGCGTGATGTCAACGCCGACTAGACTGCCCATCTTTCGACCATGAGCAACGAGGGCATCAAGGTCGCAGCGGTGCGATGCGGTGGAGGTGACAAAGGTCAGCAGCGCCAGTCCGACGCTTTCGTCCCATGCCGAGATCATGTCCTCATCCCTCACCCAGCTCTCGCCTTCCCGCAACGGCACGGTGCGCAGCGTGAACCCGAACCGCGGAGCAAGGCCGGTGAGCAGAAAATGGAGGCTCGGGAAACAATCGCCCGCCACCAGAACGGTGCGGCCATCCAGATGCTCGGCGGGCAGCGCACCGACCAGGCTGTAGAGCGCTGTCGTGACATTTTCGGCGGAAGTCAGCGTGCCCCGCGGCGCACCGATCAGATCCGACCATAGGTCGATGAACTCCTGACGCATCGCGAGGGCGGTCGCCCACTGGCTATCGTCGAAGGCACCCCAGCTTTGGCTAAAGGCCGAAAACGCGGCGGCCATGGCTTCGGCCTTGCCAGGGTACATCCCGATCGAGTGGTACAGAAAATACGCCGAACCATCAGCCGGTCCGACCCCTTGGGTGAAATTGGATTGCATCGTCATGCTCTCAGAAACCAAGTGCATTGGGCAGCCACAGGCTGAAACCAGGGAAGGCTGACACCAGTGCCAGCGTGAGAATTGTTACCAGCAGGAACGGAATGGTGGACCGCAGGAGTGGGCCGATCCCGCATCCAGCCAGTCGTTCTGCGGCGAAGAGGCAGACACCAAGCGGTGGAGTGAGGAGGCCGACGTTAAGATTGAGGATCGCGACCGCACCGAAATGCAGCGGGTCGATGCCGGCCTGCGTCGCGGCGGACGACAACAGCGGTCCGAACAGGATGATGACAGTCGTGGGATCGATGAACATCCCGAGCACCAGAAGTATGAGGTTGAACACCAGCATGGTGCCGAAATAGCCGAACCCCCATCCCTCGATCATGGAGCCGATCATGTGCGGTACGTTTTCCATACCCATGACCCAGGAGAACGCGGCGCCGCAGCCGACGATGATCAGGAGTTGACCGGAAAACATCGCCGAACGACTAAATACGTCAGCAAGCGCCGAGATCCTGATGGAACGAAACAGCACCAGCGAGACGACAAGAGCATAGGCTGCTGCCACACCGCCTGCCTCGGTAGGTGTCATGATGCCGCCGAGCATGCCAGCAAGGATGATGACGGGGATCATCAGAGGCACGATGGCATGGCCAGTCACCTTGGCGAGCGCCTTTGGCGAACGGTCCATCTCGACCCGCGGAAAGTTGTAGATGCGGGCCTGGATGGCCACCAGTATCATTTGAGCGATGCCGATCAGCAAGCCGGGGACGAGTGTTGCTGCCATCAGCGCGCCGATCGAGACATCGGTCATCGAACCGTAGATGACTGCGATCAGCGATGGCGGCACCATCGGGCCGATGATCGAGGATGACGCGGTGACCGCGGCGGCGTAGGCCGACGAGTATCCTTGGCGCACCATCGAGGGGATGAATACGCGACCGAGCGAGGCGATGTCACCGAGCGCAACGCCGGTAATCCCGGCAAACAGGATCGAAGCGCCGACATTCACCTGGGCCAGGCCGCCGCGCATCCACCCGAAGATCGCATTCGCGAAGTTGATCAAGCGGTCGGTGATCTTGCCTTCATTGACCAGCTCTCCGGCGAGAATAAACAGTGGGACGGCCATCAGCACGAACGTGTCCATGCCTTGGTAGACACGTTCAGAGGCAACCGGCATAAAGTGCCAATTGCCCGTTACGGTAACCCAGACGAGAACGGAAGCCATCATCGCCCAGGCGATCGGCAGCCCCGTAAGGATAAGGCTAACAAAGCTGACAAGTAGCGCAGTGAGCGAAAACGTCATGACTGACGTTCTCCGGCTAGAATACGCAGCACCGCAAAGACCGATGCGAAGAAGAAAGCAATCGGAAGGACGCTGTAGGGGTAGGACAGCGGAATGCGCATTCCCTCGCTTGTCTGTCCGGCGGCGAACGTCACCGTGTCAAATCCGTACCAGATCAGCACCAGGAACACTGTGAGCGAGATGACGTCGAGCAGTATCTCGAGCACCTGACGGGCGCGCGGAGAAACCGCGCCGATACCCGCAGGCACGAAGTCGATGCGAATATGGGCAGCTTCCCGCACACCTACGGCCGCGGCCAGCAATGCCATCCAGATCATGGCGTAACGGGCCGTTTCTTCCGCGAAGAGAGGCACGCTGCCGAAGGCGTACCTGGTGATGACCTGGAAGACTACAAGCGCCGTGAGGAGCGCAAGACAGAGCGCGCCGATGGCGCGCAACGCCTTTTCAACAAAATCAACGATGCGCGACATCAGACCGGTCCTTATTCGGCGGCCTTGGCAGCAGCGATAGCCTGGTCTATCAGCTCGAGTGTATCGACGTTGTCCTTGAGCCATGCGATGGCGGCGGGCTGCATGATGTCTCGGAAAGCCTCTTTTGCCGACGCGTCGAGTTCTACCATCGTCACCCCGTGATCCTTGGCGAAGCTGATTGCTGCTGCTTCGACCTCGCGCGACTTGGCGCGGTTGAAAGCGATAGCCTTGGTTGCGGCATCGGTGATTACCTTCTGTTTTGCCTCGTCGAGACCAGCAAAGAAGGCGTCGTTGATACCGAGCGGACCGAAGGCGTAGGTGTGGCCGGTCAGTGTCAGGTTCGGCTGCACTTCATAGAGCTTGACCAGGTTGAAGACCGAGACCGAATTGTCCTGGCCGTCGACAACGCCGGTCTTGAGTGAGGTATAAAGTTCGCTGAAGGCGATGGGAGCGGGCGACGCGCCGAGCGCCTCGACCGGAATGGTGGCGAGCGGGCCGAGCACGCGGACCTTCAAGCCCTTCATGTCCTCCGGCCCCTTGATCGGCCTGGTCGCACTGAAGTGCTTGAAGCCGCCGGATTCCCACCAGCCCAACACCCTGATGCCCGTCTTCTTGCGCACGTCTTCAGCCAGCGCCTGCCCGAAGGGACCGTCAAACACCGTCCACGCTGCCTTCTCAGACGAGAACAGGTACGGCATGTTGAGAATCTGGACGTCGCGGTGGATCGTGGCGTAGTTGCCGTCGGCGGCATCGGTCATCTGGATGACACCGCGCCGCATTTGATTCAGGCGTTCATTGGGAGCGCCGAGTGCGCCAGCATAGACCAGATCGACGGTCATATCCGAATTGGCTTCGACTTCCGCCTTGAAGGTTTCATACATGCCGTTGACGAAGTCGAAACCTGAGGCGTTTTGCGCCAACGACAGGCCAACCTTGATTTCCTGGGCCGCCGAAAAGTTAGCCCCGGCCAGGATAAACGCGCTGGCGACCAGCGCGGATTTGAGTATCGATTTCATGGAATGCTCCCCTTTGGTTGGACCTCGGTATCCCGAGACCCCTGTTGCCGCGGACCCCTCAGCCCAGCATGTCGGCAACTAGATGAATTCGAAGCGAGATGAGCGCGTACCGACGCATCGCCGTTGCCCCGAAACTTGAAGGATAGTGAGTCCTCGCGCGGGCATAAGACGAGCAATAATTATCCCTATTACCTTTGGCTATCGTCAGCTCGGGGCTCCCGCGCGAGCCTGCGGGCGGCACTAGTGAAGTCGGCAGCGAGCGCGGCCGCAGCTGGTGTGAGGACACCAGCGCGCCGCCGGATGAGGCACAACTCCGCACCATTAAGTCTGTCTTCGATCGGTACTTCGACAACGCCCGCGAGGGTGGCAATGTTGGGCACCATTTCGCTTGGAATGAGGCCGATGAGTTCACTGGTCGCCACGGTCATGATCATCGCGGTGAAGGTTTCGCAAGTCAGGCGGCAGGTCGGCGGCTGCAATCCCAGCCGTTGCGCCGCGGCCTGCAAGGCCTGCGCAGAAGCACTCTCTTGTGTTGGCAAGACCCACTCGGCAGCGGCGAGCGCCTCTAGGCTCCTGGTTTCAGCCAGATGATGACCGCGTCTGACGACAGGCGACAGGCGGGTCGCCATCAGCGGCTCGCGGATCAGGTCCTCGGGCCAGCTGGTTATCGGAGCAGGTGCAATGGCGAAATCGAGGGATCCCTCGCGGACTTGCGGCAGGAGGAAAGGGTAGGCGCTGGCCGCGACCCGAAGGTTCACGTCGGGCCATTTTCGCCGGAAGACGTGCAAAACCTTAGGCAGGAGCAGAGTACCGGGCAGGTGCGAGACGGCAATCGAGATCGAACCGCGCTGCTGACCCTTGATCTGATCAAGAGCCTCGATGCAGCTTTTCAGTTCCGCATCGATGAGGCGCGCGCGAGTCAGCAACGCCTGGCCGTATTCCGTGAGTTCGGCCCCGTGAACCGAACGATCGAATAGCCTGACGTCCAGGTCGGCCTCCAGCCGTTGCAAGGCCTTTGTCACGGCCGGTTGCGTAACGCCCAGGGCGCGTGCGGCAGCATGCTGGCTACCGCTGTCGACGATGGCGAGAAATATCCTGAGCGGGTTCAGTTTCATCTCGACGGTCTTCTTCCCAATTGACTGATGCGCTGGCGCCGAGATCAGACACGACATTTGGCGAACCACCGGAGCACAAGTAGATCGTCCAAAATGTAAGTCGCTTCAAGCTCCCGCCAACGGCCCTCGATTTGCCGATCTTGCCGAAATTTGACGTGCCCGCACAGCGGCAGGCACTTGAGATGTCCAACGCGCGCAAGTCATTTTCTCGCCGCGTGCAACGCAGCTTGCCCCGGGGCGCAGTCACGTAAGTTGACATTGGAGACGCCGTGGAGGTGGGTGCTGCCCGCCCGTCCAGTCGTCCGATGGACGCGCGCAGGCATGGAGTGCCGGGGTTGCATTCCGGGTTGCAGCAGCCGTGGGCTTGCAATCCCTTTGTGAGAGTTCAAATGCGGCGGCAGGAGTTGCCCGGGACGAATTTGGGGGCGAGGACGAAATCCTGGGGGGGCTCGTCGGCGGCGGCGGGGCTGGTGATGCGGTGGAGAAGGCGGCGGGCGATGATGCCGCCGAGCTTGAGGGTGTCCTGCACCACCATGGTGATGCGCGGTGTGATGACGTTGCTCCACTGCACGTCATCGATCATGGCCAGAGAGATGTCGCCCGGGCAGTTGAAGCCGAGCTCCTGCATGGCCTGGAGCGCGGCGAGGGCCACGGCGTTGTTGGCGCCCAGTATCGCGGTGGGGCGCTCGGGCTGGATGAGGAGGCGCATGGCCGCCTCGTATCCCGCCGAACGCGTGAACTGGCCATCCACCACATAGTTGGGGTTCACCTCGACTCCCGCGCTGGCCATGGTTTCGACGAACCCGCGATAGCGCTCGGAAGCCGTGTGCATGTGCTGGGGGCCGGCGATGAAGGCAATGCGCCGGTGGCCGAGCTGGAGCAGGTGTTCGGTCAGCATCGCCCCGGCCAGGTAATTGTCTGAGCCGACGAAATCTCGCTCGATGCCGCGCACCTTCTGGTCGAAGCAGACGATGGGTATCTTGAGGCCTTCCACGAAGTTCACGTAGTCCGGGCCGAACGAGGACGGCGAGAGGGCGAGCCCCGCGATCTTGAGGCCGATCAGGTGCTCCACTAGCGCCTGCTCGCGGTCGGGCTTGCCGGAGGAATCGGTGATGAGCACGAAGTGATCGTGCTCGAGCGCGTAGTTCTCAAGCTCGCGCCGGATGTCGCCGAAGAACGGGTTGCCGACATTGCCGACTACGAAGCCGATCATGCGGCTGCGGCCCTTGGCGAGGCTCTGCGCGAGAGGGTCGGCGACATAGCCCACGGCGGCCACGGCATCCCGGATCCGCTCCAGGGTTTTCTGGCTGACGCGGCCCGGATTGCTCAGCGCCAGGGAGACCGTCGAAACGGAGACCTCGGCTAATTTGGCGACATCTCGAATGGTGGCCATTGATTTCTCGAACCGCTTCTACGGCCTATTTGCCGCCATAGACGCCTCAACCCCTTAACCTTTTCGAGGAAGTAACTACCATTTGCAGCCCTTTATGCAATGGCAAATGTTACCGCGCAGGGGAAGCCAGATTCCATCTTGACTTCGCGCGCCCCTGCTAACAGGATAATAATCGAACCGGTTCGATAACCGGCAAGAGGAGGACGAGTTGGATAAGGCTTTCACAGCCAGCAGCGATGCCACGGACGGCAAGGCCTGGTTCACGAACGAACGTTTCGGGATGTTCATTCACTTCGGGCTCTACGCGCTGGCGGCGCGCCACGAATGGGTGCAGCACCGCGAGGAGATATCCAGCCAGGATTACGCCAAGTATTTCGAGAACTTCGATCCCGATCTCTACGATCCGCGCGAATGGGCGCGCCGGGCCCGCGAAGCGGGGATGAAATACGTCGTCCTCACCGCCAAGCACCATGAAGGCTTCTGTCTCTGGGACAGCAAGTTCACCGACTACAAGGCCACCAACACCCCTTACGGCAAGGACTTGCTCAAGCCTTATGTCGAGGCTTTCCGGGCCGAGGGCCTCAAGGTCGGGTTCTACTATTCGCTGATCGACTGGCACCACCCGGAATTCCCGATCGACGGCATCCATCCGCTGCGCAACCATCCCGATGCGCTCGAGATGAACAAGACGCGCGACGTGCGCAAATACGCGCAATACATGCGCGACCAGGTCACCGAGCTGCTGACCAATTTCGGCGAAATTTCCGTCATCTGGTTCGATTTCAGCTACCCCAAGCGCGAGTATCGCGGCATGCCCGGCAAGGGGCGTGGGGACTGGGAAAGCGAGGAACTGATCGGGCTCGTGCGCAAGTTGCAGCCCAACATCATCGTGGGCGACCGCCTGGACCTGCCCACCGACGGCAACTTCCCCAAGGACCTGGCGACGCCCGAGCAATATACGCCGCGCGTGGCGCCCACCATCAACGGCAAGCCGGTGCGCTGGGAAGTCTGCCACACGTTCTCGGGCTCCTGGGGCTACCACCGCGACGAGAGTACGTGGAAGGACGATCCGCAGCTCATCAACATTCTCATCGATACGGTTTCGCTCGGCGGAAACCTGCTGATGAACGTGGGGCCGACCGCCCGCGGCACGTTCGACGCCCGCGCCAACAAGGCGCTCGAAACCTATCGCGACTGGATGCATCTCAACGGTCGTTCGATCTACGGGGCAGGGCCATCCGAATACAAGGCGCCCAATGGCTGCCGCTTCACCCAACGCGGCAACCGGCTCTACCTCCACATCCAGAATTGGCCGTTCCGGCACGTCCACATCGAAGGGCTGGGGCGCAAGATCAAGTACGCCCAGTTCCTGCACGACGCCAGCGAGATCCAGTGGCTCGATCCGGATGCCGAGGTCGATTCCAACATCGGCGTGGCGGTGGGCGACGGCATGCTCACGCTCGAACTCCCCGTCATCAAGCCCGATGTCGTGGTGCCCGTGGTCGAGTTGATCCTCAAGGACTGATGGAGCGCCAAGGCACAGTACCGGGTGTTGCCATGAGCCGAGAGGCTGAACTCATCGCGATCATGACGCCGCTGCTGGCGGACCTGGCCGAGGACGGACGCGGCGCCGTCGCTCTGGCCGGGTCGCGCGGCAAGCGGCGGTCCGACCTCAAGTCGGACTATGATTTCCGCGTCTATGCCGACGCCTATCGCGGGCCAGAGGTGCGCGAGAGCGTACAATGGAAACGGTTCGAGGCGGCTATGCACGACTGGGTCGCCGAAGGCTTCCGCATGGATGGGGTCTGGATGCGCAGCTATGCGGGCGTCCGGCGCGACCTCGATGCCTGGATTTCCGGCACGGCCGTGCCCAAGACCTTCGAATGGACGATCTGGGGTTACCACCTGCCCACGGATCTGGCCAACCAGCAGATCATTTTCGATCCGCAGGGGCTGCTCGCAGACTGGCGCGGGCAGTTGGCCACCTATCCGGAGACGCTGCGCGCCTCGATCCTGCGCCAGTACGGGGAAATTCTCCAATACTGGGCGGCCGACTATCACTACGAAAGCAAGGTCGCCCGGCGTGACCTCGTCTTTCTCGTCGGGCTCACCGGCAAGCTCGCCAATGCGATCCTGCAAGTCGTCTTCGCGCTCAACCGGGTCTATTTCCCCGGCGACGGCTGGAACCTGCCGATGGCCGCCGAGCTGGAGCGGCTGCCACCCGATTTTCTTTCACGCATGACCTCCATTCTCGAGCCCGGCCACGATGCCGATGCCTGGGGGCGCCAGCGTGCCGAACTCATCGCCATGATCGCCGATCTGGAGGTGCTGGCCGCGGCCTGAGGAGGGGCCGCTTCCAAGCCGGGCGACAAGCCCGGGTCACTAAGAACGACTACCGATAATCACAAAGTCACCGAGGAGAGACCCGTTATGAGACTATCGATTGTTCTTGCTGCAGCGGCGATGGCCGGCAGCTCCCTGTTCGCCATCGGCGCCGCCCATGCCCAGGACCAGGTCAACCTGACCTGGCAGATGTGGGGCGACGAGAAGGATACCGCGCTCTGGCAGAGCCTTGCCGACCTGGTCACCGCCGAATACCCCAACATCAAGGTTACTCCGCAGATCTCAGGCTGGAACGACTACTGGACGCGCCTGCCGGTGCTCGCCTCGTCGGGCCAGATCGGGGACCTGGTGGCCATGCAGTCCATGCGCATGCCCAGCTTCTACAGCCTGCTCGAGCCGCTCGACGCGCACTTTGCCTCCGACAAGTTCGACACGTCGGTGTTCGAATCCTCGATTATCAAGGGGCTCTCCTACGACGGCACGCAATATGCGCTGCCCTATGACGTGGGCCCGTGGATCGTCTTCTACAACCACGACAAGTTCGCCGAGGCAGGCCTGGCCGACCCGGCCATGGACTGGACGTTCGATGACTTCAAGGCGGCCGCCGAGAAGCTCACGAGCGGCGACAATTACGGCTATGCCGTGCAGGCCTTCGACTTCATCGCCGCCCCGGTTGCCCTGGGCGCGGAGTACTTCAACGACTCCGACCAGTTCGACCTGACCAATGCCGGCTATGAAGGCGCGGTGGGCAAGTATGTCGACCTCGTCGCCAAGGACAAGGCTTCGCCGGTCTTTGCCTCGGGCACCAATGCCGCCACCGCCAGCGGCCGCTTCGCCTCGGGCAATGCGGCCATGTATATCGATGGCCCCTGGTCGCTGATCTCGACCAAGGATGCGGTCAACTTCAAGATGGGCGTCGCCCCGTTGCCGCGCGGCGAAGGCGCTTCGCGCTTCATCACCGCAGGTTCTGGCTGGGGCATCTCGGCCGCCAGCCAGCACAAGGACGAAGCCTACAAGGCTCTGCAGGTGCTGACGGGTCCGAAGGCCGCCCAGATCCTGGCTTCTGCCGGCCGCGCGCTGCCCGGCCGCCTCGCCGAGCAGACCTACTGGTACGACGTGGCCGCCAAGGATGTGAGCAGCACTCGCGAGACGCTGGAATATGCGTTCGAGCACTCGACCCCGTTCCGCATCAACGAGAACTGGAACGAGTTCGAGAACCTGATCACCCAGTACATGCCGCTGGCATTGACCGGTGAGAAGACCACCGACGCGACGCTCTCGGACATCCAGAGCCAGTTGCCGTAAGCTAAGCCGCCCGGCTGGCCAGTCCGGCCGGGCGACCGACACTGCCGGCAGCGTGCGGAGGCGCGGCCGGAAGGGAGGAGCCCCATGACAATCGCGCAAGAAACCGCCGCCAGCACGGCTTCGGCTGCAACCACCCGGCGCCGAAGCCGACTGGACGCCCGGGAAGGGCGTACGGCCCTGTTCTTCCTGTTGCCGAGCCTGATCGGGGTGACTCTCTTCCTGGTCGTGCCCATCGTCGCATCGCTCGTGCTCAGCTTCACCAACTGGAAGCTGCTGGGCAAACCGCAGTTCCTGGGGTTTGCCAACTATGTCCGGCTCTTCACGGCCGACCCGCAGTTCTGGACGATCCTGCGCAATACGCTGTTCTTCACGGCCGAATACCTGGTGCTGAACCTGGTGATTTCCGTGGGGCTGGCTGTCTGGATCTCCAGCCTCAAGATGGGGCAGCGATGGTTCCGGGTGATCTTCTTCCTCCCGACCTTCACCCCGACCATCGCCGTCGCCATCGTCTGGATGCTCATATTCGCGCCCGACGGGCTTTTCGATACCATGATGCGCGCGCTCTCCTGGACCGTGCCGGGCGTGCTCACCGATCAGACGCTGGCCATGCAGGCGGTCGTGGTGGTCTCGCTCTGGGCCGGGGTCGGGTACAACACCGTGCTCTTCAACGCCGCTCTCGACATGGTGCCTGCGAGCTATCTCGAGGCGGCGCGCATCGATGGCGCGACGGCCTGGGACCGGTTCTGGAGAATCCGCCTGCCGCTCATCTCGCCGACGCTGTTTTTCGGCACGGTGATGACGGCCATCACCTCGCTCCAGGTCTTCGACCAGATCTACGTCATGACCCGCGGCGGGCCCGGTTCGGCCACGGCCACGCTCGGCTACGCGGTCTACCAGAAGGGCTTTCAGGCCTTCCAGATGGGCTACGCCTCATCGATTGCCTGGGTCATGTTCGCCCTCATCATGGCGCTCACCGCCATGCAGTTCTGGCTCCAGCGCAAGTGGGTGCATTATGACAACTAAGTCCAAAGCCGCTGCGCGTCGGGCCCTGGTGCTCGATATCCTCAATCACGGCGCCCTGGCGCTGGTGGCACTGCTGTTCCTGTTCCCGTTCTTCTGGATGGTGTCGAACGCCGTGCGCAGCAATGCCGAGGTGCTGGCCATTCCGGTGCGGCTCCTGCCGTCGGTCTTCGAGTGGGACAATTTCGCCAAGGCGTGGACGGAGCAGCCCTTCGGCCGCTTCTTCTTCAACAGCTTCGTCATCGCGACGAGCGTCACGGCCATTACCGTGGTCGTCTCGTGCCTGTCGGGCTACGCCTTCGCGCGGCTGAGGTTTCCCGGGCGCGACCTGTTGCTGATGGGGTATCTGGGCACGCTCATGGTGCCGGGCATCATGCTCATCATCCCGCTCTACCTCATCATCAACAGCCTGGGCATGGTCAACACCTTCCAGGGGGTGATCCTGCCTGTCGCCTTCGGCACGTTCGGCTCATTCCTCTTGCGCCAGTTCTTCCTTTCCATCCCCAACGAGCTCGAAGAGGCGGCGCGGGTCGATGGCGCCTCGCGCCTGCGCATCCTCGTGAGCATCATCGTGCCGCTGTCGATGCCGGCGATCGGGCTGCTCTCTCTTTTCACCTTCATCGCGCAGTGGAACAACTTCCTCTGGCCGCTCATCGTCATGACGGGCGCCGAGAACGCCACGCTGCCCGTCGGGCTGACGCTCTTCCAGACCCAGCAGTCGACGGCCTGGAACTACATCATGGCGGGCGCCACCCTTTCCATGCTTCCCGGCATCATCCTCGCGATCCTGCTGCAGAAGCTCATCTACAACAGCATTGCCCTCAACGCCGGCATGGGCGGCCGCTAGCGGCGCAAACACGGGAGCCTAGCAACAATGGCAAGTGTAACGATCCGCAACGCGGTCAAGTCCTACGGCACGATGGAAGTGCTGCACGGCGTCTCGCTCGCCGCCCAGGACGGGGAGTTCGTGGTTCTGGTCGGTCCCTCGGGCTGCGGTAAGTCCACGCTGCTGCGCATGATCGCGGGCCTCGAAAGCATCACCGATGGCGACATCGATATCGGCGGGCGCGTCGTCAACGAACTGGAGCCCAAGGAGCGAGACATCGCCATGGTGTTCCAGTCCTATGCGCTCTATCCGCATATGAGCGTACGCGACAACATGGGGTTCTCCCTCAAGCTGGCGCGCCGCAGCCGCAAGGAGATCGAGGAAGCCGTCAACCGTGCCGCCGGTATCCTGGCGCTCGAGCCGCTCCTCGATCGCTATCCGCGACAGCTCTCGGGAGGGCAACGTCAGCGCGTTGCCATGGGCCGCGCCATCGTGCGTAACCCGGCCGTGTTCCTGTTCGACGAGCCCCTCTCCAACCTGGATGCCAAGCTGCGCGTGCAGATGCGCAGCGAGATCAAGGCGCTGCACCAGCGGCTCGGGTCCACCATGATCTACGTCACCCACGACCAGATGGAAGCCATGACCATGGCCGATCGCATCGTGGTGATGCGCGCCGGCAAGATCGAGCAGGTGGGCACGCCGCTCGAGATCTACGACAACCCGGCCAACAGTTTCGTGGCCGGATTCATCGGCTCGCCGTCGATGAACCTCATCGAGGGGACGGTAATGGAAAAGGATGGAACGGTCGTGCTCCGGGACGATGGCGGGGCGGACTGGAGCCTTGCCGAGGCAGCGCGCGCGCATCTGGGCCGGTCGGTGACCATGGGCATCCGGCCCGAGCAGATCGTGACCCGGGATGGCGCGATCAGCGGCACGGTGGTCAATGTCGAGCCGACGGGTGCGGAGACGCATGTGCAGGTGCAGGTCGGCGCCAATTCCATCGTGGTGGTGCTGCGCGACCGGTTCGCGGGGGCGGTAGGGTCGTCCATCGGCATCGCCAGCTTGCCTGAGCGCGTGAACCTCTTCTGCCGGGAGACGGGCGCGCGGCTTGCGCTGTCGCCGGGCTGAGACTCAGCCCTTGGGCGGGATCAGGCCGACGCGCATGTCCCTGGCCGAATAGACGGATTGGCCATCGGCCAGGACCTCGCCATCGGCGATGCCGAGCGCCAGCTTGCCGCGCCGGACCTGGCGCAGGCTGACCTCGTAGCGCACAAGCCGCGTCTCGGGGGTGATGTGCCCCCTGAACTTCACCTCGCCCACGCCGAGCGCGCGGCCCTTGCCGGGTGAGCCTGACCAGCCCAGCCAATAGCCGATCATCTGCCACATGGCATCGAGGCCCAGGCAGCCGGGCATGACCGGATCGCCAGCGAAATGGCAGGCGAAGAACCAGAGATCGGGCGCGATATCGAGTTCGCCGACGATGAGGCCGTTGCCGTGCCGGCCGCCATCCAGGGTGATGGCGGTGATGCGATCCATCATGAGCATGGGCGGGGCAGGGAGTTGCGCGTTGCCGGGGCCGAAATAGCCGCCGGCGCTCGATCGGAGCAGGTCATCCCTGGAGTAGCTCGCCTGCGGGACGTGGAAATCATGAGGGTTGTGCACGGGACTGCCTATGGGGAGGGGACGGGCGGTTGGATTTCGTCATCGTCCTCGAGCCGCAAGGCTGCGGCGATGAAACGCCAGATGTCGTCGGTGAGCGTCGCGGGATCGGGCCGGGTCGGGCCGGAAAGGACGCCGTGCAATGCCTGGCGGATGCCGCCGATCATGAGGGCGATGGTGAGGTGGGCATCGATATCGGCAGGAACGCGGCCATCGCGCCTGGCGGCCTCGAGCATGCGGGCGCCGTCGGCGAGCTGCCGGCTGGTGAAGGCGGCCTCCACTTCAAGAACTTCCGGCGCCCGGCTCAAGGCGCCCACGACCAGCGGGGCGAAGGGATGCGCGTAGTGGAAGCGCAGGTAGAGGCCAATACGCTCCTTCTCCCTGCCGGCCCAGGTCGGGGACACGAGGCGCGCGCCGCCGAAAGCCACGGCATCGAGCTCGTTATAGAAGTTCTCGACCACGGCGGCGACGAGCCCGGCCTTGGAGCCGAAGTGGTGGTAGGCCAGGCCGACGGATACCTGTGCCCGCCGGGCGACGCCCTGCATCTCGAGATGGCCGTGCCCTTCGACAAGTTCCTGCTGGGCGGCTGCAAGCAGCTTGGTGCGTGTGTCGGTCATACCGTACTTGTAGTGCTGAATTGAATTCAATTCAACACGGAAGGGTGAGCTAATTGGGGGAGGAGGGGCGGCGTGAGAAAGGGGAAGGAGGGGTGAGGGGTGAGGGGTGAGGGGTGAGGGGTGAGTGCGAGGGTGACGGAAGGGCGAGGGGGAGAGATGAGGGGGAGAGATGAGGGCGAGGGGGTGAGGGAGCTGAGGGTCGAATCCGGGGGCGAAGATCGCAGAAGCGATAGGCGAGAAGACAACGGCGAATGCTCGGTGAAGACCGGGGGAGATAGGCGTGAAGACAGGGGCGAAGGCCGGGTGAATGCCACGTGGAAGAAGGGCCCCGAGGAGACGGCGTCGGCAAGGGCGGATGGGTGGGGCCGCACGGGGCGGTGATCGGAAGGGGACGAATACGGTTGGGTGCGCCGGACCGGCGAACGGGGCTGCGTGCGGCGGCGCGGTGGTCACGCCTCGGCGGCCTCTTCGTAGGCGCGGTCGAGTTCGGCAAGGACCGAGCGGGACGGGGCGGGGGCGTCGAGGTGCAGGTGGCGCAGTTCATCCCGAAAATCGGCCCACATCTGCGGCCCGCCCTTTTCGAGGAGCAGGGCCCTTGCGGCCAGTTGCGGGCTGGCCGGCAGATAATGAGCGCCCCAGGCGCCCAGCTGCACCATGACCGGCACAAGGGCGATCGCCTTTTCGGTGAGACTATAGATGGTGCGCTGCTTGTGGGTCGGGTCGGGGGCAGCCGTTACAAGGCCTTCGCCAACAAGGCGCTTGAGGCGATTGGCCAGGATGTTGGTGGCGATGCCTTCGAGCGAGTTGGCGTGCAAATCCCCATAGGTGCGCTTGTTGCCGAACATCATGTCGCGCAGCACCACCAGACTCCATCGGTCTCCCAGCAGTTCAACGGAGAGGTTGATCGGGCATCCGGACCTGATTTCGTCCATAGGCGGGGTTCCTGACTACTTGCAGTTTACAAGTGGTATCGGGTTGGGGTACAGCTTGCACTTCACAAGTGGTTATGGTGTCGATAGCTGTCCAAGGCAAGCCCGGAAGAAAAACTGCGCCGGCTGTCGAATTTCACATCGCCTGTTCGTCTAGTGCTCAGAAGGTCCGGAGGAACCGAGAAATGAACACGCGTTACGGTTGGGTCATGGTGGCGGCGGGTGCGCTGATCACCTGTGTGGCGATGGGGGCGATGTTCGCGCTGCCCGTTTATCTTCAACCCATTGCAGAGGAAACCGGCTGGACCCATGCCGGTATCTCGGCGGCGATGACGGTCGGCTTCATCGTAATGGGCGTGGCCGGCTTCGGGTGGGGCACGCTCAGCGATCGCATCGGGGCACGACCGGTGGTCATGGCGGCCTCGGTTCTGCTGGTGACCGGGCTCGTCGTCGCCAGCCGGGCAACGGACCTGCTGGTTTTTCAGTTCGCCTATGGCGGCCTTGTGGGGGCATCGGGAGGCGCCTTCTTCGCGCCCATCATGGCGGCGACCGTCGGCTGGTTCGACAAGCATCGCAGCCTGGCGGTTTCGCTGGTCTCGGTGGGCGGGGGCGTGGCTCCCATGGTCATCACGCCCTTTGCCAGCTACCTCATACAGACCAATGGCTGGCGCAGCGCCATGCTAACCATCGCCATTGGCGCGCTGTTTCTGCTGATACCGGCCAGCCTCTTCATTCGTCGCCCGCCCCTGGTCGAGGACGCGCCCGCTCCCGTTGCGACGAGCGAAGCGCCGACCGAGGCAGCAGCGCCGACCAAGCAGCGCAGCGCCGCCGTGGCCGCGCTGCGCACGCCGCAATTCATCGTGCTCGCGACGACGTTCTTCCTTTGCTGCGCGGCCCATTCGGGGCCGATTTTCCACACGGTAAGCTATGCCATGATCTGCGGTGCCTCGGCGCTGGCGGCGGCGAGCATCTACAGCGTCGAAGGGGTGTCGGGGCTGGTGGGGCGGCTGGTGTTCGGCATCCTGGCGGATCGATTAGGCGTGCGGCGCGTCATCGTGGGCGGCCTGGCGCTGCAGGCAGTGGGTATCTACACCTACATCTACGTCTCCGAACTGACGCATTTCTACATGCTCGCCGTGATCCTTGGCATGGCCTATGGCGGGGTTATGCCGCTCTATGCGGTGCTGGCGCGCGACTATTTCGGGCCGCGCGTGATGGGGACGGTGCTCGGGGCCGCCACCATGACATCGAGCATCGGCATGGCCTTCGGTCCCGTCGGGGGCGGCTGGCTCTACGACACGTTCGGCAGCTATCACTGGCTCTATATCGCCTCGGCCGCGGTCGGGGTGGCAGCGGCCGGGATGGCGCTGGCCTTTCCGCCCCCCGCCAAGGCGCAGGAGGGCGATGGCCCAGGGGAACTGCAGCCCGCCTGATCAGTGGGCCTTGAGCACCGCCGCACAGGCTTTCGGAAGGTCCGCCAGCGTCAGCGGCGGGGCAGGAGGGCTGGTGCTGGGCTTATAGGGCGCGTCGGTGAACCAGTAGTCGAGTTCGCCGCCGCACCCGTCACCGGCCGGGATCGGGTTCTGATCGAGGCAGGACGCGACCCCCGGCGGGCAGGAAAGGCGCACGTGGAAATGGTCGTCGTGGCCGTACCAGGGGCGTATCTTGTGGAGGAAGCTGCGATCCCGCCAGGTGATGGCGCAGAGCGACTTCTTGATCCCCGGGGCGACGAAAATGCGCGCGACGCCTGGCAGTTGCGCCGCACGATAGATAAGGAGGCGTTCGGCCTCCCCGAACCGTTTCGGGTCGACCTCGCGGGTGCCTTTGCGGAGCACCGAAACGGCGCTCAGTTTCTCGCGCTCCTCGGCGCTCAGCGTGTGGTTCGGCATCGGTTGCAGCCAGATGTCGACATCCAGGCCGATCTGGTGGGAGGCATGCCCGCTTTTCATCGGGCCCCCACGGGCCTGGCCCATGTCGCCCACCATGATGCCCGGCCAACCGTCCTGCGCGGCGGACCCTGCCAGTGCTTCGATATAGCCGACGAGCTCGGGCGTTCCCCAACGGCGGTCGCGCGAAAGGCGCATGGCCTGCCAGCCCGGTCCATCAGTGGGCAATTGCACGGCGCCGGCGATACACCCCTTGGCGTAGCTTCCCACGGGAATGGAGGGACCGCCCGTGGGCTGGCTCATTGCTCCGAAGAGGTCACGGGCCGGTTGCTGGGCGTTGGCGGACGTCAGCAGCAGGCATAGGGCGATCGAGGCAAAACCAAGCAGGCGGGGAAGGTTCATCTGTGCACCGGAAGTGAATCAGTTTGGTGGATCATAACGTGATCCCGCCGCCATTCGATTTATGGGGCGATCACGATTACCAAACGTGGCCTGCACGCGCTGGAGCGAGACGGAATATCAACCTCTGGGCGCGATAAAGGGCCATTCAGAGGCTCTTGACGTGAATAAGCTGCAACAGCGCATCTTGCCCAGGCTGCGTAAGCTCATATCGGGCAGGCTGCGCAACGTGTTCATCGTGGTGCTTGGCGCCTGCGTGGGGGTTGCGGCCGGACTGGTGGTCACCGCCATCGGGTGGCTGGTCAATGCGCTGCATCACCTGCTTTTCAACCTGCCGAGCGATTCCCGACTGAGCGCGCAAGCCGTGCTGCAATCGCCATGGCTTGCGCTGGTGCCGGCGGTGGGTGGGGCGCTGCTGGCCATCAGCATCATCCTCTCGCGCCGCTTCCGGGCGCGACCCCCGGTCGACCCGATCGAGGCCAACGCGATCCATGGCGGGCAGATGTCCTTCCGCGAAAGCCTGATCGTGACGGGGCAGATCATCATCTCGAGCGGGTTCGGCGCCTCGGTGGGGCTGGAAGCGGGCTATACGCAGATGGCCTCGGTGCTCGGATCGAAGGCGGCGGCGTTCCTACGGCTGCGGCGCAACGAGATCCGCACGCTGGTCGGGTGCGGGGCTGCGGGCGCCATTGCGGCAGCGTTCAACACCCCGATCACCGGCGCATTCTACGCGTTCGAGCTCATCATCGGGGTCTATTCGGTGGCGTTGCTAGCGCCCGTCATCGCCGCTTCGCTGGCGGCGACGTTCACGGCACGTGCCCTGAGCGCGTTCCAGACGCCCATCGAAGTCGGCGGCATCAATCCGCTGGCATCGGCGGATATCCCCGCGTTCCTGGCGCTCGGGATCGTCGGGGGAGCGCTGGCGGTGGGGATCATGCTGCTCGTGACCCAGGTGGAGCGAGGGTTCAGCTGGCTGCGCTGTCCGCAACCCTTGCGCCCCATCATCGGTGGCGCGGCCGTGGGCGCGCTCGCGCTCATCACGCCGGCGGTGCTGTCATCGGGTCACGGCGCGCTCCAGGTGCATTTCATCCAGGCGGCCGACGTCAGCGCTATCGCGCTGCTTTTCGTGCTCAAGGTTGCCGCGTCCAGCCTGTCGCTGGGGGCGGGTTTTCGCGGTGGGCTGTTCTTTGCCTCGCTGTTCCTGGGGGCGCTCTTCGGCCGGCTGTTCGCGATAGGGATCGCGACCTCGGGTCTGGCGCCGGGAATCGATCCGGTGATTTCGAGCCTGGTCGGAATGGCCTCGCTGGCGGTGGGTATAGTGGGCGGCCCGCTCACCATGACGTTCCTGGTGCTCGAGACGACGGGCGATCTGGCGATCAGCGCTGCGGTGCTGGTGGCGTCGGCCTTCTCGTCGATCTTCGTGCGCGAGACCTTCGGCTATTCCTTCTCGACCTGGCGCCTGCATTTGCGCGGCGAAACCATCCGGGCGCCGCACGACGTGGGCCGGCTACGGAACCTCACCGTGGGCAAGATGATGCGTGCCGACGTCAAGACGGTGCCCGAAGACACGACGATCGAGGCCTTCCGGCAGAAGTATCCGCTCGGTTCGACCGAACGCGTCATCGCCACCGACAGGAAGGGGCGCTATGCCGGGATCGTGCTGGTCGCGGAGGCCTACGGCGCCACCGAAGGGGAGGCGGAGGCCGGCAACACGATCGCGCGCCTGCTCAAGTACAAGGATCGCTTCCTGCTGCCGGGCCTCAACGTGGCCGATGCCGCCGCGATGTTCGAGAAGGCCAGCAGCGAAGAGCTGGCCGTTGTGGATAATCTTGGCAACCGGCAGGTGATCGGCCTGCTGACCGAGGCCTATCTCCTGCGGCGGTATACGTCCGAACTCGACAAGGGATGGAAGGATCTGACCGGCTAGGCCCGGTCGCGAACCGTCACGGCGCGGCCCTCGCGCGAGGAGAGCAGGATGGCGTCGATGAGATCGTGGGCCCTCAGCGCCATCTCTCCGGTGATCCGGGGCGAGCGGTCCTGGGCGATGGCTTCGGCGAAGTCGCTCAGCAAGGCCTCGTGCAACTGGTGGCCGAAACCCATGATCTGTGCATCCGCAAGCCGGCCGGCGTCCGGGTCTCCGACCGTGAGGCTGGTCCCGTCCTGGAACTGGGCGCTCAGGTGCGGACCGATGAGGACCGCCGTTCCCTTCGTGCCGATCAGTTCGATCCGCTCCGGCAGCCCGGGATAGGCGCAGGTGGTGGCGCTTATCGTGCCGATCGCGCCGTTGGCAAAGCGGAGGACGCAGGCGGCGAGATCCTCGGTCTCCATGGTGTGGATGGGGCTGGTCCGGGCATAGCCGGTCACCTCGAGGGGCGTGCCTGCGAAGGACAGCAGAAGGTCCAGCGTGTGGATGGCCTGGTTCATGAGGACGCCGCCGCCGTCGCGCTGGAGCGTGCCGCGGCCGGGCTCATCGTAATAGCTCTGCGTGCGCCAGTTGTCTCGACGCGCGGACGCGGAGATGAGGTCGCCGAGCCGGCCCTGCGAGAGCAGTTCTGCCAGGGCAAGACTCGCTGGCCGAAAGCGGTTCTGGAAAACGATGCCGAGCTTGACGCCTGCGTCGCGTGCCGCGGCGATGACGGCCTCGGCCCGTTCGGTGGATATATCGAGCGGCTTTTCCAGCAGGATGTGCTTGCCGGCCCGGGCGGCCTGCTCAACCAGCTCGAGATGGCTGGAGGGGGGCGTGAGGATCAGCACCGCGTCGATGGAGGCATCGGACAGGATGGCCTGAAGGCTGTCGACGACGGGCAGTCCGTAGCGATCTGAGAATTCCTGGCGACGCGAGGCGGTGGGGCTGAATGCGGCAACCACCTCGATGCGACCAGGAAGAGCCAGAAGCGCCTCGGCGTGCGGTGCCACCGCCATGCCCAAGCCAATGATACCTACCCGCAGAACGCTCATATGATTCTCCCAGCCTCAGGAGGGAGCAGTAGCACCCGATGCGGTGCGAGGGGAAACCGCGTGTTCATGGTGCGGCGTCTGGCCCGATACGGGTTGCCGCCAGGCGCTCGCGCAGCCACTCAGCAGCCGGCCCGAAGGGGTGCTGCTTGTGCCAGACCATTTCGAGCGCGACGGGCCAGTCGGCATCGTCGAACTGCAATTCGGGCATTGCGAGGTCATCGATTACGGGCGAGTTGGCGATGATGTGGTCGGGAACCAGCGCCCAGCCTATGCCCTGCTTGACCAGTTGCAGGATGACCCAATGGCTTTCCACCCACCAGACCTCGGCCGCAATGCGAAGGCGCTGCTTCTCGGGACCGTCGTTGCGGGCGGCCACGAGGATTTGCCGGTAGCGCTTGAGGTCTTCCCAATCCACGCGCAGCCCGGCCAGAGGATGATGCCTGCCGCACACCAGCTTGAGCGGGACCCAGCCCATGGTCTGGAAGCCCAACTCGGTCGGCAGCGCTTCCTGGCGCCACATAACGCCGATATCGGCGCGACCGGCCAGCACCATGCGGCTGACGTCTTCCATGAGCGGGAACACCAGTTCGAGCTCGACATGGGGGAAGTGCCGCACGAAGTCGGCGAAGAGCTGTCCGACGGCGCGCTCGGGGAAGAGCTCGTCGATGGCGACGACCAGACGGGTTTCGATATTGGCCTGGAAGCTGCGGGCCACGCCGATCAGGTGCTCGCGCCTATCGAGGATGACCCGTGCCTCGGGCAGCAGGCGCTGGCCGGCGGCCGTTAGCACTGGATTGCGACCGGCCCGGCTGAAGAGGGGCTGGCCCAGATCGACCTCGAGGTTGGCGACATGAGTGCTGACGGCGGACTGCGCCTTGCGCAGGGCGCGCGCCGCGCCCGAGAACGAGCCGTGCTCGGCAGCTGCGACGAACGCTTCCAGTTGATCGAGTGAAATGCTCATCTATCGATATTGGAGATGGTAGCTAACTTGATTTCATCGATATCGCCGATAGAAAGCGCCTCGTCAATGACAACGAAAGAAACGAGGATTTTCCCGTGGCAATGCGTTCTTTCCCTGACCGCGTGCGTCATGCCCTGATGTTCGAGATCGTCGGCCTGGCGATCGTGATTCCTGCCGGCTCCTACCTTTTCGGCCTGCCTGCCGCCCATATGGGCGTGATAGGCATCGTGGGAGCGACCGTGGCGACACTCTGGAACTTCGTGTTCAATCTCGGTTTCGACCATGCGCTGTTGCGCCTTCAAGGCCATACCCGCAAGAGCGTGGCGGTGCGCGTGGCGCACGCGGTTCTCTTCGAGATAGGGCTGCTGGCGATGCTGCTGCCGATGATCGCCTGGTACCTGGGCGTGAGCCTGGTGCAGGCGTTCCTGATGGATATGTCGATGGTGGTTTTCTACGTGGTCTACGCCTTCGTCTTCAACATAGCCTACGACCGGGTCTTCCCGGTGCGAAGCAACCAGCCGGCGTTTGCCGGCTGAACCTTTCCACACCTTCGCGCCCGTGGGACGGCATGGGTCCGTTCCCTTGCGGCAACGGATCGGCCACAGTCCCGGCGACCAAATCGCTGGAGGACGACATGACATTTCAAGGCTACCTCGACACCATCAAGGCCAAGACCGGCAAGGGGCCGGAGGACTTCCAGGCCATGGCGGACGCCAAGGGTTTCTCGGTCGATGGGCGGCTCAAGCCCGAGGTAAAGGCCGGACAGATCGTCGAATGGCTGCGCGATGAATTCGAACTCGGCCATGGCCACGCCATGGCGATCTACGCGCTGCTGAGCGGCAAGAAGAAGCCGGGCGACTGAGGCGGTCGCGACGTCAAACAGTCCAAATGGACTACTGTTCGGTTCACGCGCGAGAGGGGCAGATTGTCACCATAGTTGGATTCTTGGGACGTACCGGAAGCGGTGCGGTGGGCCATGCTCAAGACTGGTGGCAAAGACGACAATGAATTCCTGAGCGTATTCGGCGGGAACCTCGCCGATCCGCTGCCCGACGGCGGTAGCCGACCCAAGGGCGATACCGGCAGTGCCGGCGGCGGCGCCGCGTCAGCCGGCACGGGCGGATCCGATCACGCTACGCCCCAGTTGCTGGCCCATAGCGCCGGCGTGCTCGGCGGGCAGGCTCATCCGGCACCGAGAACCTCGGGCGTGCCCAACTTCACGCCGCAACAGATGTTTGGCGGCGGCACGACGGTGGTGATGACCTCGCTCTCGTTCGACGGCATCTCGATCGCGCCGCAGGTCCAGGCCGCCACGCTCGATACGACCAGCAGCGCCAGCACCTTCTCGATCAGCATCGACAGCGTGGCGCCGACGACGGATCCGGCGGTGACGACCGACGCGGCGCCCCAGGTCGCAGCGTTCTCGGTTGCCGCGCCAGTCGTTGCGGAACTGACAACGACACCAGCGCTCAACAAGATTGCGCTCGAAAACCTCAAGCAGGGTACGCCGCGCAGCGTCTGGGCACTGCAGAGCGATATCGGCGATGCCAACATCCAGGGCTTTGCCACCGAAATCAGCACCAATATCGGGGGGACGGTCGATTTCAAGATCGCCACCGATTCTACCCACTATCGCCTCGAAATCTATCGAATGGGCTATTACGGCGGCGATGGCGCGCGACTGGTCGACGTGGTCGACAAGCAGTTGGACAGCGCGCAGATCCAGCCGCACCCGATCGTGGATGCTTCCATCGGCCTGATCGATGCGGGCAACTGGTCGGTTTCGGCAAGCTGGGACATTCCGGCCGACGCGGTTTCGGGAGTGTATTTCGCCAAGCTGGTTCGCGAGGACGGGACGGCGGGCGAAAACATCATCCCCTTCATCGTGCGCGACGACTCGGCGCATAGCGACATCGTCTTCCAGACTTCCGACACCACCTGGCAGGCCTACAATCCCTGGGGCGGTGCCAACCTCTATGGAGGGACGACCCCGCTCAATCCCAATGACATGATCGCCTACATGCCGCCCAATTGCGGCTGCGGCCTGGGGGCCATCGGGCGCGCCTATGCGGTGAGCTACAACCGGCCGATCATCACCTCGACCAATACCGGGTTCCTGCTGGCCGGTCCGCAGGACTTCGTGTTCGGCGAGGAGTTTCCGGCGATCCAGTGGCTGGAGCAGAACGGGTACGACGTTACCTACATCTCGGGCGTCGATGCGGCGCGTTCGGGCAGTCTGCTGCTCAACCACGACGTCTATCTCTCGGTGGGCCACGACGAGTATTGGTCCGCCGAGCAGCGCGAGAATGTGACGGCGGCGCGCGACGCGGGCGTCAACCTTGCGTTCCTGGGCGGCAATGACTGCTACTGGAAGGTGCAGTGGACCGACAGCATCGACGGCAACGGCACGCCCTACCGCACGATGGTTTGCTACAAGGACACCTGGGCCAATACCCAGATCAACCCGGCCGACAGCGCCACCGGCACCTGGCGCGATCCGCGCTTCGCCGATCCGGGCCAGGAGCCCGAGAATTCGCTCCTGGGCACGATGTTCACCGTGGATTCGTGGCGTTCGGACACGATGACCATTCCCTATGACATGACCCAGCTCCGCTTCTGGCGCAACACGGCCATTTCCGACACGCAGCCGGGGGATACGGCTGAGCTCGTCAACGGGTTGCTGGGCTATGAGTGGAACTCGGATGTCGATAATGGCTTCCGCCCGGCGGGCCTGATCAACCTCTCGCTCTCCACCATCTCCGTGGACACCTACCTGCTCGACTACGGCAATACGGTGGGCAGCGGCACGGCCACGCACAGCCTGACCATGTATCGCGACCAGGAGAGCGGGGCGCTGGTGTTCAGCGCGGGCTCGGTGATGTGGTCGTGGGGCCTCAACGCGCAGCACGACCTCGAAGGCGTCCCGGTGGACCCAAATGTGCAGCAGGCCATGGTCAACCTCTTCGCCGACATGGGCGTGCAGCCGACGACGCTCGACGCGAGCCTGGTGCTGGCTACGCAATCGACAGACACGCTGGCGCCGGTTGCGGCGTTGACCAATCCCACGGCGGGAGCCGCCTTTACGGAAGGCCAGCGCTTCACCATCACCGGCACCGCACAGGATCTCGGCGGCGGACGGGTGGCGGGCATCGAGGTGTCGGTCGATGGCGGCATCACCTGGCACAAGGCCACGGGCACGACGAACTGGAGCTATGTCTGGATCGCCCAGGCGAGCGGCACCTACCAGATCACCGCCAGAGCCACCGATGACAGCCTCAATATCGGGGCCGGCTCGGCCAATGTCAGCATCCAGGTGACGCTGCCCTCGACCTCGAGCCTCTGGACCTATGCCGATGCCCCCGCGCAACTGGTCGAGTACGAGCGGGATTCGGTGGAGCTGGGTGTCAAGTTCACGGCCGAAACGGCCGGCACGATCAGCGCCATCCGCTTTTACAAGGGCCCGCTCAATGGCGGTACACATACGGGCAGCCTGTGGACGAGCTCCGGCACGCTGCTTGCGACGGGAACGTTCACGGATGAAACGCTCACCGGCTGGCAAACCCTGACCTTTTCGAACCCGATCACGGTGCAGGCGGGCCAGCAGTATGTCGCCTCCTACCACACCAGCGGCTACTACTCGGCCGACGAAGGCTATTTCAACGCGTCCTACGATAGTGGGGTGCTCAGCGCCTCGGCCGGCGCGGGTGCGTTCGCCTATGGCAGCGACGCCTACCTCTTCCCGTCCCTGAGCAGCAATTCGAACTACTGGGTCGACGTGGTCTTCACGCCCAGCACCACCAACAACGCGCCGACGGCGTTCGATGACACGGTGCGTGCGGGGTGGAACGCGACGGCAGAGTATCGGGCTGCCCAATTGCTCGGGAACGACACCGACCCCGATGGCGATGCCTTGCGCATTCTCTCGGTCAGCAATGCCGTCCATGGCGTCGTGTCATTCAATGCTACGACCAAGATCGTTTCCTTCACGCCCGATAGCGGCTTTTCGGGAACGGCTTCGTTCTCCTATTCGATTACGGATGGACGCGGCGGCACGGCCAACGGCAACGTCACCGTGGAGGTGCTGCAGGGCGTCGTGGGCGCCAGCCTCTTCTCGCTCGAAACGGCCCCCACGGGTACGCCCCAGAACGATTCCGCGGGCGTGGAACTGGGTGTCAAGTTCACGGTGGCTGCGGACGGTACCATCACCGGCCTGCGCTACTACAAGAGCGCCCAGGACACCGGCACCCATACGGGTTCGCTCTGGACTTCGACTGGCGTGTTGCTGGCGACGGCGACCTTCACCAACGAAACCGAAAGCGGCTGGCAGACCGTGACTTTCGCCAACGCCATTTCGGTCAGCGCGAATGTCACTTATGTGGCGAGCTACCACTCGAACGGTTTCTACATGGCCGACGGGAACTACTTCGCCACCAATGTCGTCAACGGCCCGGTGATGGCGCCTTCGAGCACGGCGGCGGGCGGAAACGGGGTCTATGCCTACGGGTCCACAAGCGTCTTCCCGAGCGATTCCTTCGGGGCCACCAATTACTGGGTCGACGTGACCTTTGACAGCCTGGGCGGCGGCAACCATAACCCTGTAGCCGGTGCCGATACCGGCTATTCGACGCCAATGGGCACGCCGATCACCATTGCCGTGGCCTCGCTGCTGGCCAATGACAGCGACGCCGATGGCGATGCGCTCACCATCACGGCCGTCTCGGCAGCCAATAACGGCACGGTGAGCCTGGATGCCGTCAATGGCACGATTACCTACACCCCCAATGCCGGTTTCTCGGGCGCGGGCGGGTTCAGCTACACGCTTTCGGACGGCCAGGGTGGGTCGGCGACGGGCGCCGTTTCAGTGGCGGTTACTTCGAGTTCGACGACCTATTCGCTCTTCGGCTCCTCGGACCAGCCGGTGAACGGCTCGGTCTACGACCCCAATTCGGTCGAACTGGGTGTCAAGTTCACCGTCTCGGCGGACGGCACGATCACGGGCATCAAGTACTACAAGAGCGCCCAAGACCTGGGCACGCATACCGGGTCGCTGTGGACCTCGACCGGCACTTTGCTGGCAACGGCCACGTTCACCAACGAGACGGCGAGCGGCTGGCAGGTCGTTACGTTCAACGCCCCGATCTCCGTCACGGCCGGCGTCACCTACGTGGCCTCGTTCCACTCGAACGGCTACTACGCGGCGGACGGCAACTACTTCACCAACGATCACACCAGCGGACCCCTGACCGCGCTGTCGAGTGCCAGCAGCGGCGGCAACGGCATCTATGGCTACGGGACCGGCACGCTGTTCCCGACCCAGACCTATAACAGCGCCAATTACTGGGTGGACGTCGTCTATACCCAGGGCAGCACGAACCACAATCCAGTGGCCAATGCCGACAGCGGCCTGACAACTGCCGCAGGCACGCCGCTGGCAATTTCGGCCTCGACGCTGCTGGCCAACGATACTGACGCGGACAACGATCCGCTGACCATTACCGGGGTGAGCGGGGCTTCGAACGGCTCGGTCACCTTCGACGCGGTCAACAACGTTGTGACCTTCACGCCCAATGTGGGCTACTCGGGCGCGGCGACCTTCACCTACGCCATTTCGGATGGTCATGGCGGGCTCTCGTCGGCCGAAGTGTCGCTGCAGGTCGCAGCGCCGGTGGAACAGAGCCTCTTCTCGGCCAGCGACGCGCCGGCCCAGACCTACTCGGACGGCATCCCGCTGCAATTGGGCATGCAGTTCCAGGCAGACGTGGCGGGCAACATCACCGGAATCCGGTTCTACAAGGCTGCCAACGACAACACCACGCACACGGCGAACCTGTGGACCTCGACCGGAACGCTCCTGGCCAGCGGTACGACCACGGATGAAAGCGCGAGCGGGTGGCAGACCGTTACCCTCACGCAGCCGGTGTCGATCACGGCCAATACCGACTACGTGGTGTCCTATGGTTCGAACGGAGCCTATGGCGCGACGGGTAATTTCTTCACCGCCGACATCACCAACGGGCACCTGACGGCAGCGTCCGACATCAACGGGCTATACGCCTACGGCACCGGCGATATCTTCCCGACATCGACCTACAACAAGACCAATTATTACGTCGACGTCCTGTTCCAGCCGCTGGCCGCCTAGATGCAGACCTTGGCGAAACCGGCTGGAAAGCTGCCCGTTACCGTGCTCACCGGCTTTCTCGGCGCGGGCAAGACGACGCTGCTCAACCACGTGTTGATGAACCGGGAAGGCCGACGGGTCGCGGTCATCGTCAACGACATGAGCCAGGTCAATATCGACGCCGACTTAGTCCGCGATGGCGGGGCGGACCTGTCGCGGACCGAGGAGACGCTTGTCGAACTCACCAATGGCTGCATCTGCTGCACCCTGCGCGAAGATCTGCTCGGGGAGGTAAGGCGGCTGGCCAGCGAGGGGCGGTTCGACTACCTGCTGATCGAGGCGACTGGCATTGCCGAGCCGCTTCCCATCGCTGCCACCTTCTCGTTCCGGGACATGATGGGCTCGGCGCTGGCCGATTTCGCGCGGTTGGACACCATGGTCACGGTGGTGGATGCCGCCAACCTTCTGGCCGACTATTCGGGAAGCGACCTGCTCAAGGATCGCGGCGAGGTGCGCGCCGCGGATGACGAGCGCACGATCATCGACCTTCTGGTCGAGCAGATCGAATTCGCGGACGTGGTGGTCATCAACAAGATTTCGAGCGTGCCGACGCAACGGCTCGACGAGGTGCGACGCATCGTGCGGGCACTCAACCCGGACGCGCGCGTCATCGAGACCGATTTCGGTGACGTGGAGATGGGCGAGGTGCTCGATACCGGGCTCTTCAGCGAGGCGAAGGCCGCCACCCATCCTCTCTGGCACAAGGAACTCTACAACCCAGAAGGGCATGTGCCCGAGACCGAGGAATACGGTATCGGCAGTTTCGTCTATCGCGCCCGAGCGCCCTTCCACCCGGAACGCTTTCTGGCGCTGGTCAAGCGCGGCTGGCCGGGCGTCATTCGCGCCAAGGGCCATTTCTGGGTGGCGACGCGCCCGGACTGGGCCGGTGTGCTCTCGATTGCGGGCGCGCAGAGCCGGTGCGAGGCCAAGGGCTATTGGTGGGCGGCGGTACCCAAGCACCAGTGGCCGCCCTATCCGCAGTTCCGCACGCTGCTCGACCGCTACTGGACCGAGCAATGGGGCGATCGCCGGCAGGAGCTGGTGTTCATCGGGACCGGACTCGATCGCGCGGCGATCACGGCATCGCTCGATGCGTGCCTCGTCGGCGCCCAGGGACAGTTCGAACCGGACAACTGGCGTGGGCTCGCCGATCCTTTGCCGGCCTGGCAGCAGCCCAACGCCCTCGCCCACATCCACAGCCAATCCCATCGAGGAGCAAACCATGCACGATGAACTCTATGCCGATGGTATCGGCGAAATCACGGTGACCGGCTCGATCGTCAGGATCAACCTGGTGAGCCTTTCCCCGACCGAAAAGGATGAAAAGGGCAACCCGCGCGCCGTGTTCCGGCAGCGCATTGTCATGCCCGTGGACGCCTTCGCCAACGCGGTGGACCTGATGCACAAGGCGCAGGCGGGGCTAGTGGAAGCGGGGGCCATCCGGCGCGTCAACGACGCGCCCGGCCAGACCGCAGAGGCGCCGGTCGCGCCCGAGGTAGCTGCGGCGCCTCCGGCTCCGAACGCTTCGCCCAACTTCAACTGACGGGTCGTCCTTCCCCCCGCGTAAGTCTTGTGGTCAGTCATGAGTGATACCTCCCATACCGGCGTCCATTGCCTCGCTTTCGTCGCCCGCCATCACGGGGTCGACATGGCCCCCGAGCGGCTGATCCACGACTACGCGCTGGGCGACCAGGCCGTCAGCAGCCGACAGATCCTTCGCATGGCCAAGGAAGGCGGGCTGAGGGCGCGCTCGGCGAGAATGGGATGGCGCGAACTGATCAAGCTGCGCGACGCCTATCCGGCGCTGGCGCTGCTCAATAACGGCAACTGGGTGATCATCGCCGGGCCGGGCGATGTGGTGGAGGGGGCCGAACCGGACGCAATCCGGGTGCTCGATCCGCTAGCCAAGCGCCCCGAACCGCTGCTGGTCAGCAAGGAGCAGTTCACCAGCCGCTGGAGCGGGGAGGTCATCTTCCTCAAGCGCACGTTCAAACTGGGCGATCCCGATCAACCCTTCGGCCTGCGCTGGTTCCTGCCCGAGATCTTCAAGCAGCGCCGGCTCTTCGGCGACGTGGCGATGGCGGCAATCGTGCTCTACGCGCTGGGGCTGGCCACGCCGATCTTTTTCCAGCTTGTCATCGACAAGGTCCTGATCCACGAGAGCTACGCGACCCTGGTGGTGCTCACCATCGGCATCGCTGCGGCGTTGGTGTTCGATGCGATCTTCACCTACCTGCGGCGCTACCTGCTGCTCTACGCCACCAATCGCATCGACATAAGGGTCGCCACCCGCACCTTCGGGCATCTGCTCAACCTGCCGATCGCGCTCTTCGAACAGGCTTCGGCCGGCGTGCTGGTCAAGCACATGCAGCAGACCGGGCGCATCCGGGAATTCCTGACGGGGCGGCTGTTCCTGACATTGCTCGATGGCCTGTCGCTCTTCGTCTTCCTGCCGGTGCTGCTGCTCTACAGCGTCAAGCTGACACTTGTCGTGGTGGGTTTTGCGCTTCTCGTCGGGGTGATCGTGCTGTTGCTCATCGGGCCCTTCCGTCGCCGCCTCAAGGACCTCTACAAGGCCGAGGGTGACCGGCAGGCGCTGCTGGTCGAAACGGTGCACGGCATGCGCACGGTCAAATCGCTGGCGCTCGAGCCGCGGCAGCGCAAGGTCTGGGACGACTATTCGGCCCAGGCGATCTCCGTGCGGTTCCAGGTCGACAAGATTTCCACCGCTGCCCAGGCGCTGACCTCGCTGGTCGAAAAGCTCATGAGCGTCGCCATCATCGGGCTGGGAGCGCTCGACGTCTTCAACGGGGCGATGACCATCGGCGCGCTGGTGGCCTTCAACATGCTCGCCGGCCGCGTCTCCGGCCCGCTCGTTCAGATCGTCACCATGGTGCACGAATACCAGGAGGTGGCGCTTTCCGTGCGTATGCTGGGCGAGGTGATGAACCGGCAGCCCGAGCAGTTCGGCCGTGGGCGCGGGCTGCGCCCGACGCTGACCGGGCGCATCGAGTTCGAGGATGTCTCGTTCCGCTACAGCGCCGACGGCGCGCCGGCGCTGGACAACGTCTCCTTCTCCATTCCCGCCGGCACCGTGTTCGGCATCGTGGGCAAGAGCGGGTCGGGCAAGACTACGGTCACGCGCCTCATCCAGGGGCTCTACCAGGTGCAGCAGGGGCTGGTGCGCATGGATGGGTTCGACAGCCGCGAGCTCGACCTTGTGCATCTGCGCAGCAGTATCGGGGTGGTGCTGCAGGACAATTTCCTGTTCCACGGCACGGTGCGCGAGAACATCGCGGCAGCACGCCCCGACGCGACATTCGAGGAAGTGGCTGAGGCCGCTCGGATGGCGGGCGCCGAGGAGTTCATCGAGCGCTTGCCGCGTGGCTATGACACCATGCTCGAGGAAAATGCCACCAACCTCTCAGGCGGGCAAAAGCAGCGACTGGCGATCGCGCGTGCGCTGATAACCGACCCGCGCCTGCTGATCTTCGATGAGGCCACCAGCGCCCTCGATCCGGAGAGCGAGGCCATCATCCGGCGTAACCTCGACCTGATCTCGAAGGGTCGCACGGTCATCATCGTCTCTCACCGGCTGTCCACGCTCACCGATGCCGACGCGATCCTCGTGATCGAACGCGGCCGGGTGGCCGATGTCGGCCGGCACGAACAGTTGCTCACACGCTGCGTCACCTACCGGCACCTGTGGAACCAGCAGACGAGGCAGGTCGCATGAGCCCCAAGGTGAACCAGGCAACCGCCAAGGCCGAAGAAACTTCACAGCCGGAGGCCGAGAAGGCCGCCCCGCGTAAGCGTGGCAAGCCGAAGGCCGTGCCGCCAGCAGGCGAAGTCAGCAAGCCGATCCATGTCATCTCCGAGTTCCAGAGCGATGCGGTGGAACTGGAGGAGCGGGTGCCGCCACGCGTGGCGCGAATGACGCTCTACACCATCACCGCGTTCCTCATCGCCACTGTGGTCTGGGCGTCGGTGTCCTCGATCGACGAGATCGTGGTGGCGCCGGGCAAGCTCGTGACCACGCAGCCGACGATCGTGGTGCAACCGATCGAGACCTCGATCATCCGCACCATCGACGTCAAGGCGGGCGATGTGGTCAAGGCGGGCCAGACGCTGGTGACATTCGATCCGACCTTCACACAGTCCGACGTGGACCAGCAGCGCTCGCGCCTGGCCGTGCTCGACGCCCAGGTGGCGCGGACGCAGGCTGAGCTCGACGGGGCCGACTATGCCAAGCTCGCCGGGCCGTCCGCAGAGGAGCAGTTGCAGGTCGAGCTCTTCGGGCAGCGGCAAGCCTATTACCAGGCGCAGTTGCAGAATTTCGACCAGCAGATCGCGGTGCAGAAGGCGGCAATCGATTCCAGCCAGACGCAGGCCGCTGTCCTCGCCAACCAATCCGAAACGCTGGCGCAGATCGAGTCGACCCGGCAGGCCCTCTACGACAAGCAGAATGGTTCGCTGCTCGACCTCCTCAACTCGCGCAATGCGCGGCTCGATGTCGATGCAACGCGGGCGCAGATCGCCGGCAGCGGAGCGGAGGCCGAGCACGCCGTGGCCAAGCTCGAGGCGGACCGCCAGGCTTTCATTCAGGACTATCGCCGCACGACCATGGAGCAGCTTGTCGACTTCCGCGGCAAGCGCGACGAGGCCGCCCAGGAGCTCAAGAAGATGGAGCTGCGGCGCAACATGGTGACGCTGACGGCTCCGGCCGACGCGGTGGTGCTCGAAATGGCGGCCAAATCCATCGGGTCGGTGGTGCGCGAGGCCGAGCCGGTCGTGACGCTGGTGCCGGTCGACGTGCCGCTCGAGGCCGAGGTTTCGGTCAATGCCCGCGACATCGGCCAGGTGGCGGTCAACGACGAGGCGCGCATCAAGCTCGATGCCTACCCGTTCCAGAAGTTCGGCACCGCCACCGGCACGATCCGTACGATGAGCCGGGACGCGTTCACACCCGATGCCGCCTCGGGCGCGCAGGGAGCGGCGGCGCTGCCCTATTTCAAGGCGCGGGTCCCGCTCGATGCGGCGAGCCTGGACACCAAGGAAGGTCCGATGCACCTGTTGCCGGGCATGACGGTTACCGCCGAAATCAAGGTTGGGACGCGCACGGTGATCTCGTACTTCCTCTACCCGCTGCTGCGCGGCCTCGACGACAGCATTCGCGAGCCGTGAGGGAGAATCAGTCCTGATCGATGAACCGCACCGCGCCGATATGGGGCAGGTTGCGGTTGCGCTGGGCGTAGTCGATGCCGTAGCCGACCACGAACTTGTCGGGGATTTCAAAGCCGATCCAGCGTGCCTTGACGTCCACTTCGCGGCGTGAAGGCTTGTCGAGCAGGGCACAGACCTCGATGCGCTTGGGGTGGCGCGTGTTGAGGATGTCGAGGACGTGGCTGAGGGTGTAGCCGGTGTCCACGATGTCTTCGACCAGCAGCACGTCGCGATGTTCGATCTCGCCGCGCAGGTCCTTGAGGATGCGCACTTCGCGGCTGGATTCGGTGGAGTTACCGTAGCTGGAGACTTCCAGGAAATCGACCTCCACCGGCAGGTCGAGTTCACGCACCAGGTCGGCAATGAAGATGAACGAGCCGCGCAGCAGGCCGACGACGACGAGCTTTTCGGTGTCGCTGTAGAACTCGGAAATTTCGCGGGCCAGGGCCTCCACGCGGGCTGCGATGGCCTTGGCCGAGATCAGTTCGTCGATCACGTAGTTCTTGGCAGTCATGTGGCTCGAGGCCCCCGAAAATGCGACGCGATTGCTATAAGGATTCGTGAGGCGAAGCGGAAGACTGCCCGGCGCAGGTTTTTGGTCGCAGCCACTAGTTGAGCGCTGCGTCCGCCGCCGCCTTCTGGTCGTCGGGCGCCTTGGGCACGATCCGCAGGAAGAGCTGCCCCAGCCGATCGAGATAGGTGAGGATCACCGGCACGACCACAAGCGTGAGCAGGGTCGAGCTGATGAGGCCGCCGATGACGGCATGGGCCATGGCAGCGGTCTGCGAACTGCCGGCGTGGAGACCGAGCGCCAGCGGCATCATGCCGAAGATCATGGCGAGCGTGGTCATGATGATGGGGCGGAAGCGGGTGCTGCCGGCCTCGATGAGGGACTCCACGAGCGGCATGCCGGCGGCGTGATGCTGGTTGGCGTTGTCCACCAGCAGGATGGCGTTCTTGACCACCAGGCCCATCAGCATGATGAAGCCGATGGCTGAGAACATGTTGAGGGTGGTGCCGCCGACGAGCAGGCCGATCAGCACGCCGATGATGGCGAGAGGCAGCGACATCATGATGGCGAGCGGCTGGATGAAGCTGCCGAACTGGGACGCAAGGACCAGGTAGATGAAGATGACCGCGAGCAGCAGCGCCGAGCCGGCGGCCGCTGCAGTGTCGCCCAGTTGCTGCACGTCGCCGCCCATCGAGATGCGGTAGCCCGTGGGCACCTGGATACCGGCGATGGCCTTGGCGACGTCGCTGCTGACTTCGCCCAGCGGGCGGTCAGATATGTTGGCGGTAACGCTGGCCTGGCGGGACAAATCCTCGCGCAGAATCTCGCTGGGGCCGACGGACTGGACGATTTCCGCGACCTGGTCGAGGCGCACGAGGGCAGTGCTGCTGGTTGCGCCAGTCTGCATGATGGGGAGGCCCGCGAGGGCCTCGACACTGTCGCGCGCGCCCTCGGGCAGGCGCACCACGACGTCGAAAGACCTGCCGTCCGGGGATGTCCAGTCGCTGACCTTCTCGCCCGATAGCAGCGGGCGCAGGGTCTGACTGATCTGCTGGAGGGTAACGCCTAGGTCGCTGGCCGCCTCGCGATTGACGCGGATCCCCAGGACCGGCTGGGCGGCCTGGAGATTGGATTCGACATCCGCCAGGCCCGGTATGTCCTTCACGCGGGCCATGACGGTGTCGGAAAGACGGCCGAGAACGGCCAGGTCGTCGCCGTAGATGTTGATCTGGATGGGCTTGGAGACCCCGCCCAGGCCGCTCGCCGCGCCGACCACGGCCTGCACGCCGGGGATGAAGGCCAGGCGCTGGCGCACCGGCTCGGTCATCTGGGTCGGGGTGCGATGGCGTTGTTCGGGCGGAACCATGGAAACCAGGATGCTGGCACGATTGTCCCCGGTCGAGTTGCCGGCATTGACGGTGGTGTAGGTGCGGATGACTTCGGGAAACTCGCGCAATGCGGCGGTGACCTGGTTGGCCTTGGTGGCGGTGTAGTCGATCGAGGACCCCACCGGGGTTTCGATATCGACCTGGAACTCGGAGTTGTCGGCCGGCGGTACGAACTCCACGCCAACCAGCGGCACCAGGAAGAGCGAGGCGATGAAAATGGCGCCCGCGGCCAGCAGCGTCACGATGCGGTGCCTCAGACACCATTTGAGGATGCTGCGGTAGCGATCCGCTATCCACATGAAGCCGCGATCGAAACGTTCGACGGCGCGCCCGACGGGGCCGCGCCTGGCGTTGGGGTGGGATGCTGGATCGTACCAGACGCTGGAGAGCATGGGGTCGAGCGTGAAGCTGACGAAGAGCGAGATCAGCACCGCGACCGAGACGGTGACGCCGAACTGGAGGAAGAAGCGTCCGAGAATGCCCTCCATGAAGGCCACCGGCAGGAAGACGGCGACGATCGACAGGGTGGTGGCGAGAACCGCCAGCCCGATTTCGTTGGTGCCGTCGAGCGCCGCCTGCCGGTGCGTCTTGCCCATGTGCAGGTGCCGCGTGATGTTCTCGCGCACGACGATAGCATCGTCGATGAGCAGGCCCACCGAGAGCGAAAGCGCCATCAGCGTCATCATGTTGAGGGTGAAGCCGAGGAAATAGAGGGCGGTCAGCGTGCCGATGATCGAAATGGGCAGGGTAAGCCCGGTAATGACGGTAGAGCGCCAGGAGTTGAGGAAAAGGAAGACGATGATGACGGCGAGGATGGCACCTTCGAGGATCGTCGATTGCACCGAGTGGAAGGATTCCTCGACCGCCACGGCATTGTCGCGCACCACACGGATGGTGACGTCGGGCGGCAACTCGTTCTTCTGGAGGTCATCGAGCGCCTGGCGGATGTCGCGCGCCACCCCGACCGTATTGGCGCCCTGGACCTTGACGATATCGACGGCAAGAGCGCGCTGGCCATCGAGCAGGGCGAGGCTCGAGGTGTCTGCCTGTCCATCTTCGATGGTCGCCACATCGCCCAGCCGTACGGGTTGGCCGCCACGTCGCGCGACGATGATCTTGAGGAAATCGTCCTCCTCCTCGATGGTCCCTTCCACCTGGATGGAGCGCACCTGAAGCGGATCGGTGATCGAGCCAGCCGGGACATTGCGATTGTCCTGCTGGAGCGCGGCGAGGATTTCGCCGACGCCGACGTCGAAGGCGCGCAGCCTGTCGGCATCGATGAGGATGTTGAGCTGGCGCGGCACGCCGCCGACGACAGTGGCGCGCCCGACCCCGGGGATGATCGAGAGGCGGCGTACGATCGTGTCTTCGGTGAGCGTGGTCAGGTCGCGCGCGGCGCGGGTGTCCGAACTCACGGCGATGGAGAGGACAGGCAACTCGGACGGGTCGAACCGGAGGACCTGGGGATTGTCGGCGCTGTCGGGCAGTGCCGCTTCGATGGCGGCGATCTTGTCGCGCACGTCCTGGGCGGCGACCGAGGAGGAAACCTCGAGCTTGAAGATGATGATGACCACCGATTGGCCCGGGTAGGAGCGCGACTGGATGGTGTCGATGCCGCTCACGGTGTTGACCGCGTCCTCGATCGGTTTGGTGATGTCGTTCTCCACCGCATCGGGCGATGCCCCCGCATAAGTGGTGAGAACGGCCACGACCGGCAGGTCGATATCAGGCAATTGTTCGATCGGCAGGCGCTGGTAGGAGTAGATGCCGAAGACGACTAGCGCCACCATGATCATGGCGGCGAATACCGGATGATTGACGCTGATGCGGGTGAGGAACATGGCGTCAGTTCCCCACGATGGTGACTGCAGTGCCCGGCTCGAGTTCGGGCAGGCGACCGGTCACGACGACGTCGCCCGGATTGAGGCCCGTCAGAATCTGGACGAGATTGCCGGTGGACCATTGCCGCCCCTTCTCGATGGGCTGGCGCACGAGCTTGGCGTCGACGACGGTGAGGACATATTCGCCCTGCTTGTCCTCGCGCAGGGCGGAGGAGGGTACCGCCAGGGCATCCTGGGCTTCATCGACCACGACGGATCCGGTGGTGAACATGCCCCCGCGGAATATGCCGTCGGGGTTTTCGAGCGTGAGGAAGACCGGGATCGAGCGCGTGTTCTCGATGGCGACCGGGCTAATGCGATCGACGCTGGCCGAGAAGGACTTGTCGGCAATGCCTTCGACGGTGAGGGTGGCCCGCTGGCCTTCCTTAAGGCTGGCGCTGTCGCTGAGCGGGGCGGTGGCCTGCACCTCCATGACCGACAGATCGACCAGGGTGACGAGGGGTGAGCCCGGCGTCACCGACTGACCGGGCTCGGCCGAGCGGCTGGCGATCACGCCGGCAAACGGAGCGGTTATGCTGGCGTTCTGGATGGCGCGCTGGGCGGTGTCGACCTGCGCCTGCAGGGCATCCACCTGGGCCGAGAGGGCGTCCACGTTCGCCTGGGCCGAATCGAGGCTGGCCTTGGATGCCGTGCCGCGCTCAAAGAGTGCCTGGGTGTTCTCGAGCTGGGAGCGGGCCAGGCTAAGCTGCGCCTTGGTCGCCTCCGAATTGGCGACCTGCTGGTTGAGCGTCAGGCGCAGGTCGCGGATGTCGATCTGGGCGATCACCTGGCCGGCAAGTACGGCATCACCGGTGCGCACATTGACGGTCTGGAGCTTACCGGAAACCTGCGGGGTGATGTCGGCGCGCCGTTCGGGCGCGAGTGTGCCGGTGACCTTGACGGTCTGCTCGAGCAGTTGCGGAACGAGCGTTGTGATCTCGACCTTGTTGAGCTCGAGCATCCGCTCGGTCTGGGCAGGGGCTACCGGCTGGGCCCTGTCCTTGAGGCGGAAATAGAGAGCCAGGGCCAATGCCAGGATGACGAGGATCAGGACGATCCATGGCCAGCGGCGCTTGGCGGGCGGAGGAGAGGAAGCCTCGTTGGTCGCACTCATCGGGATCGATTCCTCTCGAGGTTGATCGTCACGTACCTGGCACCAATCCCCATAGGTCAACACGGGGAACTGAAATTGTCGATAGAAATCCGCGCGCTAGAGATGAGAGCCGAAAAACGTCGGACCGGAGCGCTAGAACGTTCGGTCTATGGCCGCGCGCGGCAGGGGGTGGGACGCTTGGGCTCACGCCCAATCCAGGTACGACATGACCGACAGCGTCGCGGCCGAAGCGCCGCCCCATCGCAAGCAGGAAAGCAAGAGCTACGGCCAGATCCTGCGCTCGACGGCGGTGATCGGGGCGTCCTACCTGGCGGTGACGCTCATCTCCATCGTGCGCATGAAAGTGGTGGCGCTGCTGCTTGGTCCGGCAGGCGTCGGGTTGATGGGCATCTACAATCTCATTATCGACCTGGGCGGATCGGTCGCCTCGATGGGCGTGGCCTCCAGCGGGGTGCGCCAGATATCGGAGGCCAATGGGTCGGGAGACAGTCGGCGAATTGGCATGACCGTGGTCGCGGTCAAATGGCTCTCGGCGGCGCTTGCCGTAACGGGCGCTCTCGTCTTGATCGCCTTGAGCGTGCCAGTCTCCTGGCTCACCTTCGGGACGGATCTTCAAGCCATGGCGATAGCTGTCCTCGGCATCGGGGTGCTGTTCCGGGTCGTAGGGACGGCGCAGATCACGATCCTGCAAGGGTTGCGGCGGACGCGCGACCTGGCGCTGGCCAATATCGCCTCGACGCTCACCGGCGCAATCGCGACGGTCGCTTTCATCGCCTGGCTCGGCGAGAAGGGCATCGCGCCGGGCCTGATGCTGGGACTTGCCGCGACCTTCGTGACCGCCGTGCTGTTCTCGCGCCGGGTCAGCATCGCCCCGGTACCGCGACGAGAAGCCATTCGCGACCAGGCGCGGCCGCTCTTCCGCCTCGGCTTCGTCTTCATGACCAGTGCCTTGCTGACGACAGGTTCGGCCTACCTGATCCGCATCATCGTGCTGCATGCAGACGGGGTTCACGCCGCCGGACTCTACCAGTCCGCCTGGGGGATCGCCGCGCTTTATGCCGGGTTCGTGCTTCAGGCGATGGGAACGGATTTCTATCCGCGCGTCACGGAGGTGGCGAGCAACAACGCCGAGGTCAACCGGCTGGTCAACGAGCAGGCGCGGGTCAGCCTGCTGCTGGCGGGGCCGGGGGTCATCGCGACCATCTCGCTGGCGCCCCTCGTCCTATTGATCTTCTATTCGTCCGCGTTCGTGGAAGCGCAGGCCTTGCTGCGCTGGATCTGCCTCGGGATGATGTTGCGCGTCGTGGCCTGGCCGATGGGTTTCATCGTGCTTGCCAAGGGCGCTGAGCGTCCCTTCTTCTGGACCGAACTCGCCGCCGCCGCTGTGCAGGTGGGGCTGGCGGCAGTGCTGGTACCGTGGATCGGGGTCGATGGAGCCGGCCTTGCCTTTGTAGGCCTTTATGTCTGGCACACGGGCATCATCTACCTCGTGGCCAGGTCGCTGAGCGGGTTCCGCTGGAGCCATGGAAACGGCCTGCTGACGCTGGTCTACCTGGCTGCCACGGCCCTGGCGCTCGGCGGAAGCTTCCTCCTCGACTTCTGGCCGGCGACCGCCCTGGGCGTGATCCTGGCCGGAGCCACCGGCCTCTACTCGCTGCGCGAAGTGCTGCTCTTGGCGCCCGAGGTTGTTCCCAAGCCCCTCCGGCCCCTCATAGCCCGACTCGAGAAGCGCTGAACGGAAGCCTGTTGACAGGGGCGCACATCTGCATTCTCATGCCTGAGATCGATCCCACAGGGAAGCGGGCGGATGGTTACGATCAACGATGTCTCCAGGCGTGCCGGCGTATCGCGGTCGACCGTTTCACGGGTCATCGCGGACAATGGCTATGTCTCGGAGGCCAAGCGCAAGCTGATCGAAGCCGCGATCGCCGAACTGGGGTATCGGCCCAATACCATGGCGCGCGGCCTGCGCTCGAACCGGTCGAACATGATCGGGGGCGTCGTGGTGGACGTGGCGAGCCCCTTTTACGCCCAGATGGTCGGCGGCATGCAAAAGGCGGCGCGGGCAGCAGGCAAGAGCGTGCTCATCGCTTCCGGATACGCAGACCAAGCCGAGGAATCGCGGGCGATCATCGAATTGATCGACCGGTCCTGCGACGGGCTACTGCTCTATCTCGAAAACCCGATCCGCGAGGATGTGGCCGACATCATTCGCACATCGCGCACCCCGGTCGTCACTATTGGCGGGGACGAATATCCGGTGGCGCGGGCCGCGGTACGGATCGATAATTTCACCGGGGCGCTCGAGGCGATGCGGCTGCTTCTGGCCCAGGGGCACCGGCACATTGCCTATCTCTCCGGTGGCCTGATGTATCGCGATACGCGCGACCGCCTGCGCGGGATCAGGGCGGCCCTGCAAGAGAAGGGCCTGACGATCGACGACATCTATGTCGAGCATGGCGATTTCGAGGAGCGGTTCGGGGTAGCGGGCACGGAACGCCTCCTGGCCTCCGGCTTTCCGGTGACCGCCATCTTCGCGGGCGACGACGACGTGGCAGCGGGGGCGCTGCTGGCGCTCAAGAGCGCCGGCAAGCGTGTCCCCGAGGACATTTCGCTCATGGGGTTCGATGACAATTTCCATGCCCGCCATCTCACGCCAAGCCTGACGACTGTGCGCCAGCCCGTGGACGAGGCCGGTCGGGTGGCAGCGCAACTGTTGATCAAGATCCTTGCCGGGCAGGTGCCCGAGCAGGCGGAAATCACCATCGAGGCGCCGCTCATCCGGCGCGACAGCGTCGGGGCGCTTGTTTCGCCGCCGGGCAGAAAGGAGTTCGCGGGGTAGTTTCGGCGCGGGAAGGAAGGGAATCGTGACCGCGCGATTGCATGCATTTGATGGGATCGATCTCACACTGGGAGTGAAAGATGAGAGCGACAAAGCTGTTGCTGGTGGCGAGCCTGATGTCGGGTTGCGTCATGGTTTCGAGTGCGCAGGCCGAGGTGATCATACGCCTGGCGCCCGTCCACACGGACGCGATGATCGAGAACTACAATCCTTACAACCTGGCCGGTCCGCATGCCTATGTCCAGGACTTCGCCTATGAACCGCTCTGGATCTACAATGTCTGGCACCCGGAGAACGACTTTCCGGGCCTGGCAACCTCGTTCGAGGTGGCCCCGGACCTCAAGAGCGTGACCTACCATCTGCGCGAAGGCGAGAAGTGGTCGGACGGCGAGCCGTTCTCGGCCGATGACGTGGTCTTCACCTACAACTACGCCAAGGCGCACCGCGACTTTCCGGTCGGCTTCGATATCTACGATGCCGACAAGAATTCCGGGATCATCACCGATGTGGTGAAGGTGGACGACAACACCGTCCGGTTCGAATTGCAGCGGCCGGATTCGCTGGCGCATCTCAACATCGGCCCGGTCTTCCCGCTGCCCGAGCACATCTGGAAGGATGTCGCCGATCCGATGAACTATGCCAACCCCAAGGTGGTGGCGACCGGGCCCTTCACCGAAGTGCGCGATTTTTCGCGCAATTCGTTCAAGCTCTGCCGCAATCCGCTCTATCGCGACGCCGACAAGGTCAAGATCGACTGCATCGAGTATCCGCAGCTCTCGGACAACCTGCAGGTGATCGCCGCGATCACCAATGGCGACCTCGACTGGGCGACGGACGGCATCACCGATCCCGACATCACCTACACCTCCAAGAGTCCGGACAACCACTATTGGCTGCCGCCCGATGCCGGCACGAACCTGCAGCTCAACACCACCAAGGCGCCGTTCAACAATCTCGATTTCCGCAAGGCCATGAGCATGGCCATCGACCGCGATACGCTGGTCGAGATCGCGACCTTCGGGCTAACGACCCCGGCGCAATATCCCATCGGGGAGGGCATGTTCTATGCCAACTGGATCGATGAGAAGGTGCTCGAGCCCTACAAGTACCTGATGGAATACAACCCGGACGGGGCCAAGAAGATCCTCGACGATGCCGGGTTCCTCGACAAGGACGGCGATGGCTGGCGCGACAATCCAGACGGGACGCCGATCGACTTCAAGATGGCCGTTCCCGCCGGCTGGGACGACTGGGTGAATACGCTCCAGACGATCTCGGAAAATCTGCAGGACGTGGGCATCAACGCGCAGATGGAGACGCCCGAGGAAGGCGCCTGGTTCGACAATATCCCGACGGGCAATTTCGACGTCTACATCATGTGGACCAACCTCTCCTCGACGCCCTGGTTCACCTATTACTCGATGTTCAATCCGCGCTCGATGGTGCCGGGCCAGCTCAACGAGCAGGCGATGCACCAGATGCGCATTCCGGGCATCGAGGCGGACCTGGCCGACGTGAGCGCCACCGCGGACGAAGCCGTGCAGAAGGCCAAGATCACCGATGTGATGAAGCAGGTGGCCGAGAACCTGCCGGTGATCACGCTGTTCTCGAACCCGGCCTGGTACGAGTATTCTACGCGCAACTTCACCGGCTGGCCGGACAAGGACAATGCCTGGGCGCGGCCGAACAACCCGGCGGGCATCCATGAGCGGGTCAAGGTGCTGCTCAGCCTGGAACCGGTCCAGAAGTAACCTCCCCGGGGCGGGCGTTCGCGTCCGCCCCATCCCTGGAGACGGCGATGCGCTTTCTGTTACGGCGGTTGGGGTTCTATCTGGCGGCGTTCTTCGTGGCCATCACCCTCAACTTCTTCATTCCCCGGCTGATGCCGGGCGACCCGACGACGCGAATTTTCCTGGCCCTGCGCGGGAAGCTGCGACCCGACCAGATGGAGGCGCTCAAGAAGGCCTACGGGCTGGAAGGGTCGCTGCTCGACCAGTACCTGGGCTACCTCTGGAAGCTGGCGCATTTCGATTTCGGCGTCTCGACGGTCAATTTCCCCGAGCCGACCGCGAGCCTGCTCTTCTATGCGGCGGGCTGGACGCTGTTCCTGGTCGGGGTGGCCACAACCCTTTCCTTCGTGATCGGGATCAGCATGGGGATTTATGCCGCCTGGAACCGTGGCGGGTTCTTCGACAGCTTCTTCACCCCGATCAACGTGATGATGAACGCCTTCACCCCCGCCGTGGTAGCGCTGCTGCTCTGGTACGGGTTCACCATGGAATGGACGATCTTCCCGCTGGGGCGCGCCCATGACATCGGCCTGACGCCGGGCTGGGACCTGCCATCGGCCACCAGCATCGCCTGGCATGCGGTGCTGCCGGTGACTTCCATCGTGCTGGTCAGCTTCGGGGCCTGGCACCTGGGCATGCGCAACACCATGATCAACCTGGTCAACGAGGACTTCGTGGTGCTGGCCAAGGCCAAGGGGCTTTCGGACCGGCGCATCCGCTATCGCTATGCGGCCCGCAACGCCATCCTGCCGCAGATCACCTCTCTGGCGCTCTCGATCGGCTACATCTTTGGCGGCGCCTTCATCGCCGAGATCGTCTTCAACTATCCGGGGCTGGGCAAGTTCACGCTCAATGCCATCCAGACGCGCGACTACAGCTTCATCCAGGCGCAACTCATCCTGCTTACGGCCAGCGTCCTGATCGCCAACCTGGCCTCCGACATCCTCAACGTCATCTTCGACCCGCGCCTGAGGGCCGGGAGCCGGCACTAGGGAGCGCCCATGACCGAGATCACGCACGACTCCCCAGCCACTTCCGCAACCGGCCAACGCGTTCCGCGGCCCGGCGCCGCGCCGGCGCCTTCGCCGGACGAGCTGATGGCCGAACTCGGGGTGAGGCCCCGATCGCGTCTGCTGGGACGCCTGCCGACGGCCTGGCAGACGTTCTTCACCAACAAGAAGGGGGTGGCCGGGCTCCTCATCCTCGCCGTCTTCGTGCTGGCGGCGGCTCTGGCGCCGGTGCTTTCGCCCTACGATCCCTATCGCCGTGCCGGCAAGCCGCATGTGCAGCCGGGCGTTGAGCACTTCCTTGGCACCTCGCGACAGGGCAAGGACATCTTCAGCCAGCTGCTCGAAGGGGGACGGACGAGCCTGACGGTGGGGTTCGTGGCCGGGCTCAGCGCCACGCTGATCGGCGTCGCAATCGGCATTTCGGCCGGCTATTTCAGCGGGCGGACGGACGAGATTCTCACCTTCTTCGTCAACGTGTCCCTCGTGCTTCCAGCCCTGCCGCTCATCATCGTCTTCGCCTCGTTCGTAGAGGAGGCGAGCCCGACCGTGATCGGGCTTGTGCTTGCCTTTACGGGCTGGGGCTGGAGTGCGCGCACCATCCGCACCCAGACCCTGGCCATCAAGAACCGGGAGTTCGTGCTGGCGGCCGAACTGATGGGCGAACGCAAGTGGCGCATCGTGCTGCGCGAGATCCTGCCCAACATGTCCTCGTTCGTGGTGGGCGGGTTCGTGCTGGCGACCATCTATGCGATCCTTGCCGAAGCCGGGCTCGAGTTCATCGGGCTGGGCTCGCCCAGTTCGGTCACCTGGGGGACGATGCTCTATTGGGCCCAGCGCGCCCAGGCGCTGCAGACGGGCGCCTGGTGGGAGGTGTGGCCGCCGGCCTTCGCCATCATGATTACGGGCGCTGCGCTGGTGCTGGTCAACTTCGCGGTCGACGAGATTACCAGTCCGCAGCTGCGCGCAGCGCGCCTGGGCGGGCGCATCCGCAGGTTCCTCAAGCGCCGGGGGAGGTCCGTGGATGTCTTCTAACCTGATGGAAGTGCGCAACCTCACGGTCGACTATGTCGGGGAGGATTCCGTTGCCCGGGCCGTCAACGGCATAGACTTCGAGATCCGCGAGGGCGAGGCCTTCGGGCTGGCGGGCGAGAGCGGGTGCGGCAAGAGCACGGTGGCCTTCGCGCTGGCGCGGCTGACGCGCCTGCCGGGGCTGGTGACGGGCGGCTCGATCCGCTTCAAGGGCGAGGAGGTGCTCGGGTTCGAAAAGGAGCGTCTGCGCAAGTATCGCTGGCGCGAAGTCAGCTTCGTCTTCCAGAGCGCCATGAACGCGCTCAACCCGGTGATCCCGGTCTCCGAGCAGATCTGCGATACGATCTGGACGCACAACCCCAAGGCCAGTGCCGAAGAGGTGCGGGCGCGGGCGGTGGAAATGTTCGAACTCGTCGGCATTCCGCCGCGACGGCTCGATGATTATCCGCACCAGTTCTCGGGCGGGATGCGGCAGCGCATCTGCATTGCGATCGCGCTCTGCCTCAACCCGCGTCTCATCATCATGGACGAGCCGACGACGGCGCTCGACGTGGTCGTGCAGCGCGACATCATCGAGCAGATCGTCGAGCTCAAGTCGCGGCTGGGCTTCTCGGTGCTGTTCATCACCCATGACCTGGGCCTGATGATCGAGTTCTGCGACCGCATCGGCATCATGTATGCCGGGGAACTGGTGGAGGTGGCGCCCAGCGCCGCGATCCTCAACTCGCCCCAGCATCCCTATACCCGGGCGCTGGGGAATTCGTTCCCGCCACTCACCGGACCGCGCCAACGGCTCGAGGGCATCGCGGGGACGCCGCCGGCGCCGCGGGCCATGCCGCAGGGTTGCCGGTTCGCGCCGCGTTGCGCGCAGGCAATGCCCGTCTGTTCGCTGGTACCGCCCGAACTCAAGATCTATCCCGAGCGGGAGAGCGAGGCCGCATGTCACTTGCTGAAATGACGATGGCTCCACAGGCGGACGGTGAGGTGCTGGTCGAGATGCGCGATGTCGACATGGAGTTCGTGCTGGGCGGCGCGCTGGTCAACCGCCATGTTCTGCGGGCGCTCTCGGGCGTCTCGTTCAGCCTGCGGGCCGGCAGGGCGCTGGCGCTGGTGGGGGAATCGGGGTCCGGCAAGAGCACGTGCGCGCGTATCCTGGCCCGGGTCTACAAGCCGGCCAAAGGGCAGGTGACCTTCAAGGGCAACGACATCGATGGCTTCGAGGGGCGTGCGCTCGATGCCTATCGCGCTGACGTGCAGATGATCTTCCAGGATCCGTTCGGCTCGCTCAATCCGACCCAGACGATCGGCTATCACCTCGAACGCCCGTTGCGGCTGCACCGGCCGGACCTGCGGGGCAAGGCGATCGGCGAGGAGATCGAGGCGCTGCTGGCCCGCGTCGGCCTGACGCCGCCCGCCGATTTCGCGGTGCGGCGTCCGCACGAACTTTCGGGCGGGCAGCGGCAGCGCGTCGCCATCGCCCGGGCGCTCTCGGTCGAGCCGGCAGTGCTGCTGGCGGACGAGCCGACATCGATGCTCGACGTCTCGGTGCGGCTGGGCATCCTCAACCTGCTCGAGGACCTCAAGACCCAGCGTAACCTGGCCGCGCTCTACATCACCCACGACATCGCCACGGCGCGCTATTTCGCCGAGGAGACGGCGGTGCTCTATGCCGGGCACCTGGTCGAGCAGGGGCCGAGCGAGGTCATCACCTCGACGCCGGCCCATCCCTATACGCAGCTGCTCATCGAAGCGGTGCCGAACCCGGAGCGCAAGATCGTGCCGAGAGCCAGCCGGCGGGCGACCGATATCCCGATGTGGACGCCGGAGAGCCGAGGCTGCCCGTTCGTGGCGCGGTGTCCGCGCGCGACCGGGATCTGCCGCGAGGCCATGCCGGAGCCGACCGAGTTGGGGGCCGGGCACGTGGTGCGGTGTCACAACCTCTAGCTAGGGGCTCGATGGAGGCGGCTCGGTGCCGCTGATCATGTCGATGAAGATGGGATAGACGAAGGCGATATCCTGCTCTTCCTGGCGCGGGTCGATGATGTCGTGGGGCAGGCGCCTGTCGGCGGGCAGGTTCTCGACCTCGACCTCGCGACCCTTGGCGCGCCACGCTTCGGTGATCCGGTTGGCGAAGGCGTTGCTGACGGCCAGGTCCGCATCGTTGATGAGCATGGCCAGGCCCTGGGCCTTGGGGGCAGTGCTCTGGGCGCTCTCGTCGATGGCCTGGCCGAGCCGCATGATCTGGCCGAGGGCGTGGGTGGCGTAGCGCGGATAGGCGTAATCCATGGTCTGGGAAGGGAAGGGCTCGAGCGGGTTCCACCACACCATGATGTTGGGCAGGGCGAGCAGGAGGCTCGCGGCCGAGTGGGCGGCCCAGGTCGGGATCACATGCGGGCTGAAGAAGGGGGCAACCGAAATGGTGTTGCCGGCATCGGCCCGATACTGGGAGGCCCAGGCCGACATGACGCCGCCGGCCGAAAGCCCGGTTACGACCACCTCGTCGCCCAGTCCCTGGGCGATGTCGACCGATTCCATGGTGGTTTCGACGAGCTGCTCGGCGGTCATGTCGGCAAGGGCGAGGGTCAGCGGATCGGCCATGCCGTGGCCGGGGAGGCGCGGGATGAGGACGTTGTAGCCCAGGTCGAAGAGCTGGGCGCCCAGGACATCGGCCTGGGCCGGGCAGTTGGTGAGCCCGTGGTAGAAGATGACGACGCGCTTGACCTTCTGGCCGTGGGTGAGAAGCGTCGAGTGGCAGCGGGGGTGGAGGTCGAGCTGGGCTTCGCGCGCCTTGACCTGCTCGAAGGCGGCGATCGCCTCCTCGTAGCTTGCCGCCGGATGGCTCCTGGCGGGATCGAAGGTGAGAGGGGCGGTATCGAGCGGCCAGATCGAGGAGATTGAAAAGGTGCCGGCGAGAACGATCAGCAGGACCACGGCGACCGTGCCGGTGACGCGCAGGAGCGTGCGGAAGAAGCCGCGGCGATGGCGCGGGGCGTGACGTGCCCGCTCGACGGCATCGGGGAACTGGCGGCCCTCGGCCCAGCCGAGTGCGGCGCCCACGACCGAGAGCGCGATGATGGCGGCAAAGCCGGTGGTGAGGATGGTGAGGCCGGAGATCAGCAGGACGTGCTGGATGCGGTCGATGAAGGTGCCGGGGTCCGAGCCTTCCTCCCAGTTGCGCTGGAAGATCTCCGACAGGGCGATGACGACAGGGTAGGAGAAGACCGCGACATAGGTGCCGGCGACGGCGCCGCGCCAGGCCGTGAACATCTGCGGGCGCGACATCAGGCGCCACCAGACCAGGCAACCGGTCAGGAAGACGCCGGCAAAGAGCGTCGCCCAGGTTATCTCGCCTTCGTTGACCCCGAAGATGTCGCTGACCTGCAGGCCGACGAGCGGGGTGACGACGAGGCCCGCCAGGGCGAAGGCGAGGCCGGCTCCCAGGGTCCAGAGCATGTAACGCGGAGGCGGAGCAGGCTCGGCGGGGGCGCTGGTCATGGCTGGACTCCCTGATGACGCGGCCGAGTATAGGCATGGGAAATGCGAACTAGGAATAACGCTGTTGAAACCGGGGCTAAGCGGGCGGGAAGCCGTTATGCTGGTAACGGGCGTGGAATTCAGATATTTCAGTAGCCATATGTGCTTTGTCGAGAGCAGCCCACCCGGGACAGGAGCCGTAATGGCGGAGACTTCCAAGACCAAGAAGACCAAGACCGGAGCACCGGCGGGGGAGAAGCAATCACTGGTCGAACAGGCCTACGAGCGGATCAAGGAGAAGGTGATCACGCTGCACTTCCTTCCCGGGCAATATCTCAACGAGGCGGCGATCTGCGCGCAGCTCGATCTCGGGCGCACGCCCGTGCATCAGGCGCTGCAGCGCCTGCATCTGGAGGGGCTGGTCGAGGTGTTGCCGCGCAAGGGCATCATCGTGCAGCCGGACAGCCTGGCAGAAATCCTCAAGATCCTGGATTCGCGCCTGACGGTGGAACCCGAACTGGCGCGTTCGGCAGCGCGGCGCGTCGCGGCCGGGGAGATCGACGAGGACGAACTGAGCAGGCTCAAGGCGATCGCCACGGCGACCGACGCCAATGTCGAGCCGCCCGACATCGCGGCCTTCACCAGCAATGACCGCTGGTTCCATCGCGAGATCGCCGCCCTGTCGGGCAACCCGATGATGGGCGACTTCTCGCGCATGCTGCACGAGCGCTCGACGCGGTTCTGGTATCTCAACCTCTGGCAAACCATCGACGTGGCGGCGACCAACAGGCAGCATGCCTATATCGCGGACGCGGTGGTGGCGGGCAAGGAGGAAGAGGCGGGGGCCTATATGCTCGCCCATATCCGGGCGCTGCGCGACAGGCTCGAAAAACTGCAAAGGTCGACGCCGACACCCGGCCGGTTCCCGGCGGAGTAGTTTTTCGCTTATCTTTCAAAGCTTTGACTGAATGTCGGTGACCTCCAATCGATAAAATTTGAAGCAAGTATGGGCTAGCCTGCGCGGCGGCGGGCATTGGCGCGAGGCTTGCTTGCGCCAGGCGCGACGCATTCGTGACGCGGGTTTCCACACCGGCGCCACTTAGCCCTTGGCTTTTCGCATCACGTGAAATATCATCTAAAGCGAAAGTTGATATTTAGGTGACTCGTGGCCAACGACGGACTTCCAGTGACGCCCCCGGGCATGCCCTCCCTCGAGGAAATTCTGATCCAGTCGAACGACATGCCCTGGCGGGCAAAGTCGCTCAAGGGCGTGCATGAGAAGATGTTGTGGCGCGACGAGGCGACCGGCGCTTCGGTGGCGCTGATCAAGTTCGAGAAGGGCGCCAGCATTCCGACGCCGCACCTGCATGCGTCCAACCAGATGATGTTCTGCCTTTCGGGCCATTACGAATACACCAAGACCGGCGTAACGCTCAAAGCCGGCTCGTTCTACTGCAACCCCAAGGGCAATGTGCACGGGCCGACCCTTGCGCATGAAGATACCGTCGTCGTCGAGATCTATGACGGCCCGCACTACCCGGTGCGCCCGGATTGGTACGACAATGACGAGGATGCCCGCTGATGACCGCCGCTCCCAACGAGGCGGTTTCGGCCGAGGCGCTGGCCAGGGCCGTCGCCGCGATCTTCGAAGGCTGCGGCGTCGAGGCCGATGCCGCTGCGATCGTTGCCGAGGACCTGGTGGCCGCCGATATCGAGGGCGTCGCCTCCCATGGCGTGATGCTGGTGCCGATGTATGTCGAGCGCCTCAAGGCCGGCTCGGTGGCCAAGGGCTCGCAGGGGCAGGTGGTTTCGGACAATGACGCGGCGGTCGTGATCGATGCCGGCGACGTCCTGGGCCAGCTGACGGCCCGCCAGGCCGTGGCCATCGCCATTGAGCGCGCAAAGAAGTTCGGCATGGCAACCGTCGCGGTGCGGAATGCCTTTCATTTCGGCACCGCCGGGCGCTATGCGCGCATGATGGCCGATGCAGGCGCCGTTGGCATCGTGATGTCCAATACGCGCCCGCTGATGCCGGCCACCGGCGGCGCGCAGCCGCTGACGGGGAACAATCCCCTGGCCATCGCCGTGCCGAGCGCCGGCGAATATCGGCCGGAAGTGGACATGGCGCTTTCCGCCGTGGCCATGGGCAAGATCCGCAATGCCGCCGCTGCGGGGCAGTCCATCCCCGAGGGCTGGGCTGCCGACAAGGACGGCGCGCCGACCACCGATCCGCAGAAGGCCATCGACGGCATGCTGCTGCCGGCCGCCGGCCCCAAGGGCTTCGGTCTCGCCTTCATGGTCGACCTGCTGACCGGCGGGCTTTCGGGAGGCAATATCGGGGCCGAGGTCAACGGCCTTTACGGCAACATGGCCACGCCCTATCGCTGCTCGAACCTCTTCATCGCCATCGACGTGGGGCACTTCGCGCCCGAGGGGCAGTTCGAGGGCCGGGCCAAGTCAGAACTCGATCGTGTTTCGGCTTCGCGCCGCGCGCCGGGTGTCGAACGCGTGTTCGCGCCGGGCGAGCTCGCCTATGCCGCCCGCACTGGCGCCAATGGTCGCGCCAAAGTTTCACCCGCCGCCTGGAAAAGCCTGGTCGAAACGGGTGCATCCCTGGGCGTCGACGTCCAGAGTTATTTCTGAAAGAGGAAAAAATGAAAGAGCAGATCACCAGCGACAAGCTCGCGAAGCCGAATGGTCACTTCTCGCAGGCGACCACCATCGAGGCGAAGGGCAAGCTGGTCTTCATCTCGGGTATGACGGCCCGCAAGGCCGATGGCACCATTGCCGGCATCGGCGATGTGGAAGCCCAGACCCGTCAGGTCTGCGAGAACCTCAAGGCGGCCGCAGAGGCTGCCGGCGGCGGGCTCGAGGACATCGTGCGCGTGGACGTCTATGTGCGCAACATCGAGCACTTCCCGATCATCCACAAGGTGCGCGCCGAGTACTTCAAGGCTCCGGTGCCGGCTTCGACCATGGTCGAGGTCGCCAAGATGGTCAGCCACGAATACCTCATCGAAATCAGCGCCATCGCTGTCCTTCCGAACGGCTAAATAGAAAATGCGTCTTGCTACCGTCAATGACTCGGGTGCGCCGCGTGTCGGCGTGATCGAAGGCGAACTGATCCGGCTGCTGCCGGCCCAGGAGGGTGACATGGTCACCCTCATCGGGCGGGGCAAGGCCGAAATCGAGCGGCTGGTCGAAGCCGCGCCGCTCGATACCATCCCCCTGGCCGACGCCAAGCTGATGGCGCCGATCCAGCGCTTCGGCCGCGATATCCTGTGCACCGGCTGGAACTATTGGGACCATTTCGAGGAAAGCCGCGGCAAGCGCGAGGGGCAGGACGTCGACAAGCCCAAGGCTCCGACGTTCTTCACCAAGGGCCCGAACACGGTGATCGGCCCCTGCGACGAGATCGGGCTGGACCCGCATATCTCGGCCAAGTGGGACTACGAGGCGGAAGTCGCCATCGTCATCGGCAAACGCTGCCGTTCGGTCTCCAAGGCCGAGGCGCTGGACTATGTGTTTGGCTACACGCTGGCCAACGACGTGTCGCAGCGCGACCTGCAGCGTCGCCATGGCGGGCAGTGGCTCAAGGGCAAGAGCATCGACAAGACGATGCCGCTCGGGCCATTCCTCGTCACCGGCGACGAACTGGACGTGCCCGAGATCACGCTGGAGCTGACGCTTAACGGGGAGACCATGCAGAGCGCCAAGCTCAAGCAGATGGCGTTCCCGATTGCCGAGCTCGTGGCCGAACTGTCGTTCGGGATGACGCTGGAGCCCGGCGATGTCATCATCACCGGCACGCCTTCGGGCATCGGCAATGCGCGCGAGCCGGCGATCTTTTTGAAGCCGGGCGACGAGATGGTGGTTTCGGCCACGGGCCTGGGGCAGTTGCGCAACCGCGTGGTCGAGGCCGATCTCCACGGCACGACCGACATTCCTTCGATGAGCGAGACCAAATGAAAGCAACGTTCGATGCCACTGGCGATGTGATCGTCATTACCGGCGGGGCCAACGGCATCGGACGCGCGCTGGCGCTGACGGCCTCCAGGGCCGGCGCGCAGGTCGTGGTCTGCGACATGAATGAAGACGCGATGGCGAGCCTTCGGGCAGAAGCGCCCGCCATTGCCACCCGCAAGCTCGACGTTTCGGACCGCGCGGCAGTTTCGGCGACGTTTGCCGGCATCGAAGCCGAGTTCGGCTCGATCGATGGGCTCGTCTGCGGCGCAGCCATCCAGCCGCGCACGCAGATCCACGAAATGGACCCTTCCGAATGGGAGAAGGTCATCGCGGTCAACCTCAATGGCGTGGTCTGGTGCTACCAGGCGGCCATCGGCGGCATGATCAAGCGGCGGCGCGGGTCGATCGTGGCGTTCTCTTCCGGTCTCGCCCATCAGGGCTGGGCCAAGGCCTCGGCCTATGCGGCGACCAAGGCGGGGCTGATCGCCTTCCTCAAGAGCGCCGGCAAGGAAGTGGCCGAGCACCGGGTCAAGGTCAACGTGATCTGGCCGGGCGTCATCGACACCCCGCAATACCGCAACGCCAATCCGGGCGCGGAAGGCGACAGCTGGAAGAACACGCTTGGCGTCGGTTCTCCCGAGGACGTGGTGGGGCCGCTGATGTTCCTGCTCTCGGACGCCGCGACGATGAGCGCGTCAGTCCTGAGCCGCGACATGGCCTACACCCGTGATGAAGAATAAAACTCTCTAGAGGAAAGCCATGAAGCCAGTTCTGGTTGTCGGGGCGGGTCCGGTGGGTCTGATGACCGCGCTGGCGCTCAAATTCTACGGCATCGAATTCCGCTCGTTCGAGGAAGACAATGCCTTCTCGTCCGACACCAAGGCCGGTACGATCCTGACGCGCACGGTGGAAGCCTTCCGCCGCTATGGCGTGGACAAGGCAGTGCTCTCCAAGGCCCTGCGCCTGGACGAGATCGGCGAGATCGAGCGCGCCACCAACAAGCGTCGCGCTTCGGTCATGACCGAGAACCTCTTTGACGAGACGCGGTTTCCGTTCGTCCTCAACATTCCCCAGCACCACCTGGAGCCGATCCTGGCCGAGGGGCTGGAAGACCTGCCGGAAGGCTGGGTCAACCTAAAGCACAAGCTGATCGACTTCACCCAGAACGAAGATGGCGTCGTCGCCCGCTTCGAGACGCCCGAGGGCATCGAGGAAGTCGAGGGCTCTTATCTTCTCGCCTGCGACGGCGGCCGCTCGACGGTGCGCACGCAGCTCGGGATCGAGGTCGAGGGCGTGTCGCTCGACGTGCGCTACATGCTGGTCGACATCAAGGTCGACCTCGACAAGGCCAATCCGCGCGACTACCCGTACCTGGCCTATTTCGCCGATCCGGCCGAGTGGATGATCCTGGTGCGCCAGCCGCATTGCTGGCGGTTCCTGTTCCCGCTGGCGCCGGGGGCCGAGGAGGCCACGCGCGAGGAGCTGGAGGCCAAGGTGCGCCACTTCGTGGGCGACGTGACCTCGCTCGAAGTGCTCAATACCGTCATCTATCGCGTCCATCACCGCATCGCTTCCAAGTGGCGCAACGACCGCGTGTTCCTGATGGGCGATGCCGCACACCTCATCACCCCGATGTGGGCGCTGGGACTCAATACCGGCGTGCTCGACGCCATCAACCTGCCGTGGCGCCTGGCATGGGTGCTGCGCGGCTGGGCCGATGACAGCCTGCTCAACGGCTACGAGCGCGAGCAGCAGCCGCTGGCCGCGCACGGCTCGGGCGAAATGGCGGAAGCGGCGCGCAAGCTCATGGGCGGAGAGACCGGCGAGGCCAAGGCCATGTCGGGCACCGACTGGGCCAACGCCATGACCCGCTCGCTGCTGGGCGTGAAGGTCGATGCCGAGGGCGCCGGGGACTGGTCGATCGTCAAGACCGAGCGCACGGCGCTGCGCGTCGGCGACCGCATCGCCGACATACCGGTGTTCGACGGGCAGGGCGGGCGGAAATATCTCCACGACCTGTGCGACGACAGCTTTGCGGCGCTCTATTTCACCGACGTGCGCCGTCGCCCCGATATTCCGGCCGACACGCTGCCGGGGCTCCGGAGCTACGTGGTTTCGCGCTGGGACGCGCCGCTGGATTCGGGGCTGCGCGACCGTGCGCTGCTCGATATCGGCAACAAGGTCCGCGACAAGCTGGGCCTGGGCGAAGACGTCGTGGTGCTGCTGCGCCCGGACGACCATGTGGCGGCGATCCTGCCCATGGCCAGCGCCGACATCGAAGGCCTCTACAAGACCATTATCGGGCGGAAGTGATGACCGAAGGTATTCTGCTGGACGTTCATGCGCATCTGATCCCCGTGGTGGAAGACCGGCTCGCGGCCATCGAGGGCGTGAGCTGGGATGGCGAGGCCATGATTATCGACGGGCACAAGGTGGGCATGAAGCCGATCTTCAAGCCCGAGGCGTTCGCCAAATGGATGGATGACAACCGGGTGGAGCATGCCTTCATCTCGGCGCCGCCTCCGCTCTATCGCCAGCACCTGCGGGGCGCTGAGGCACGGGCGTGGGCCGACTATGTGAACGAGGGCCTGCTCGAGATCGCCGAGCGCTATCCGGGTAAGATGAGCGTGCTCATCCATCTGCCGACCGAGGCTCCCGACGTGGCCGCCGCCATTGCCCGCGATTGCACGAGCGAGGGGCACACGCTCTTTGCCATGCCGGCCGGCACGGGGGACGAGCGCACGCTGGGCATGGCCGAGTTCGAGCCGCTCTGGGCCGCGCTCGACGCGGCGGGGGCCTTCGTCTTCTTCCATCCGGGGGAATGCGGGGACGGGCGGCTCAAGTCGTTCTACCTCACCAACCTCCTGGGCAATCCCTATGAAAGCGCGGTGGCGCTCGGTCACCTGATCTTTGCCGGCGTCCTCGAGCGCCATCCCAACATCGTGCCGTGCTTCGCCCATGGCGGGGGCCTGCTGCCGATGGTGGCGGGGCGGTTCGAGCGCGGATTCGACACGGCGCGGCCGGGGGTGGATGTCTCCAGGGCGGCGCCGTCCAAGGTCATCCCCGGCATCTATGTCGATTGCATCTGTCACAGCGAAGCCGCGGCTATCCATGCCGAGGCGACGTTCGGGGGCGGGCACGTGGTGTTCGGCTCGGACTGGCCCTTCCCCATGGGGCTGGTCGAGCCGCATACCCAGCTTGCCGACTACGCGCCGGAGCGCCGACAGAACTATTTCCAGACCAACCCGGCAGCGCTCAAGGCGCGCCTCAATTCCAAGGAGTGAGCATGTCCGAAACGGGAATGCCGGAAGGCACCAGGCTCGGTACGATCGGTGACGAAGTCGTCTTCGAGAACGAGACAATCCGCGTGTGGAAGCTGGAGCTGCAGCCGGGCGAGATCCAGGCCTGGCACCAGCACGACCTGCCCTACCTCGTCGTACCGCTGACAGATGGCGACAACGTCATGCGGTTCGCCGACGGGCGCGTGAAGCCGACGGCGGAAAAGCCGGGCGAAGCGCTCTGGCGCGAGCCGGGCATGCCGCACGAACTGGAGAATGTCGGGACGGCGCGCTACGCCAACATCCTGGTCGAGTTCAAGAGCGTGGTGAAACCCGCCTGAGGCGGGAACGCCGCGGAGGAGATGTGCCGTCCCCGAAAGGGGGCGGCATTTTTGTTTTGGGGGAGCGCCGGTCGGCTTCCCTCCCCCTTGTGGGGAGGGATTGAGGGTGGGGGAAGCAGCAAACATCGGGCATGGGGTTACCCCCACCCTTGTTCCCTCCCCACAGGGGGGAGGGAGACCTGCCGGCTTAACCTGGTTTGTGTCTCCGCCCCCTCCCAACCTCCCCCGCAAGGGGGGAGGTGCTCATCGGGGTTGGGGAATGCTTTGTTCACCAGCCACTGGATCGAAACACCTCCCCCCTTGCGGGGGAGGCAGGGAGGGGGGTGCCAAAGACGCTGCCCCCCAAACAAAAACGCCGCCCCGAAGGGCGGCGTTCATGTGACGGCTGGAAGCGCTTAGTTGGCTTCCGGCAGGATGCCCGGTTCGGGGAGGAAGCCCGGGACGTAGGTGTCTTCGGCCTTGAGCTTGTCGCCGTAGATCTCGACGTTGTTGTTCATGAAATCGAACGTGGCGGCCATCTTCTCGGGGAGGATGTGGCCGAAGCCGTTGGCCTTGACGTCGTCGTTGATGGCGATCTTTTCGAGGAGGTCGATTTCCTCGCGGACGATGCCGGGGTCGAGCGAGGGCACGGCCTTGACCATGATGTCGCGAGCCTCGTCGCGGTGGGCCATCGTGTACTGCCAGCCCTTCATGGCGGCGCGGACGAAGCCCTTGACGGCGTCGGGGTTGGACTCGAGGAAGGTTTTGTTCACGCCGATCGAGTTCGAGTAGATGTCGAGGCCGAGGTCAGGGGCGAAGAGGCACACCGGCTCCTTGTCGGGAGCGGCGCGCTTGATGGCGGGGCCGGACATCAGGAACTGGTCGACGCCTTCGATCTGGCCGGCGGCGAGCATGGGCACGCGGGCCGAAGCGTCGACGTTGACGATCTCGAGCTTGGAGGCGTCAAGGCCGTTCATGTTCATGATGGCGCGCCAGATCTGGGGCAGGAACGAGGCCGAGGACGAGCCGAACTTGAGCCCTTCGAGCTGGGAGGGCTGCGTCACATTGGCGCCGGGATTGAGCGAGTAGACGCAGTAAGGTGCCTCGACATAGGCGCCGGCCACGATCTTGACGTCGCCGCCGGCGGCGCCCGAAGCGACCAGGCTCGGCACGTCGATGAGACCGATCGGGGCCAGACCCGTCACCACGCCGCGAATGGCGTCAGCAGTGCCCTTGGACGGCAGGATTTCGACATCCAGGCCTTCCTCGGCGAAATAACCCTTGTCCAGCGCGACATACCAGGGCGCGTGGCGACCCAGGCTGATGAAGTCGAGCATGAAAGTAACTTTGGTGTTGTCGGCGAGGACCGGCGTGGCCGCCAGGCCGGAGAGTGCCGCAAGCACCCCTACGAATTTGCGCAGCATGTGTTTCTCCCTTTTTCCTCACGGGTGCGAGCCGGGTGGAAAGGTCTCTGAGGTCTTGTTGACCATAAGAACATCATAAGATATTTCAGGAGACATGCAAGCTGATCTGGCACACGAGTTCGCCCCTTTCGCGGGCAGTTTGCCGCGGTTCAGATCGAAAGGGGTATGATGGCCTTTGTTGAAATTTCAAACGTCCGGAAGGTCTTCAGCGGCGGCGGCCGCGAAGTCGTCGCTCTGGACGAAGCCAACCTTTCCTTCGGGGAAGGCGAGTTCGTGGCCCTGCTCGGGCCGAGCGGGTGCGGCAAGACGACCTTGCTCAAAATCGTCTCCGGACTGATCTCAAAGACCTCCGGTTCGGTCACGGTGGCGGGCCAGGAAGTGACCGGGCCCTATTCCGACTACGGGTTCGTCTTCCAGCAGCCGAGCCTGATGCCCTGGCGGACGGTGCGCGAAAACGTGCTCTTCCCCATGGAAATCCTCAAGCGCAAGGATGCCGCCGCTGCCAAGCGCGCCGACGAGCTGCTGGCGCTCACCGGGCTCTCCTCATTCGCCAATTCGCGCCCGCATGAACTGTCGGGCGGCATGCAGCAGCGCGTCTCGCTCTGCCGCGCCCTGATCCACAAGCCCAGGCTCCTGCTCATGGACGAGCCGTTCGGGGCGCTCGACGAATTCACCCGCCTCGAGATGAACGACCTCCTGCTCAAGGTGAAGGACGAGACCAAAGCCTCGGTGCTCTTCGTCACCCACTCGATTTCCGAGGCGATCTATCTTTCCGACAAGGTCGTGGTGTTCTCCCGCCGGCCGGCGCGGGTCCATCTCGAATTCAACGTGGCGCTGCCCGGACCGCGCAGCCAGGCCACCCGCTTCACCCCCGAATTCACGGAAGCCGAACGCCGCGCCAGCGAAGCGCTCGGGCTTCTGGGAGCGCACTGACCATGACCGACACTATTTCGCGCATCGCCTATCCGCTGGCCGGCGTCGTCATCCTCATCGCCATCTGGTCGGGTGCCGTGCACCTGCTCAAGGTGTCGCCGGCCGTGCTGCCGGCGCCCGAAGCCGTGCTCATGGCTTTCGTGCAATGGTTCCCGCTTCTGCTCAAGGAAGGCTGGGTGACGCTCCAGGAAACCGTGCTGGGCTTCCTCCTGGCATTGGTCGTGGGCATTCCGCTTGCGGTTGCCATCGCCAATTCGCGCGCGCTCAACCTCATGTTCTACCCGCTGCTGGTCGCCCTGCAGTCGGTGCCCAAGGTGGCGCTGGCGCCGATCGTGCTGGTGTGGCTGGGCACGGGGCTGGAATCCAAGCTGGCCATCGTGTGGCTGGTGGCGTTCTTCCCCATCATCATCGATACGGCGGCGGGCCTGCGCTCGACCCCGCGCGAGCTGATCGAGCTGGCGCGGAGCCTGAAGGCCTCGCACTGGCAGGTGTTCTACAAGGTGCAGTTCCCGGCGGCGCTGCCGTTCGTGCTGACCGGCGCCAAGGTCGCGATCACGCTCGCCGTCATCGGCGCGGTGATCGGGGAATTCATGGGCTCATCGAGCGGGCTGGGGTATCTGCTGCTCTCGGCGACGTCCCAGCTCAACACGCCCCTGGCCTTCGCCGCCCTCTTCGCCCTCTCGTTCCTGGGCCTGGGCGTTTATGCGGTCATCGAAGTGATCGAGCTGATGCTCTCGCGCTGGCTACCACCCAAGCCCGCCGGCCATTAGGAGCACTGGGGGAGCGAGCGTGCTCGCTCCCTCTCTCAAGACCAGCGCGCAGGAGGCTCAGTCTCGGGGCGCCTGGTGCTGATGAACGGTTTGAGGAAAGCGTATCGGCGCACCAACCGTTCGCGCAGGAAGCGGTAGAAATACTCGTTTCGCATTATGTGGCGATAGTTGCGCTTGAAGGCCGTACGCGAAAAAAGATACCAGGGTTTGTTAGTCCCCGTGTAGTGGATCAAATGCGGATCCAGGGCCTCATGAGGCCACGAAGGATTTTGCAGGTTCCACATCGGGCTAAGTTGCTTCCAGTTGTTTCTGAAAGCGATGTTCAGCATGTCCTGATCGTAATAGAGCCCCTGGAACTCGGCTTCAGTGACTTTGCGCAGAACGGTCGGCACGACATCCGTCGCGGCGAATGCATCCCGGTCGATCACCATCAGTCCAGCATTGAAGTAATAGTCTGTCGTGTCGAAGTACGACTTGGGCAGGAAATCCCGCCCTGTTTGAAATCCAGTACGATACGGATCTACGGCGGCCGCAATAGGATGACCTTCCAGATCCATGTACGCCAGCTGCTCAATGGGTTCCCGGACCATCATATCGCAGTCCAGGTATATGAGCCTCTTTGCCTCTTGGTCGATGATCTTGTCGAGGAAAAGTCGAATATAGACGATAGCGTGCAGATGTTTGTACTTAACAGTTGGAAGCTGCGCTATTCGATCCAGAATGTCTTGATTTTTTAGAAGATCGTAGAAAACGATCTTTGAGCCAAATTCATCGGTAATGTACTCGAGATCTTTGCGGTGGTCGTCCGAGAGGCCAAAATGAAGCAGGTGAAAGACGATGCTTGCGCGTCGCTGACTAACGATGGCGATGGATCGCATCGTTGCATAGGCTGGTGCCCAATATTTGTCGTCAAAAGTGAGAGCGACGTGAATGGCGTCGTTGCGCGTCGTGTCCTGGGGCATGGAATTCTCTGAGCCGGAAGTCCCGCGAACCATTACGGGCAAGCGGGACGATTGCCAACCCTTGGGCGGCAGGCGGCGCTATTCCATGCCGTCGCGTAGTTCCTTCTCGTTCTGGCGAGCGCGCAGGTGCTGCTCCATGGCCCGGAACCAATATTCCTTCTCCCGGCCGGCCGGGCGACCGTCCTGTTCCCATAGAAAGTATGCGGTGTCGCGCACCGCCTGCTCGAATGCGGCGTCATGCCAGACGGATTCGTCACTGTCCTTGTCGTTTGCCATCGTCGTCTCCACGTCGCGCGAACAACCAAAGTGCCGGGCCTCTGGTTCCAGGAACCATCACCGACAGCTGGCGGTTGTCTAGGAAGGCGGCGCGCGTCAACCGGCCGCGGCGGAGAAGAGGAACAGGACAATTTTGCCGGTTTCCTGTCCTGGCCAACGAATAGGCAGACGAGCCTCTGACCCGCCCGCGCCGCGCTTTGCGACCATTGCCCATTCGAGGAGGAGCGCAATGACGATCACCCATCGCATCAGGTTCAACATTCTGGCCAAGGACGTCGAGGAGAGCGTGCGCTTCTACCAGCGCATCGCCGGCATGATCGAGGTCGAAACCCATACATGGCTACGGGTGCTGACCCTGCCCGGCGATACGCATTTCGAGCTCGGGCTCATCGACGAAGTGAGCGAGTTCGTGCCGCGTGCCGCCCGGGGCATCGCCGAAGGCGCCTATCTGACACTGCTGGTCGACAACGTTTCGGCGGCCGTGCAGGCAGCCTTTGACGAAGGCGTCGAGATCGTCGAGGAACCGCGGGGCGATGCCTATCTCGCCCACGCGGTCATCCGCGATCCCAATGGCGTGGTCATCGAACTGGCAACGCCCGCCGCCGTCAACCAGCGGCCCCCGGTCGAAACGATCGCCTAAAGGCCCAGGAAGGTCAGCATCACGAAGGTGGCGAAAAGCACGAAGTGCGTCATGCCTTCGATGGCGTTGGTCTCCCCGTCGGAGAGATTGATGGCGGCCACGATGAGTGTCACCAGCACCATGGTGGTCTGGACCGGGGTCATGGCCATGACGAAAGGCTGGCCGGAAAAGAGCGCGATGGCTTCCATGACCGGCACGGTGAGGATGACGGTGGAGAGGGACGCGCCCAGTGCGATGTTGATCACGGCCTGCATGCGGTTGGCGAGAGCGGCGCGCAGGGCCGTGAGGATTTCAGGGGCTGCCGAGATGGAGGCGACGACGACGGCGGCCAGGGCCGGCGGAGCGCCCGAACCCTCGAGCCCCCGGTTGAAGAAGCCCGACATCACCTCGGCGAGGAGGCCGATCAGGACGACGCCGCCGATCAGCAGTGCGACCGAAGGCGCGGTCGGACTGTCGCCATGCTCGCTCTCGCCGCCACGCGACTTGGGGTAGCTGTAGCTGAAGAAATAGGAATGCACCCCCACCTGCTGGCGCAGGAAGAGGACGTAGAGGGCGCCCATCGCGAAGATGGTGAAGATGGAATAATAGTGCCACTTCTCGTCCGGGATGAACTCGGGGACGATCATGGAAATGGCCATGGCGGTGAGGATCATCACCACATAGGTGCGCCCGGAATCGTCGTTGTAGGGCTGTTCGCCGAAACGCGCCCCGCCGATGAGGGCGGCAAGGCCGAGGATGCCGTTCATATCGAGCATCACGGCCGAATAGATGGTGTCGCGCACCAGCGTGGGCGAAGCGACGTTGAGCATGAGGATGCCCAGGACCAGCACCTCGACGGCCACGGCCGAGAGCGTCAGGATCATAGTGCCGTAGGGGTCGCCGACCTTGGCGGCGAGGACCTCGGCATGGTGGGCGACGCGCACCGAGGCCATCACGATGGTGACGATGAGCACGGCGGCGACGAGCAGCGAGACGAAATGACCGGCTTCAAGAAGCTGGTGCTCGAAGGTGAATGCCACCAGTCCGACGACGGCAGCGGCAAGGGAAGGCCATTCCTGGCGTAGATCGGTCAGCGAAAACGCCTTGGCCATGTCGACTCCGGTTCAGGTGAGAATCATGCGATGGCGCGAGACTATCGGCAATGCGTCATTGTGGGCCAGGTTTGCCCTGATAGCCGAATTCGTCGAGCATGGCCTGCATGGAACCATCGGAAATGAGCGAGGCGATCGCATCGTCGATCTGGGAGCGCAGGAAAGTGTCGCGGCTGGAGACGAGGGCGCCCACCAGCACGAAGGACTGGGCGACCGGGGAGGTGTCGATGACGCGCAGCCCGGCCTTGGCCGGGTCGCCGCCAACGGCGCGGCTCAGCGAGGGCCCCCAGAGGATTATGCCGCCCAGCGTGCCATCCTTGAGGCGTTTGACCATCAGCTTGGCGTCCGCGTAGGGCAGGCGCTTCCAGCGATCGGCCTCGGGCAATTGCTGGTTGTAGGTGATGAAGGCGTATTCCCCGATGCTGCCCAGCGCCGTGCCAAGCTTCCTGGTCTTGGGGATGTCGGCGAGGCTGTTGTAGCTCGGGTCGGTCACGGCCAGCACGAAGGGCACCTGGGCGTAGGCCCGCGTGGGCGAGGCCCATTCGGGGTAGGGGAAGTTGGGCTGGAGCGAGATGCCGAGCAGCACGTCGCATTCGTTGGCCATCACGATCTGGAGTTCGTCGAGATAGCCCTGGGCGTCGAGCCCGAAGCCGGACGGGGCGCGGGTGAACTTGGCCTTGAGGAGGAGCGCGGAGGCAATGGCTTCCCCCACGCGGTGATCGAAGGGCGCGCCCACGCTCTGTTCGTCAAGGCAGAAGGTGATCTGGTCACCCTGCATGCGCCGGGTGTTGTGCTGCAGTTCCTGAGGCAGGCCGCCGCCCTGCGCGAGGGCGCCGGTGACCGTGCCGAGGGTCATGAGTGCGGCGAGGAACAGGGATTTGAACATGGGGCGCCTTCCGGTCGGATCAGACTGAAGCGGGGGGCATCGCCCCCCGCTTCCAATCGGCATGAGCCAGGGCTCAGTTGCTCGCGGTCTTGGCGTTGTCCGAACGCAGCTTGAACACGAACAGTGAGTTGCCCGAACCGCTCGGCACCGGGATTTCCGGGAACATCGAGGCCGAGCTGCCGGCCTGGGCGGAGAAGCCCGTCGGCACGGCGAGATATTGTTCGCCGTCGATCTCGTAGGTCATCGGATAGCCGCCGATCGGGGCGTTGAGACGGGTCTTCCAGAGGACGTCTCCGGTTTCCTCGTCCATGGCCATCAGGAAGCGGCCGGCGTCGCCGCCGAAGACGAGCCCGCCACCGGTCGCCAGAAGCGAGGAGGTGAAGGTCGGGCGCTGGTTGAGACGCCACTTCTGGGAGCCGTCGGCCACGTTGATGGCCTCCACCACGCCGCCATCGGTGATGTTGGGCGGCAGCACGCGCGGCCCGAACTTGGTGGCGCCCACCGCGTTACCTGCGGTGAACTCGGTCACGGTCGGGGTCACGGTGTTGCAGGCTTCAGCGAGCGGCACGTAATAGGTCTGGGTGCGCGGGCTGTAGGCCCCGGCCATCCAGAGCTTGCCACCCGAGACGGACGTGCACACGAACACTTCCTGGTTGACCGCCGTGGGGACGAGGTCGCTGTTGAGGGTGACCTTGCCTTCGGCGTCGATGCTCTTGACCACGTTCTGGTAGACCGTTTCGCGCGACCAGAGATACTTGCCAGTATCGCGATCGAGCGCGAAGGCGATGCCGTCCTTGCCGGGGACCGTGACCAGAAGGTGCTTGGCGGCGTCGCCCTCGCCTTCATCGACCAGGATGCGCTCGAAGGGGCTGTCCAGGTCCCAGTTGTCGGCCGGCAGGTGCGAGAAGTTCCACTTGCGCTCGCCGGTATCGGCATCGAGGGCCACGGTGTTGTTGGTGTAGAGCACCGCACCCTCGCCCGAGCCGCGGATCAGCTGGGAATAGGGGCCGGGCATGCCGATACCCCAGAAGGTGGTGTTGGTGCGCGGATCATAGGAGCCGGTGGTCCAGGGCGTGCCGCCCCAGCGGTTTTCCGGCGGCACGTCGCCCCAGGAGGCTTCCTGCTCGGGGTTCTTGGGGTCATCGATCGTGTTGAAGCGCCAGAGTTCCTTGCCGGTCTTGGCGTCATGGGCGGCGATGAAGCAGCCGCCGGCGGTGCCGGCGATCGAGCAGCCCGAAATGGCCGAGATGACCTTGTCATTCACGATCAGCGGCCCGACGGTATAGCTATAGCCCTTGCTGGTATCGAAAGCCTGGGTCTCCCAGTCGACCTTGCCGGTCGCCGCGTCGAGGGCGACGAGCTTGGCGTCGGCGGTCGCCACGATCACCTTGTCGTCGTAAAGGGCGATGGAGTTCTTCTGGCGCCGCGCCTGGTTGAGCTGATAGCCCCAGGAGGAGGGAAGCTGGGGCAGGACGTGGCGGTATTCCCAGATGAGGTCGCCGGTCTTGGCGTCGAGCGCCTGGATGATGTTCTGGTTGGTGGAGAGGAACATCATGCCGTCATGGACAAGGGGAGCCGATTCCTGCTGACCGTCGGCCGCCATCGGCCAGGCCCAGGCAAGTTCGAGGTTCTTGACCGTATCCTTGTTGATCAGGTCGAGCGGGCTATAGCCCTGGTTGTCGACGGTGCGTCGCCAACTGATCCACTCCTCGGGGGGTGGGTTGAGGATCATGTCGTTGGTGACGGGCTTGTAGGAGCGTGCTGCGGGGGCGGCTGGCGTAGCGGCGTCCTGCGCATAGGCAGGCAGGCTCATCGCGGACAGTGCGGTGAACGCCAATAAGGTGGTTAGACGCAGTGTCATCAGGGATCTCCCGGTATGATTTAGCCACGGCGGTCCGAAACAGGCCGTCGATCGAGCCGGCGGTTATCCGCCGGCGAAACGGTCACGGATTGGCAGCGGCGCTGCCGGAAACGACGTCCTGGACGGACCCGTCGGGCTGCTTGGTGGGCAGCGACTTGCCGAAGGTGAAGGCCTGTGGAACCGGACCCTCGAACTGGACTTCGGCGGTCGTGGCGGTCTGAGCGGACGCTGCACCGGCGTTGGCTGCCGCCGCTTCAGTCAGGTTGATGGCGTTCATCACCGAGGCGTCGGCGGTCATCTCCTCGCTGCCGGCGGCCAGGCCGTTGACGCTCAGGATGTAGGCGAGGATATCGACATAGACGTCTTCCCCGAGCTTGCCGGGGGCGGTCGGAGGCATGGCGACCGAGAAGTAGTCGTAGATGCCGCCGGCGGTGCCCCAGTTGCCCAGGAAGTCGACGCCCTTGAGCGTCGGTCCCACGCCGCCTTCCAGCTGCATGCCATGGCAGGAACCGCAATTGGAGTTGTACTGGGTCTGGCCGCGCGCCGCCTGCTCGGCCGTGAAATGGCCATCGGCTGCGATGGCGCTTCCTTGCAGGGCCGTTCCGGCAATCAGCGCCGCCAGGCCTGCGATCAGTCTGTTGGGGAGTGGCAAGATTTCCTCCTACACCATGGTGGAACGGCCCCGCACTCGGCGCCGCGATGGAAAGGCTCGTACCCGCAGATATTGGACTGGAACTCTGGTGGAGCAGAGAACACTAGGCCCCTCAAACCCATTCATGGGCCCGCCACTATGGCAACGCGCTCAGTTCATCAGCAGACGACCCAAGCCCAGTTGCAGTGGGCTTAACGCGTTCTCGAACCAACCGGTTCCCAGAACCACGAGGAAAATCAGCATGGCCGGCAGCTCCGCCCGGCGGATGCGGTCGATGCTGGCGGGATAGGCGGCCTGAAGCAGCAGCGAGCCGGTGAGGGCGGGAAGCGGCAGGGCGTTGAGCAGCACGAACCAGATGCCGAGCCGCTGGGCGGCGTCGATGACGCCGAGCACCGAGACGGCCGCGGTGCCGGTAAGAAGCGTCGAGAGCCAGACCCGCAGCGGCATCAGCAGGGGGACGACGGCAAGGATCACGGCGAGGCCGACCGCGTAGACGAGGACGAGCGCCAGCCGCCCGCCGCGCATGACGCCGGGTTCGAGCGCCAGCGGGCGCATCCAGCTCGGCTGGAAGAGGATCGCCGCGATGAGGCCCGGAAAGGAGACGTGCGGGATGGGATTGATGGTGAGCCGCCCCGCCTGGGCGGGGTCGCGGTCGCCAAGGAACGTGGCGAGGCCGGCAACGGTCAGCCCGTGAATGGTGACCACGATCAGGTAGCCGGCAAGGCGCGTCACGATCTGGGACAGCGAGAGGTCGTTGAGAAAGTTCATGGGGCCTTGGCCTCCCCGCCCAGCGCTGCGGTCGTCTCGATGGGCAGGATGCCATATTGCGTCTCGAGGTCGCTTACGAAGCCCTCCCGCTCGAGGTCGCCCAATATGGCGGCGAGGCGCCGCTTGAGCATGAGATCGCCTTTCCACAAGCCGTAGCCGAGGGCGTAGCGCGCCGAGGGCGCCGGGAGCCAGGCGACGGTCCAGTCGGGATGGGTCCTGGCGATGCCGCGCGCGCCCAGGCTCTCGGTGATTCCCGCGTCGACCGCGCCCGAGGCGATGGCGGCCTCGAGGGCGGCGGCGGAGGGCAGCAGGGAAACGGCAATGCCGTTCTGGCGCATGAGGGCGGAGAGGGCGACGCGGTCGAGCCCCCCGGTGCCCGGGAAGATGCCGACCCTGGCGCCTCTGGGCAGGTCCGGACCATTGCGGGAAACCAGGGCCCAGCCGGTCTGGACGTCGGTGCTGATCGTCTCGAGGAACGAGCGCGTCTGGGCGGAGACGACCACGCCGCCGCCCAGGATTTCGCACTGGGCGCGGTTGACGCGCCAGTTGCGCGGGTTGAAGTCCTGCCCGATGGCGGGGTTGACGTTGAGCTGCAGGGCAACGCCGAGCCGCCTGGCTATTTCCTCGAGCATGCGGATATCGAAGCCCGGGTCGTTCCCTTCCATGACGAGGGGCGGATAGGACGTGGGCACGCAGGCGGTCAGGACGCCGCGACGCTGGACCTCGGCGAGCGAAGTGTCGGTCGGCAACAGGTAGACCAGGCTCAGCGGCGCGACGATGACGGCGACGATCAACAGGTCGCGCCAGAGGCGCGAGCCAAAAACGCGCTGGAGGCCCGTCGGTCGGTCGATGTCGTCGGGTCCGGACACGGGTCAGTTCCTCTGGAATTCCCAGAGGGCGATGAGGAAGAACCCAACGGCCATGGCGAGGATGATGGTGGGCCCGAGCATGGGGTCGAACTGGTTGAAGTTGAGGAAGACGCCACGCAGGGCATCGACCGCGTAAGTGATGGGGTTCCAGGTAACCAGCACGATGAGCCACTCGGGATAGATCACCGTCATCTGGGCGCGCGAGAGCGCCGGATCGAGCGGGAAGATCGAGCTCGAGGTGAAGTAGAGGGGCAGGATGATGGCGTTCGAAAAGACGCCGAAGCCCTCAAAGCTGCGCACGCGATTGGCGATGATGACCCCGAGCGAGGTGAGCCCGAAGGCGAGGAGCGCCATCAGGCCCAGGCCCTTGAGCAACTGGTCGAGGCCGAAGGTGACGTCGGCGAAGCGCGCGAGGATGAGGACGAGGCAGCCGTGGAGCACGGCAACGGTGGTGCCGCCCAGGATCTTGCCGAAGAGGATGAGGCTGCGCGGCATGGGCGAGACCAGCACTTCGCGCAGGAAACCGAATTCGCGATCCCAGATCACCGACACCGCCGATTGCACGGAGGTGTACATGATGTTGAGGACGATGACGGCAGGGAAGATGAACTGGAGGTAGGTATAGGGCACGACGAAGCGGACTTCGCCGTAGATCTCGCCGCGGAAATAGGGGTTGAGGCCTATGCCCATGATGAGCACCCAGAGCAGGGGGCGGCTGATGCCGCCGATGAGCTGGCCGCGATCGCGCAGGGCGCGCTTCACCTCGCGCAGCCAGATGGCATAGACCCCTCCGAGCAGATGCAAGGCGATCTCCTTTATCGGGTGTGTTCACCGCCGCGGCGGCCGAAGGCATAGGTGCGCTCGCGGCCCGAGGCCTCCTTGTCGCGCAGGGCGCGGCCGGTCAGCGCCAGGAACACCTGTTCGAGGCTTGGCGTATCGAGGACGAATTCCTTCACCCGGTTGCCGTAGCGCGCCAGGAACGCGCCGGCGAAGCGATCATCGGGAACGGGCATGACGAGTTCGTCGTCCTGCTGGCCCGCCTCGGGATAGGCGGCGCGGATCTCGCCCAGGGCATCGGCGTCGATGGGGACCACGCGCAGGGATTGGTGGCCATAGTCGCTCTTGAGACCCGCCGGGGTGCCGATGGCCATGATGCGGCCCTGGTCGATGATGCAGACCCGGTCGCAATTCTCCACTTCCTCGATGTAGTGGGTGGTGACCACGAGGGTGAGCTGGCGGCGTTTGCGCAGTTCATCGAGGTAGCCCCAGATGCGGGCGCGCGACTGCACGTCGAGCCCGACGGTGGGTTCGTCGAGGAAGACGATGCGGGAATCGTGGACGAGGGCGCGCGCGATCTCGAGGCGCCGCTTCATGCCCGAAGAGAGGGTACGGACGAGCTTGTCGCGCCAGTCGGAAAGCTCGACCAGTTCGAGCACTTCGGCGATGCGCCGTTTCCGCTCGCGGGCGGGCACCTGGTAGATCAGGCAGTGGAAATCGAGGTTTTCGTAGACGGTCAGTCGGTCGTCCAGGCTCGGCTCCTGGAAGACGACGCCGAGATTCTTGCGGGCGCGCAGCGGCTGCCGGACGACGTCGAACCCGGCGATGGTGGCGGTGCCCGAATCCGGGGTGAGGATCGAGCAGAGGATATGAAGCAGGGTGGTCTTGCCCGCTCCGTTCGGCCCGAGCAGGGCGAAGGCTTCGTTGTCGAGGATATCCAGGTTGATGTCGTCGAGCGCGACGGTGTTGCCGTAGTGCTTGCCGAGATTGCGCAGTTCGATGATCGGCGAGCCTGGCATTGCGAGATCCTGGGCCGGTCCAAAAGCAGCGTGGGAAAGTACAACGCTTCCAGGGCCATATTGGATCAGCAGTTTTTGCGCCGTGCAAGGGCAGCGGCTAGATGAGGGCCGCCTCGCGGTCGCGCCGCGGCTGGTCGGCGGCGTTGAAGGTGGTGACGCCCCAGATGAGCCCGACAATGAGGAAATAGTGGCGCCAGTGGTCGATGTCGATGATGGCCGCCTCGACCACGAGGGGGACATAGGTCGCCAGCAGCGGGATCAGCAGCAGGCGGTTGGCCTTGAAGCGCAGGCCCCAGAAGCCGCGCCAGAGCGTGAGGATGATCAGCAGGTAATAGGCCAGGCCGCCGCCCCAGCCGTAATGGTGCAGGACCGTCACGTAGCTGTTGTGGGGCGCCTCGGCGATTTCGAGCGTGCCGAACTCCATCGGCCCCAGGCCCCAGGGGTGCTGGAGCGCCAGATCGAAGGCGTAACCCTGGCGTCCGAGACGGCCGGTTTCGCCGGTGTCGTAGTCCTGGGTGACGCTGGCGCGGGTCTCGAAGAGGGAATTGAAGGCCGGGGTGCTGATGATGCCGGCGAGCAGCACGATGAGCGCGGCGCCGCCCGCCAGGGCGAGCATGATCTGGCGCACCTTGTCGCGAACGCCGGCTTCGAGCAGGAACACCATGAGGAAGCAGAGGAGCGAGGCGGCGGCGAAATTGCCCCAGGCGGCGCGCGAGAAGCTGGCGAAGACGCCGACGAGGATGATCATGAAGATGGCGCCTGCGACGAGCATGCGCTTCAAGTCGCGGGTCATGAGGATGCGCTGCAGGGCGTAGATGGCCGGCAGTATGAGGAACGGGCCGAAGACGTTGGGGTCCTTGAACATGGCCTTGACGCGGCCATAGAGCAGGAACAGGTCGCCATTGGGCACCAGGTGCAGGTAGCCCAGCACCCCGATCACGCTCGAGATCACCGCGATAGCGGCATAGGCGATGATGATCGCCCGCATGCGCCGGTGAGTGTCGACGGCCACGTAGTTGGCGGCGAAATAGGTGGTGAGCAGCAGGAAGATGGTGACGATGGCGAAGATGAAGGCCTGGGACATCTCGATGTTGACCACCTGGAAGGCGGCGATCAGCGAGAAGGGCACGAAGGCGATGGTCAGCACCAGGAGCGGCAGGGTCGAGCGATAGAGGCGCATCCCCGCCAGGATGGCGAGACCGAGCACGGGCAGGAACAGGAACTCGTAGAACGAGGGCTCGAAGAGAATGATGCCGCCCGAGAAGATCCATGCGGCCACCATGAGGGGCAACCAGGCGCGCGCGCGTGCCTGGATATATTCCGCGCCGGCGGCGCGGCCGGCGAGGGCCGCGGAGTCGGTTGTGTGGACCAGAGACATGGGCTTGCCCGAGGGATGGATTCCAGCGGGCATTCTGCCTTGCGGCGGGGCGCGATGGGGAGAATTGCGGGGCTAGGGTTAAGCGGACGTGAACCGTGTTTGCCGGCCCCAAAAACAAAAGGCGCCTTGCGGGCGCCTTCGTTCGGTATCGCTGTTTCGGTAGCTGCTGGTTAGAGCGCTGCGCCGCGAGCGATGGTCTTGATGTCTGCCCGGGTGATGCCGAGGTCCTTGAGCTGACGGTTGTCGAGAGCGGAGAGCTCACGGACGGTCTGCTGATACTGGGCGAACTGGGCGAGTTTCTGGCGGATGTTCATCTGTTTCGGTCCTTCCTTGTACGCTGCTTAAATGGCGCAGACCGCACCGAAGCGGTAGGGCTCAAAGCGTAGAGGAGGCATGCGAGAATCGCATGTTGGGTTAACCGGGATCGGGTTGCGTGCTTCCCCCCACCCCTGTTCCCTCCCCACAAGGGGGAGGGAGACCTGCCGGCTCGATCTCGCTCCACGGCTTCCCTCCCCTTTGTGGGGAGAGGTTGAGGGGCGAATGGTCCCAGCGCTAGATCCGACCGCCGCTCTCGACAATGGACCTGGTGAGGCTGCCTTCGGCGGGGAAGAGCGGGATGAGGCAGGCCTGGAGGGCGTGGTAGATGTCGGGCTTGCCCTCGAAGAGGCTCGAGCCGACCTTGAGGTCTTCGGTGAGCTCGGGGTGCCAGCCGCCGTTGTCGATGTCGATCAGGTGGTTGGCGGCGAAGTCCCAGAGGCGGCGGTACCAGTCTTCGTAATAGTCCCCGCCGACATGGGCCTTGAGGAAGGTGGCGGCGCCGATGGCTTCGCTGACCGGCCACCAGAGCTTCTGCTTGAGCGCCGGCTGGTTCTGCCAGTCGAGGGTGTAATAGAAGCCGCCGCGCGAAGAGTCCCAGCCCAGCTCGATCGATGCCTTGAAAAGGCCCTGCGCCGCTTCCCTGAGCCAATCGATCTTCTTGCCGCCCAGGACCCAGAGCTGCAGGCACAGGCGCGCCCATTCGAGCCAGTGGCCGGGCGTGGTGCCGGCGGGGCGGAACATGTCGGCGCCGCGATAACCTTCATCGAGCACCCAGTTGGAGTCGAAGTGCTCGGCCACGCGCCAGCCGAGCTTGCGGGCATTGCGGTTGATGATGAGGTCGGCGATGCGCTCGGCCTTGTCGAGGTATGAGCGGTCGCCCGTAGCCTCGAAGGCGGCCATCAGCGCCTCGGTCAGGTGCATGTTGGAATTCTGGCCGCGATAATTGCTGATCGGGGACCAGTCGCGGTTGAATTCCTCGGTCACCGCGCCATTGGCTTCTTCCCAGAAGCGCGTGTTGATGACTTCGGTGATGTCGGCAAGGATCTGGTCGGCCATAGGGCGCCCGGCGACCTTGGCGCTCGAGGCGGCCAGCAGCACGAAGGCGTTGCCATAGGCCTGTTTGCTGGTGTCCTTGAGGCCGGTATTGTCCAGGCTCCAGATGTAGCCGCCATGCTCGGCGTCGCGGTGCTTCTCCCAGATATAGGAGAGGCCGTGGTCGACGATCTCGTCCGAGCCGGGCCGGCCGAGTAGGCTCCCGATCGAGAAGCAGTGCACCATGCGCGTGGTGACGTGGATCTGGCGCAACCCGTTGAGCCAGGTCTGCGGCTTGCCGTCGTCGGTGAGCTCGTAAAAGCCCCCGGCCGGGTTGATCGAGGGCTGCTGGAAGAAATCGAACAGCGCGTCGGCCTGTTGGATCAGCCAGTGCCGGTGATAGGGCCGGTCGGTCCAGTTCGGGTTTTGGGGCATGGTCTCCTCGCCTTATTGATGCTGAACGGCGTGGCTCTGGTGCAGCCGGGCCGACCAGGTGACGCCGATGATGAGGGCCGCGATCGCCAGCATTTCGAGCGGCCGGGGGAAGCGCTGTTCGAAGAGGAATCCGTATAGCAGCGCAAAGAGGGTTTCAAAGATGATCATCTGGCCGGAAAGCGTGAGCGGCAGCAAGCGGCTGGCGGCGTTCCAGAGGCTGTTGGCGATGACCGAGGCGCCGATGGCGATGACGGCGTTGCCGATCCAGAAGTTCATCCAGGCGGAGGCTTCGTGCCCGGTCGAGAGCGCAAAGACCGGGATTGCCAGGATCACGGCCAGGCCGCCGGTGACGAGGCCCGTCAGCAGCGACCAGTCCTGGCTCGAGATGGCGTGGATCTTGCCCAGCCAGCGGGCATTGCCCACGGCATAGGCCGACCAGCAGCCTAGCGCCACCACGGCGCAGATGACGCCGACGAGCTTGAGCCAGGGGTCGGCTCCGCCCGGATCGATGGCGAAGAGATCGTAGTTGATGAGCACCATGCCCACCGCAATGACCAGCAGCGGGCCGGCGAGGCTCTTGAGCGCGATGGCGCCGTGGTCGCGCGAGCCGACAAGGGTGACGACGACCGGGATGAGGCCCACGATCAGCGAGGCGATGGCGATGCCGCCCAGGTGGATCGCTTCGACCAGGAAGACGTAATAGACGATGTTGCCGAGCATGGAGAGGCGGACGAGCGCCACCCAGTCGGCGGCCCGGACCACCCGGACGATCCGCCGCCATTGCGGGGCGAGGAGCATCAGCGACACCAGCCCGTAGACGAGGTAACGCCCGACCGTCAGCTCGAACGGCGAGAACTCGGGCAATACCTTGGGCAACAGGAACACCCCGCCCCAGAAGGCGCCGGCGCCGATACCGGCAAGAATGCCGAGCGGAAGGTTGTGAGGACGAGGTGACATGGTGGTGCTGCGATGGTGAGGAGGGGAGAGATAGCAGGCGACGGGATGTGGGGGTAGGGGGTGCGGTGTGTGCGGCTCCCCTCACCGCCCTGCCGGGCACCCTCTCCCCGACGGGGCGAGGGTTTCGCTGGGGCACGGACGGAGAGGCAAGCGCCAACCTTCGCCTCGTCGGTGAGAAGGTGTCGCGAAGCGCCGGATGAGGGGGAGGCCGCGCGCATGGGGCCCCCCTCTTTCCCTCTTCCCAAACCCGAATCCCTCGGCTACAAGCTTCTTCTTCGCTCACGCCACAGGGAGGCGTCTTATGACAGATATGCGCGTTTTCCCGGCCGGAGCATTCCCTTGTTTCGGGATTATGGCCAAGCAGCACCGTTAGGTCGCTCACGCAAGGTCACCACCATCCGCGCTGCGTAAGTTCGGGGCCGCCAAGCAGCCCGCCCCGCCGGATGTATTTCCTTTTCTCTGCTTTATGGGACCGGATACTCGTGCCGCGTGCGGGCGAGTCCGGATCGAAAACAATGGCTCGTTTCAAGCTCGACATCCGTGCGCACGCCTTCAAGAACGTGCTCGGATTTACTGCCCAACATTGGGCCAGGCAGCCGATGCGGATCGCGTCCATCGTCGGCTTCATCATGGTCGCGACCATCGCCGACGTGCTGACCCCGCTCTATTCGGGCAAGCTCGTGGATGCCGTCGCCAGCGGCGCGGCGGGCGATGAGATCGCCTGGAATGCCGCCATCGCCGCGTTCTGGGCGCTGATGGCGCTCGGCCTCGGTTCGGTGGTGCTGCGCCAGCTCACCTTCATGGGCATCATCAAGCTGACGCTGCGGATGATGAGCGACATCGTCGCCGATTCCTTCCATCGCCTGCAGCGCTTCTCGACCGACTGGCACGCCAACAGCTTTGCCGGCTCGACCGTGCGCAAGGTCACGCGCGGCATGTGGGCGCTCGATCTCCTCAACGACACCATTCTGGTGGCGCTCTTCCCCTCGCTGGTGATGCTGGTGGGCTCGACGATCCTGCTCGGCCTTTACTGGCCGATCATGGGCCTGATCGTTGGCGTGGGTTCGCTCCTTTATATCGGCCTCACCTTCTTCCTCTCGGTGGGCTATGTCGCCCCGGCCGCCACGCTCTCCAATGCCTGGGACACCAAGCTGGGTGGGGCGCTGGCCGATGCGATCTCGTGCAACACCGTGGTCAAGGCCTTCGGCGCCGAGACGCGCGAGGAATCGCGTCTCTCCAAGGTGGTCGACAAGTGGAGCCACCGTACCGACCGCACCTGGAACCGCGGCACCCTCAACGGCTCGGTGCAGGGCGTGATGCTGCTGGCCATGCGCGGCGCGATCCTGGCTGCCGGCCTCTGGCTCTGGCAGACGGGCGTGGCTTCGGCCGGCGACATCACCTTCGTGCTGACGACGTTCTTCATCCTCCAGGGGTACCTGCGCGACGTGGGCATGCACATCCGCAACCTCCAGAAGTCGATCAACGACATGGAGGAGCTAGTCGACATCCATCACCAGAAGCTGGGGATCGACGACAAGCCCGGCGCCAAGCCGATCGTCATCGAGGAAGGTCGGATCGATTTCGACCATGTCGACTTCCGTTACGGCTCGCATGCTCGTCCGCTCTATTCGGACTTCTCGGTGCAGATCGCGCCGGGCGAGAAGGTGGGCCTCGTGGGGCACTCGGGCTCGGGCAAGACCACGTTCGTCAAGCTCATCCAGCGTCTCTACGACGTGACGGGCGGCAAGATCGTGATCGACGGGCAGGATATCTCGAGGGTGCAGCAATCCTCGCTGCGCCAGCAGATCGCCATCGTGCAGCAGGAGCCGATCCTCTTCCACCGCTCGCTGGCCGAGAACATCGCCTATGCCCGCCCCGGCGCCACCCGCGCCGAGATCGAGCAGGCAGCCCGCCTCGCCAGCGCCCACGAGTTCATCATGGCTCTGCCCAAGGGCTACGAGACGCTGGTGGGTGAACGCGGCGTGAAACTCTCGGGCGGCGAGCGGCAGCGCGTCGCCATCGCCCGGGCCTTCCTCGCCGACGCACCGATCCTCATCCTCGATGAGGCCACCTCGAGCCTCGACTCGGAAAGCGAAGTGCTGATCCAGCGGGCCATGGAGCGGCTGATGGTGGGGCGGACCACGCTCGTCATCGCGCACCGGCTCTCAACGGTGAAGTCGCTCGATCGCCTCCTGGTGTTCGACAAGGGCAAGATCGTCGAGGAGGGGGATCACGCTCAGCTGATCCAGCTTCAGGGCGGGATCTATCGCCGGCTGTTCGAACGGCAGGCGCTGGAGCTGACCAAGGGGTTGGTGCTGGCGGAGTGATTGAGAGGGGCGGCCGGTGGGTCGCCCCTTTTTGTTTGGGGTGTGTGGCTACCCCCCTCCCAACCTCCCCCGCAAGGGGGGAGGTGCCTATCGCGGTTTTGGCACGCGTCGTTCACCAGCAACTCGATTCGAAACACCTCCCCCCTTGCGGGGGAGGCTGGGAGGGGGAGCAAGGAGCACTGTGGCTCTTGCTTTACCCCCACCCTCGTTCCCTCCCCACAAGGGGGAGGGATGCGTTGGGGCGCGATCGAGCCCGCAGGTCTCCCTCCCCCTTGTGGGGAGGGAACATGGGTGGGGGTGCGGCACCCCGATCCACAACTCGTTATAACCTCTTGCCACTCCCATTATGACGTTATAACCTCTCCTTCTGTCAAACAGGGCCGGGCCACCCATCCCCGGTCAAAGGAGGGAATTTCAATGAAGCTTAACCGGAGCATTTCTTGCGCCGCCATCGCCATCGTCGCGATGACGCCGGGTACTGCCTGGGCCGTCGACGTGTCGTTCCTGACGCACTGGGCGCCCGATACCGTTGCCAAGCTCGAAGCTGCCGCCAAGACCTATTCGGAAGCGCATCCGGATGTGGCGATCACCGTGCGCGCCGTGCCGTTCGGCGACCTGCTGACGACGCTGCGCACTTCGGGCGGCGGCGCTGGTGGCGCCACCATTGCCGGCATCTATGACGCCTGGCTGCCGGACCTCGCCAAGGACGCGCTCGTCGCTCCGGCTCCCGAAGCCGTTGCTGCCGACGTCACCGCCAACTGGCCGGCCGGTATCGTCTCGGCGGCCAGCCAGAAGGGCACCCTCTATGGCGTGCCGAACGAAATCGACGTCTACGCGCTCAACTACAACAAGAAGCTCTTCGAGGAAGCCGGCATCGCCGGGCCGCCCAAGACCTGGGACGAGTTCCTGGCCGCCGCCAAGGCGCTCACCAACAAGGACAAGGGCCAGCAGGGTTTCGGGCTCATCAATTCCTGGGCCGCGGGCGTGCTGCATCCCTTCGCTTCGCTGCTCGTCTCCAATGGCGGCGACCTCGTGGTCGACGGCAAGCCGACGCTCGATACCGAGCAGGCCAAGCAGACCTTCGAGCTCTACGAGACGCTGATCAAGGAAGGCTATTCCGATCCGGCGATGGCTACGGCCGACGCCAACACCACCGGGCCGTTCCTGGACAATTTCGTCTCGGGCAAGACCGGCATGATCATCATGGCCAATTGGTGGGAATCCGCCCTCAAGGCCGGCATGGGCGATGCCTTTGCCGATATCGCCACCGCGCCCATTCCCGTGGGGCCGTCGGGCGACAAGGCCCGCTCGATCTCCTATTCGTGGATGACCGTGGTCAATTCCAAGGCCTCGCCGGAAGAACAGGCCGCCGCCTGGGACTTCCTCACCTGGCTCAACGGACCCGAATCCGGGCCGGAAGGCGCTTCGGCCATGGCCGATATCCTCATCTCGATGGGTATCCTGCCCTCGCGCAATTCCGACGTGACCGCGCTTTCGGGCAAGCTCTCCGACCCGTTCCTCGCCGGCTACACCGCCACGCTCGCCGACGCCAAGCCGTTCCCGACCGTGCTCGGCGGCCAGGAATTCTCGGAAGCCCTGCAGAAGACGCTCGAAGCCATGCAGTTCGGTCAGCTTAATGCCGCCGATGCCCAGGCGAACGCGCAGGCTGACGCCGAGGAAATCCTGACGCGCAACGCGCAGTAAGGCTCAAGGTGGCGTGGACAGCCACGCCACCAACTCCCCCCAACCACGGAACTTCCCCGGGCGAAGACCCGGGGCCCATTCCAACCCTCCACCCGCGTGGAGAAATCCGTGGGCCCCGGCTTGAAGCGGGGGAAGTGCGGTGGCGGGGATGGATCGAGGGTGGTGGGCTGACTACCACCTACACGACGACTTTCAGGAATAGCCGATGCAACGACAGACTATAGGATCGCTGGCCGTCATGCTGGGCCCGGCCGTCGCTGTGATCGGCGTCTTCATCTTTGTGCCGATGCTGCTCACCATCTGGCTGTCGTTCCAGAACTGGTCGACGCAGACCGGTTTCGAGACGGCCCAGTTCATCGGCCTCAAGAATTTCTTCGATATCTTCTCGAACACCTCGATCGGCCGCGACTTCAAGGGCGCGCTGGTCAACACCGCGATCTACACGGCGCTCTCGGTCATCATCATCCTGCCGCTCTCGGTGGGGCTGGGCCTGCTGGTGCACCAGAAGCACGTCAAGGGCGGGGTGTTCCTGCGCACGGTGCTGTTTTCCACCTACATGGTGCCGATGATCGCGGTGGCCCTGGTGTTCTCGAAGCTCTATTCGCCGACCGAGGGGCCGCTCAACCAGATCCTGGGCTGGTTCGGCATCGGGCCGCAGACCTGGCTATCTTCGCCCAATACGGCGCTCTTCTCGATCGTCATCCTCAATGTCTGGCAGCAGATCGGCTACTTCACCGTGCTGGTGGTGGCAGGGCTGACGCAGATCCCCGTCTCTCTTTATGAAGCGGCCGAAATCGATGGCGCGCGGGCGGACCAGAAGTTCCGCACCATCACGCTGCCGCTTCTCGCCAACACCATGCTCTTCGCCTCGGTCATCGCCATCATCAACGCGGTGCAGGTGTTCGAGCCGGTGGCGCTCATCACGCAGGGCGGGCCGGTCAATTCCACCAATGTCCTCACCTATCATATCCGGCGCGTCGGCATCGAACGCGCGCAGGGCGGGCTGGGCTCGGCCATGGCGGTGACGCTGATGCTCTCGCTGATCGTGGCCATCGTCGCCCTTTTTGCCTTCTTCGGACGCAAGGGAGACCGCGCATGACCACGACCCTTGCCACAACCGAACCGCGCAGCAACGAGCGTCCGCGCTGGAACGGCATCAGCCTGTCCAAGGCGATCATCTTCACGCTCATCATCCTGGCTTCGGTGGTCGCCGCCTTCCCGCTGGTGTGGATGGTGCTGACCAGCCTCAAGACCCCGCAGGAAACCATGGCGGTGCCGCCGGTCTGGTTCCCGGCGACGCCGAACCTGGATGCCTATCGCCAGGTGGCCGACGTCATCAGCGTCGGGCGCTCGTTCATCAATTCGGCGATCATCGCGGTCTTCACGACGGGCGCGATCCTCGTGACCTCGCTGATGGCCGGCTATGCCTTCGCCAAATATCAGTTCAAGGGCCGGAACGTGCTGTTCTCGGTGCTGATCGCCACCATGTTCCTGCCGCCCATCGTGACGCTGATCCCGCTCTACCGGATCGTGGGCTATCTCGGGCTCAACGCCAGCCTGGCCGGCGTCATCGTGCCGAACCTCGCCAATGCCTTCGGCATCTTCCTCATGCGCCAGTTCATCAAGGGCGTGCCGGACGAGCTGATCGACGCCGCCCGCATGGATGGCGCCTCCGAGCTCAAGATCGTCTTCCAGATCGTCGCCCCCTCGGTGATGCCGGCAATCGCGGCCCTGGCGCTCTTCGCCTTCGTCTACCACTGGAACAGCTATCTGTGGCCGCTCACGGTGCTGCAGGGCAATACCGACCAGTACCCCATCGTCATCTCGCTCTCGCGCCTGCTCTCCTATAACCGCGGCGCGATGAATACGGGCCTCGTCATGGCCGGCGCAACGCTGGCGGTATTGCCGCCGCTGATCCTCTTCGTCTTCCTGCAGCGCTTCTTTGTGGATTCCATCGTCGCCACGGGGGTGAAGGGATGAGCCGCGTTATCGCTATCGATCTGGGCGGCACCCGCCTGCGGGCGGGGATCGCCGATGCCGCCAACCCCGAGGGCGTCCAGCCGGTCGGCGAGTGGCCGGCGCCGCAGAGCCTCGGTGAGTTCACCGCCAGGGTCGGCGGTCTCATCGCCGAGTACAACGCCACCCATCTCGGGCTCGGCATTCCCGGCCTTGCCCGCGACACCACCTGCGTGTGGGTGCCCAATCTCGGCTATCTCGACGGCAACGATCTCAAGACCCTTTTCCCGGGCATCGAAATCGGCCTCGGCAACGACGCGCAGTTCGCGCTTCTCGCCGAAGTCGCCGCCGGCTCGGCCCGAGGACTCTCGGACGCCATTCTTCTTGCCATCGGCACGGGCATCGGCTCGGCCGTGCTGGCGGGCGGGCGCATCATTCGCGGCAGCGGCGGGGGCGCCTGCTCCTTCGGCTGGGCGAGTGCCGATCTTTCCGATCCGGGCGAGGACCGCTCCGGCTGGCTTGAGCGCCATGCTTCGGGCCGCGCCCTCGATGCCGCCGGGCAGGCGATCGGCCTCAAGGATGGCTCGGCGCTCATCGCTTCTGCCCGCGCCGGCGAGCCCGAAGCCATCGCGGCCCTGGGCAAACCGATGCAGGCCCTCGGCACCGCGCTTTCCGGAGCCGTGGCATTGCTCGATCCGCAGGCGGTGATCCTGGCGGGTGGGGTGGCATCATCCACCGACGTCATCGTGCCGCCGATGCTGGCGGCCTTGCGCCGGCAACTTCCCCCGCATCTGCGGGCAATCGAAATCCGTGCGGGCCATTTCGGGCCGCGCGCCGGCCTTGTCGGCGCGGCTGTTGCCGGCAGCATGGGCAGGGAATGGGGACAACGCCATGACTGACGTGAAGATGTTTCAAAAACCCGATCGCCGCCGCGCCGAGCCGCTCTGGCACCAGGCCGAGATGGCCCTGCGGGCGCTGATCGAAAACGGCGAGTGGGCGTCCGGATCGCAGATCCCCAACGAGGACAAGCTCTGCGACCTGCTCGGCATCTCGCGCATCACCGTGCGCCACGCCCTGCGCAATCTCGAGGAAGCGGGGCTGCTTCGCCGCGAGCATGGCCGAGGCACCTTCGTGCGCAGCGCCACGGTCGTCGCCGGCGTGCGCGGCCTCACCAGCTTCACCGAGGAAATGGCCTCGCTCGGCCTGACCGTGGGCACGCAACTGCTCGACGCCGAAGTCGTCCCCGCCAGCGAGGACGTCGCCGATGCGCTCGATCTTTCGCTCGGCGATCCGGTGGTGCGCCTGCGCCGCCTGCGGCTGGGCAATAGCGAACCCATCGGCATCCAGACCGCGCATCTGCCGCAGAGTCGTTTCGCCGAGCTGGCCCAAGACGCCAGGGAAATGCAGTCGCTCTATGACCTGCTGCGCGCCCGCTATGGGGTGATCCCGGTCAAGGCCAAGGAAGTCTATCGCGTCGGGGCGGTCTCCGAGATCGACGCCGACCTCATCCGGCTCCCCGCCGGCACGCCCGCCTTCGTCGTCGAGCGCATCGCCTACGACGCCAAGGGGCCATTCGAATTCACCGTCTCGACCATGCGGGCCGACCGCTACGAGATCCGATCAACGCTTTACATCTAACCACTCCCTGAAAGGTCCTCCCCATGTCCCTCCTTTACATCAGCAAGCTGGCCAAGCTCGCCGAGCAGGCCGGCGCTGCCAACCAGGACGCGTTCGCCAAGGCGTCCGCCGCCATGGCCGATACCCTCGCCAACAAGGGCCTCGTGCACCTTTACGGTTCGGGCCACTCGGTGCTGCCCGTCCAGGAAACGTTTCCGCGTTACGGTTCCTATGTTGGCTTCAATCCGCTGACCGACCCGCGCGTGATGTGGCACAACGTGCTGGGCGCCGGTGGCGTGCGCGAGTTGCTCTGGCTCGAGCGCACCGAGAAGTACGCCGAGAAGTTCCTCGACCATCAGCCGCTCAATGAAGGCGACACCATCGTCATCTTCGGTCACTCGGGCCGCAATGCCTCGGGTATCGATACGGCGCTCTATGCCAAGAAGCGCGGCATGACCGTCATTGCCATTACCGCCAAGGCGAACCTGGACAAGCCGGCGACCCACTCTTCGGGCAAGCGCCTGGCCGATGCCGCCGATATCGTCATCGATACCGGCGCACCCATCGAGGATGCCATCGTGGACGTGAAAGGCTGGAGCCGTCCGGTCTCGGGTTCCTCGACGGTGCTGGCCATGATCATGATGCACGAGCTCATCGCGGAAACGGCGCAGAACCTGGCCGATCGCGGCATCGAGCTGCCGGTCTTCGCTTCGCCGACCATTGCGGGCGTGACGCTGCACGATACCGACATCATCTATGGCGTCTATCGCGAGCGCATGATCGAGGCACAGGCCAAGCACCTGGACACCTTCAAGAAGACCATGGCCGCCGAGTAGGGGCAAAACCGGCCTCGCTGGGGACGGGAAGGGGAGGGCCGCACGGTCCTCCCTTTTGTTTTGCAGGCAAGGTGCGGGAGAGAGGGCCGCAAACCGTCGCGGAATCGTCACGAAACCGGCTGTGGGAAAACACCACGACGGCGTGATGACGGAGTAACGCTTTGATCTAAAACGCGAAAACGACTTTCCACAGGTCGAGATGACGGATTTTTTCGTTTTTCGCAAAATGGCCGTTGACAGCAAATCGGGTCGCCCATATAACCCCGACATCGCTGAGGCGGCGCTGCGAAACGCGGCGGCGAACGAAGCACTGACCGGAGCGAAAGCGACGGTTTAGCACGAACGACGCGAGTGAGTTAATCACTCCC